>CAYSCF010000027.1:0-38266 GCA_964429305.1 uncultured Sandaracinaceae bacterium | reverse complement strand
TGCCGGTCGAGGGCGACCTTGAGCGCTGCGTCCATCGCCTCGCCCCGACCCACCATGAGCAGGGTCGGTCGGATCGCATCAGTCGCCTCGGTCACGGGACGGCCATGTTCACAGAAATCGCCGAACCTCGCCAAGTCGTGACGAACGTGGGTGCGAGGCCGACCTCAAGGACAGGTCGATCCCGTGCGCGGCGTGAGGAGCACGCTGACCTGGAAGTTCCCGGTCGAAGTGTTGTCGAAGCCATCCACCAGGACGTGCAAGCGCATCCCGGTCGTCGCCGCGGCGCCGGGGATGCAGAACGCGAGGCGGCTGTCCCGCGTCATGCTCGTGGCGTCGTCGTCGCAGTGTGCCGCGCTGAAGCCGGCGGCGCTGCACGGGCTCGTGGTGGTGGCGGCGACGACGGTGTCGAAGTTCGTCGTCGCGTTCTCCGTGCTGATCACGACATCGATCGCGTTCGTCAGCAGGCCCGCCGGGATGTCGACGTAATAGACGGCATCGCGCCCGCCCGCGTGCCCGCACGTCGCCATGTAGTCGTCGTGATCGCCCCCGTTGGCGCCGGAGGCGGTGCCAGTGCGCGTTCCGCCGGGACCTCCGCTCAGCGGAATCTGCACCTCGTTGGCGCACGTATCGCCGGCGCAGCCCGTCTCGTCGATCGCACCGTTGCAGTTGTTGTCGATGCCGTCGCAGATCTCGGGCGCGCCCGGATGGACGTTCGGATTGGTGTCGTCGCAGTCGGTGCCGCCCGGGCAGGTCAGCCCGTTCGCCGTCTCGGTCGGAAAGCCGTCGCCGTCGTCGTCGCGCGGCGGGTGCAGGCACATGCCCGTCGATGGATCGCAGTCGACCGGATCGGCCGTGCATCCGTCGCCGTCTGCGACGCACATCATCGTGGTACCGCCGACGCAGCCCATGCCGATCATGCAGGTGCCGCCGCTCATGCAGCCGCCCGCCGGTGCGCAGAGCGTGTTGTCGGTCGTGTGCGTGCAGCCGTTCAGCGCGCAGCCATCGTGCGTGCACCCGATGTGATCGTCGCACTGCGTCGCATCGGTGACGTGCGAGCAACCGGTCGCCGGCACGCACGAATCGACCGTGCACGCGACGTGATCGTCGCAATCCATCGTCACGCCGTGGACGCAGCCACTCGTCGGATCGGCGCCCGCGGTTCCCGGTGCGCAGGTATCCGCGCCGTTGCACACGTTGCCGTCGTCGCAGTCGGCGTTGCTCGTGCACTGCATGCCCACGCAGCCGCGCGTCGCGGAGCATCGCATCCCCACGCCGCACGCCGCGTCGTTCGGCGAGTGCGTGCAGGTGCCGCTCGCCGAGTCGCACGCATCAGTCGTGCACGGAATCATGTCGTCGCAGCTCGTGGGGCAGCCGTGGCCGCCGTCGGGGCCGGTGTCGAGCTCGCCGTGTCCTCCGTCGATCGGACCCTGTCCGGCATCCACGCCGTCGCCGAGGCGCGTCGTGTCGGGGTTGACGATCGCGCTGCACGCCGGAACGAGCGCGAGCGCGGCGATGAGACACAGGTCCGAAGCGAAGTGGCGGAGCATGGAAGACGCCTCCGTGAAAGCCGTAACCCATCGTAACAGACGGGGGTCGCGCGTGGGACCGAACTGCGGACACGGCGCCCACATCGTTCGGCGCAGGATCGCGCATGAGCCTTTCTGCCGTGCACCGGGCCGTGTACAACGCCGACGTGCCGCGGTTCGCCTCCATCGACGTCGGAAGCAACGCCTCGCGCCTGCTGGTCGTCGAGGCCGATGCAGCCGATCGCATCGTCGAGCTGGCCTCGATCCGCAAGCCCGTGCGCATGGGCCACTCGGTGTTCCTCACCGGCAAGCTCGATCCGAGGGCGATCGACGAGTGCGTCCGCGTCCTGAAGGACTTCGGCAAGCGCATCGCCGAGCTCGACGTCGTCGAAGTGCGCGCGGTGGTCACGGCGTCCGCACGTGATGCCGAGAACGCCCACGTGCTGCTCGAGAAGGCGAGCGACGCCGGCATCGCGCTCGAAGCGATCGACGGCGCCGAAGAGGCACGCCTCGTGAAGGTCGCCGTCGAGAAGCGTATTCCGTTGGTCGATCGGCGCGCCCTGCTCTGCGATCTCGGCGGCGGCTCGCTCGAGCTGAGCGAGGTGCACCACGACGAGGTGCGCTTCTCGACTTCGCTCGAGATCGGCACCGTGCGTCTGCTCGAGTCGTTCCTCGATGCAGGCAAGGCGGTCACGAAGAGCCAGGAGAAGCTGCTCACGGAGTACGTCGATCGCGTGCTCGCCCCGGTGGTGCAGAGCTACGGAAAACGTAGCTACGACGTGGTCGCAGGCACGGGAGGCAGCTTCGACGCGATCGCGCAGCTCGTGCCGATGAAGGGGCATCTGCTTCCGACGATCGACGTGAGCGCGGCGCGCAAGCTGCTCGTGCGGATGAAGAAGATGACGGCGGCGGCGCGGCGCAAGCGCTACGGCCTGCGTCCCGATCGCTCGGACGTGATCGTCCCCGCCCTCTACGCGCTGGTCGCAGTCGCCGATCTCGCGCGTACCGATGCGATCGTCGCGCCGGGCGTGGGCTTGAAAGAAGGGCTCGCGTCGGAGCTGGTCGAGAAGCACTTCCGCGTCTGGGATCCGAAGATCGACGAGCACCTCGCGGCACGCGCCGCGGTGCAGCTCGGCCGGCGCTACCACTTCGACGAGACGCACGCGACGCAGGTCGATCGCATCGCGGCCCAGCTCTTCGATCGGCTGAGCGAGCTGCACGGGCTCGGCCCCGAGGACCGCGTGCTCCTGCGCGTGGCGGCGCTCACGCACGACATCGGCGAGTTCGTCGAGAGCTCGGCGCACCACAAGCACACGCAGTACATCCTCGAGCACTCGGACATCATGGGTCTCTCGCCGGAGCTGCGGAGCATCGTGGCGTGCATCGCGCGCTACCACCGACGCGCGGAGCCGTCGCAGAAGCACGAGAGCTTCGGCGCGCTCGATCCCGAGGCACAGCGCAAGGTGCGTCGGCTCTCGGCGATCTTGCGCATCGCGGACGCGCTCGACCGCGGTCATCGCAGCAAGGTGCAGAGCATCGAGGTGGGCGTGAGCCCGCGCGAGGTGACGATCAAGGCCACGGGGCGCGAGGATCTCTCGCTCGAGATGTGGACGACCGCGCGCAAGGCAAGCTACTTCGAGCAGACGTTCAAGCGACCGGTGCGCGTGACGACGATCAACGCCTGACGACCTGCCGGCTGTCGCACCGGCCCATCCCGCGAGCGTCAGGTGGCCGCACGCTGGCAAGCCTCGACGAGCTTCGCGAGGTCGGCCTCGCCGCCGTCGAGCACCAGATCCGGATGGAGCGGCGGCTCGTACGTGGCGCCGGCACCCGGCATCGCGCCGATGTCTCCCGCGGCGCTCCGTGCGTAGAGCCCTTTGGCATCGCGACGAACGCACACCTCGATCGGCGTCGCGACGAACACCTCCACGAAGCGCGGCGCGAGCAGACGCGCGTGATCGCGGAAGACCGCGCGGTTCGCCGTCGCGGGCACCAACACCACGAGACCTTGCTGCGCGAGCAGCGCGGCGAGCCCCGAGAGCGACGCGTAGAACTCCGCGCGCGCCGCGTCGTCGTAGCCGGGCACGGGACGCAAGACGGCGCGCACGTCGTCTCCGTCGAGCACGGCCACTGCGATTCCGGTCGCGCGCAGGCGTTCGGCCGCGGCGCGCGCGAAGGTCGACTTGCCGCTCGACGGCAGGCCCGTGAGCCAGACGACGACGCCGCTCAACGCATCGCCTCCGGGCCCCATGCGCGCTCGAAGCGCGGCGCGGCCAGTGCGCGCTCGACGAAGCCCAGGATGCGATCGCGGTCGGCCTCGCGCGTCGATGGATACCAGAGCGGGCAAGCGATCACGAGCCCGCGCCATGCGTAGAACGGCGCGATCACCGAGAGCACATCGAGGTCGTCCGACGAGAGGTAGACGTCGAAGAAGCGATCCCAGAGCTGCCCCAACCCGCTCGCCCAGCGCTCGCGATGCGCGAGCCCGAAGAAGAGATAGTTGATGCTCAGCGCCGCGACGTCGTCCGCCGGGTCGCCTTCGGAGCCGCGGCTGGTGTCGAGCAGGATCGGCTCCGCGCTGGCGTGCGGGAACACGAGGTTGAACGGGTGGAAGTCGCCGTGCGTGCGGCGCAGTCGCCCGACCTCGCGCTTGAGACGGTGCCGCCATCCGAGGATCGAGTGCTCGATCGCTTCGAGCCGCGCGCGCGGCGCGAACGGCGTGTCGTCGGCATACGCATCGACGATCCCCGCGATGCCCTCGCCGTGGCCGACGAGATCGCGGATCGCGCGCACGTACGCGCCGTCGTGCGAGCCGCGCATCGCGTGCATGGTCGAGAGATGCCGCGCGAGCGCCTCGCAGCGTGCGAGATCGAGCTCGGTCGCGATGCCGGTCTCCGCCACGCGACGCAGGTCGTCCGCGTAGAGATCGCCGTCGGCCCACTCCGTCACGAGATAGAGCTCGCCGGTGTCGCCGAGCGGCAAGAGCGTGCCGTCGCTGCGGATGGCCCCGACGTCGATCGCTCGCACGTGGCCAGGCACGAGCGGAAACGAGTCGTACGCGAGGAGCATCGCGTCGGCGCGATCGGCGCGTCGGTCGTGGCCGAAGTCGTTGGCACGCGCGGTATGCACGACGAGCGTGCGCGGGCCGGCACCGCTCGTGAGGTCGACGCGGATCGGCCGTCCGTAGCCGAGGCCCTTCTTCGCCTCGGTCGCGGCGCTGCCCGCATCGTCGTCACCGAGCACGCGCGCGCGAACGATGCGTGAGCCGGGCACGAGGGCGACCAAGCGCGCGGCGAGCCCGGACGGCAGCCACGATTCGGCGCTGGGATCGATCGTCGTCACGAGCGCGCAGTGTGGGCCGGCGCGACGAGCCGGTGCCAGGCGTGAGCGCACGGCGCGATGGTCAGAGCGGGCGCGTTCGCGGGCGCGTCGTGGAGTCGCTGGGCCGCGAGCCGTCGAGGCGCTCGATCACCCAACGTGCGAGATCGAGCGCGGTGACGAGCGGCCGGGCTCGACGCGCTTCTGCGACGGCGATCAAGGCGGATTCCGTCGTCTCGAACCGATCGTTCGGCTCGCGACACAAGCATCGCAGCACGATCGCAGCGACGTCCTGCGGAATCGCACGAACGTCGGGCGGCGCGGCCTCGCGGATGCGATCGAGCGTGAGCAACGGCGAGTCTCCGTCGTACGGACGCGCGCCCGTGAGCAGCTCGTAGAGCATCACGCCGAGCCCGAACTGATCGCTGCTCGCCGCGAGCGCGTGCTTGCCGACCTGCTCGGGCGACATGTACGCGTACTTGCCGCGCCGGAAGTTCGCCTGCGTGGTGTCCGCGCGCTGCGTCGCCTTCGCGATCCCGAAGTCGCCGAGCTTCACCTCGCCGCTGCGGGACACGAGCACGTTCTGCGGCGACACGTCCCGATGGACGAGCCCGAGCGGGACGCCGCGCGCATCGGTCGAAGCGTGGACGTACGCGAGCGCGAGCAACACGCGCTCGGTGACGAGCAACGCCAGCGCGGCATCGAGCGGCTCGTGCCGCGCGAGCGCCGCCAGATCGGATCCGTCGACGTAGTCCATGCGGACGAAGTACTCGCCGCGATCGACGCCGAGCTCGTGCACGCCGATCAGACACTCGTGCGCGAAGATCGCGCCGAGCCGCGCCTCCTCTAGCAAGAGCTTCTGCAGCTCGGGCTCGTCCTTCAGCTCCGGCAAGAGACGCTTGATGGCGACCTTCTTCTCGAAGCCGCTCGCGCCGAAGGCGTGTGCGAGAAACACCTCGGCCATCCCGCCCGCGCCCAGACGCGAGAGCACGCGATAGGGCCCGATGCGCTCGGGGATGTCGGTCACTGGGGCCAACGTATCGCGAAATACGGCGCGCTCCTCGCGCGATGAGCAGAGGCGTGCCCTATCGCGACGACGCCGACGCCGCGCGCGAGCGGATCGAGGAGCTCGAGCGCGACGGTGCACGACGGCGGGTCGAGCTCGACCTCGCCCGCAGACGCGATGCCGAGCTGGCGCTTCTTCGTCAGCAGCTCGCTCGCGTCCGATCGGAGCGCGATGCCCTCGCGCAGACCGGAGCCTGGAGCCCGCTCGTGCGTCGCATCGTGATCGGCGCGCTCGTGTCGTCGTGGTTCGCACTGGTCGCGGCGACGGCAGGCAGCATGGCGTTTCGTTCTCGCGCCAGCGCCGCGAGCGCACGGGCGAGGCGCGCTCGCGACGATCTCAGCGCCCTCGCCGCCGAGCTCGACCGCGTCCGCGACGATCTGGCGACGGCCATGCTGCCGATCGGGCCGAGCGTGCCTACCAACACACCTTCGGCAGGGACGCCGTTCGGGACCGTGATCCGCGCGCGCGTCGTCCGCGCCGATCACTCGACGTGGGCCCAACCGGGCGAGACGTGTGTCCTCGCCGTGGCCCACGGCGCAGCGTGGACGCCGTGTCGCGCGACGTTGCACTGCTTCGATCGGCAGCTCTGGTCGCCCGATCTCGCGTGCGACGTCGGGCTCGTCATGATGCCTCCAGATCTTCTCCGCATCCGTTCGCAGGGCACACGGCGCCCTTCGATCCACTTCGATCGCGCGACTCGGCGCCTCGAGATCGGCGACTCGACGACGGAGCCCGCCGTCGTCCTGGACGTCCTCGCGATCACGCCGTTCGCCCTGCCCTGAGCGGCTACACTTCATCGGACGATGAAGACCGTCGCGACCACGCATCCGAGCACCGTCGACGGCGCGGACGCCCGCGTCGGTGTGCAGGTCGTCGTGATCGAGGGCCCCGACGCGGGCCGCGCCGCACGGATCACGAGCGACGTCGACTGCGTCATCGGCACCGATCCGAGCGCGGATCTGGTCTTGCGCGACGATCGCGTCTCGCGCCGCCACTGCACGCTCCGCCGTGACGGCAGCGGCATCGACGTCGTCGACGGCGCGAGCACGAACGGCACCTTCTACGAGGGTGTTCGGATCGATCGCGCGACGATCGCGATCGGCGCGACGCTCAAGCTCGGACACACGTTCGTGCGCCTGCTCGCCGAGCCGACCGAGCTCGAGATCACACCGAGCCAGTCGCGCCGCTTCGGCGAGATGGTCGGCGAGAGCCTCGCGATGCGCGAGGTGTTCGCGGTGCTCGAGCTGGCGGCCGAGTCCAACGCGACGGTCCTGCTCGAGGGAGAGACCGGCTCGGGCAAGGAGCTCGCGGCGCGCGCCATCCACGACGCGAGCGATCGGCGCAAGAAGCCGTTCGTCGCGATCGACTGTTCGGCGCTTCCGGAAGGCCTGATCGAGAGCGAGCTCTTCGGCCACGTGCGCGGCGCGTTCACGGGCGCGACCGGCCCACGCAAGGGCGCGTTCGTGCGCGCCGATGGCGGCACGTTGTTCCTCGACGAGCTCGGCTCGGTGCCCACGAACGTGCAGACGCGATTGCTCCGCGTGCTCGAAGAGCGACGCGTGCGCGCGGTCGGCTCGGACGACGAGCGTGTGTTCGACGTGCGCGTCGTCGCCGCATCGCGGGACGATCTCACGCGCAAGGTCGCCGAGGGCGCCTTCCGTCCCGACCTCTACTATCGGCTCTCGGTGCTGCGCGTTCGCATCCCTCCTCTGCGCGCGCGACGCGAAGATCTGGCGCCGATCGCGCTCGAGATCCTGCGCGTGCGCGGGCTCGAAGGACCGGTCACCGGCCTGGGCCTCGAGACGCTCCACGTGCACGACTGGCCCGGCAACGCGCGCGAGCTGCGCAACGCGATCGATCGCGCGATCGCGCTCTCGCCCGCGGCGCGCACGTTCGCCGAGCTGAAGATCGGTGCGCTCGGCCCGCGCACGATCGAGGGCGACGCCGCGAGCGTGCGCAGCGATCTTCCGTTCGCCGAGGCCAAGCAGCTCGTGATCACCGCGTTCGAGAAGAAGTACCTCGCCGATCTCGTCGAGCGCGCCGACGGCAACGTATCGGAGGCCGCGCGCCTCGCCGACGTCGACCGCAAGCACCTGCGTGATCTGCTCGACAAGTACGGGCTGGCGCCCCGCAAGTAACGTCATTTCGCGCGCACGACGATCGCGGTCGCGTTGTCGCGCGAGCCCGCCTCGATCGCGCGCGCGACGAGGTGCTTCGCGGCGTCGCGTGGCGGGAGATGCCCGAGCAGATCGCCGAGCTCGTCGTCGTCGAGAACGCCGTGCACGCCATCGGTCGTGAGCAGGAAGACGTCGCCTGCCGAGACCTCGTGACGCGTCACCGTCGGCTGGATGCTCTTGCCGATGCCGACCGCGCGCGTGACGACGTGTCCGTACTGCTCGACCAGGCGCGCGTGCTGCTCGGGATCCATCGGCGTGTGCGCGGCCATCTCTTCCACGAACGAGTGGTCGCGCGTGAGGCGCTCGATGCGACCATCGCGAGCTCGGTACACGCGACTGTCGCCCGTGTGCATGACGACCGCGTGTGCTCCCCGGAACGCGATCGCGGCGACCGTCGAGCCCATCTCCTTCAGCGGGCCGCGCTTGCGGGCGAGCACGGCGGCGTGCGCCATGTGTGCGCCGACCAATGCTTGGTTGCTCTCGAGATCGAGGTCACCGTCGACCGCGAAGGGCCACGTCAGATCCCGATCGGACGCGTTGCGCGCGTAGAAGTCGGCGAGCGTCTCGACGACGACGAGGCTCGCGACCTGTCCGCCCTCGTAGCCGCCCATCCCGTCGGCGAGCACGAAGAAGCCCGCGTCCGGCAGCTCGCGGAACGCGTCCTCGTTCCGCGCCCGGATTCCCTTGTCGCTCGCGCCCGCACCTTCGATTCGCACCATGTTCGGCCTCCTGGGCGCGTAGAAATGCGCGCTCGATGCCAGCGCCAAGTGCGCGGAATCTCTCGGCGAGATGGGGAGCGGACCCCGCGATCCGTCGACGCGCTGGGGGATCGAGACCGAAATCGCGCAACGCGCGGCGCTGCGGGCCGATGACATGGACGAGCGGACGATGAAGCCCGCTCGAACCCCAAAGAAATGGAGCCCGTCATGTATCTCCCCACCGCGTCTGCCCCCGCGTCTCGTTTGCTCGCTCTCGGCGAGTTCCTCCTCGTCGCGCTGCGCGCGTCACCCACTGGCGCCGATCTCGCGCCGTTCCTCGAGCGTCGCTGCGAAGAGCTCGCAGCCGCGTCCGCGCGCTCGACCGAGGCATTGCGCGCGGTGACGCCGCATCGCGTCGCGCATCGCTTCGCCGAGCAGCGGCTCGCGCTCGCGATGATCCCGCTCAGCCACGAGGCGCATCGCAGCGGTCTTCCGCTTCGTGGTGAGTCCCGCGTCGCGCGTGCCGAGGAGCTCTTGGTGCGGATCGAGGTGCATCCCGATGCGACCGTGCGCGCCCGCTGCATTCCGCCGGTGCGAGACGCGTTGCGCGAGGTCTCCGTGCAGCTCGCCGCCTGCACGTTCGCGTTCGACCACTACGAAGCGGTCCTCGCTGAAGAGGTGGAGGCGCGCACCGCATTCGTGAAGCTCTATGGCGACATCGCGAAGGAGCTCGGCAACCGCATGCCCGAGACGATGCGCGCCGCGTTCTTCGACGATCCGTGCACGCGTCGCGCGGGGGCGCGTGTCGAGGACGACGTCGAGAGCGCCGAGCAGGCGCCGATGCGCAGCGCGGCGTGAGCTACGGCAACGCGCGATCGAGGCTGGGCGACACGACGACGACGTCGCCCTTCTTCGCGCGCTTCAGCGCCGCTCGGATCGCTTCGGCCTCGGTCTTCGCGCGCGTCGTCCGCGTGCCGCGCAGCGCACGCGTCAACGTCGCCGTGATCGATCCGGCGGCGCGCCCGCGAAGGAGCGACTCCGTCTCCCACACGAACGCTTCTGCGATGCCGGCATCGACGACGGCGCGCGCGAAGTCTTGCATGGCGTCGTCGGTGCGATCGCCAGGTTGCGTGAGCACCGCGAAGACGCGCGTGCCGAGCGTGCGTGCCCACGCGTAGAGGTCCTTCACGGCGGCGGGGTTGTGCCCGAAGTCGAGCAGTACGCGCACGCCCTTGCTCGTCGTGACGACGTTTCCGCGGCCCGCGTTGTCCGAGGAGCCGAACGACCGCAGACCGGCGACGATCGCATCGCGCGGCAGATCGAGCGAGAACGCGAGCGCGGCAGCGGCGAGCGCGTTCTTCACGTTGTGGACGGCGCGGCCGCCGTCCGTGATCGGGACTTCGTCGACGCGCACGAGCACGTCGCGGGATCGACCGTGCACGTGCACCAGAGATCCCTCGTGGAGCACGAAGGCGTGCCCGCGATGAGCGCGGACGTTCTTCGGCTCGATCGCGAAGAGCACGCGCTCGGCGGCGAACGTCGACGCGATCTTGCGCAGCTGCGGATCGTCGGCGCCGAGGACGAGCTTTCCGCCCTTCTTCACCGCGTGGCCGACGACGGCCTTCGTCGCCACGAGAGTCTTCAGATCGAGCACACCGTGCTCGCCGAGATGATCGGCCGTCACGTTCGTGATGAGCGCCGCATCCACGTTCGTCACCGCGAGCCCACGCCGCAGCAGACCGCCGCGTGCGGTCTCGAGGATCGCGATCTGCACGCGTGGATCACGCAGCACCGCGCGCGCCGACTCGCCGCCCGTGTTGTCGCCCGCATCCACGATCGCCTCGTCGATCGCGGTGCCATCCGACGACGTGATGCCGGGCACGAGGCCCGCGAGCTTCGCGATGCGCGCGACGAGACGCGTCGTCGTCGTCTTGCCGTTCGTGCCCGTGACGAGCGCGACGGGGATCGCAGCGAGCGACTTCCACGGCAGCTCCCGCGGCGAGGGAATGGAGCCGAGAGCATGACGAATCGACGACCCGGCGTGACCGATCGTGATCACGTCGTCGTCGTAGAGAAACGGCAGCCGATGCACGCGCGCCGCGCGCTGCATCGCGACCAATGCCGGATCTCGGTGACGGACGAGCTCCGCGCGCAAACGCTTCACGGCCCGCGGTCGATCGCTGCGCTCGGTCGCATCGTCGATCACCCAGTCGAGCACGTCGACGGCCGGCTCGAGCCGATCGATCGGAGCGGGCACGAAGAGCGCGAATCCGCCGTCGAACGCGCGGACGATCGCGCCACGCGCCATCGCAGGCTGACGGAGCCGAGCGCTCATCCACGCGAGCGAGCTACGCGCCGCACGAATCGCTTTCTCGATCCGCTCACCGCGCTCGAGCGCGACCTCGACGATCGCACCCGGGCCGCTCGCCCCGAGGCTCGGGCCTCGGAGCCTCCGGGAGTCGACGATCCTCATCGCGATTCAGTCTTCGGACGCCGTGTTGCGCGCAAGCCGCACGCCGCGCTCGTCTTTCACGATCTCGAGCCCGACCAGCGTGATCGACGCGTCGACCACGCGCGACGGCTCGGGCGGGCGATCGCTCGCCATGCGCGTCGCGCTCGGCGCCGGCGCGGCGGGCGTGCTCGTCGTGATCTGCTTCCACGCGCGGCTGATCTTGTCGGCCAGCACGAGCACGAGATCGCCGCGCTCGGCCGTGCGCAGCGCCTGCTCCACCGCCTTCTCTTCCTCGGCGATGATCTCGATCGCGCTGCTCTTCATCCCTGCATTCAAGAGCGCCTTCTTCATCAGCTCGGGGACCTCCATCGAGGCGCGCCCGCGCGTGTCGTCGTCTTGCTTCACGATCACGCGATCGAACACGCGCGCCGCGATCTGGCACATCGCTTCGATGTCCTCGTTGCGTCGATCGCCGGGCGCTGCGAGCACGAGCACGCGCTTGCCGGTCACCTCGAGCTTGGCGACGAGGTTCGCCATCGCCTCCATCGCCGCCGGGTTGTGCCCGTAGTCGAGGATCACCTTGAACGGCAGCTGGTCGTACACGTTGAGCCGGCCCGGCGCCTGGAAGTACGTCGTGTCGAACGTGCGCAGGCCCTGACGGATCGTGTCGGCCTTCACATTCTGCGCGTGCGCCATCACCGCGGCGAACATCGCGTTCTGCACGTTGTGCGTCGCCTTGCCCTCGAGCGTCGCCGGGATGAGATGCGTCCACAACAGAGGCTGATGCGCGCCCTTGTCGTAGAGCGTGATCATCTGCCCGTTGATGCCCTCTTCGCACACGATCGCGAGCCCGCCCTCGCGGATGTGCTGTCGCACGAGCTCGTGGCGCGGGTTCATCGTCACGTAGCCGATGCGGCTCGCCTCCGTGTGATCGGCCATCTGGAGACAGAGCGGATCGTCGGCGTTGAGGATTGCCGTGTCGCGCGCGACCTCGACGACGATGCGCTTGAGCTGCGCGAGCTGCTCGACCGTGTCGATGCCGTGCAGGCCGAGGTGATCGCTCGTCACGTTGAGCACCGCGCCCACGTCGCAGTGGCGATAGCCCATGCCTGCGCGGAGCAAGCCGCCGCGCGCCGTCTCGAGCACCGCGAGATCGACCGTCGGATCGCTGAGGACCATGCGCGCCGCCGTCGGGCCCGTCATGTCGCCCGCGAACGTGCGGTTGCCATCGACGTACACGCCGTCGGTCGTCGTGAGGCCCACGACGCTGCCGTTCATCTTGTGGATGTGCGCGAGCATGCGCGCCGTCGTGGTCTTGCCGTTCGTGCCGGTGAGCGCCGCGATCGGAATGCGCGCATTCGTCCCGGCGGGGAACAACATCTCGATGACCGCCGTGCCGACGTCGCGTGGCTTTCCTTCGGTCGGCGCGACGTGCATGCGGAAGCCGGGCGCCGCGTTCACCTCGCAGATGCCGCCGCCGACGTCGCGATAGCTCTGCGTGATGTCGGGCGTGATGAAGTCGACGCCGATCACGTCCAGGCCAATCGCACGCGCGGCACGCACCGCCATCTCGCGGTTGTCGGGATGCACCGAGTCGGTGAGATCGATCGCGGTGCCGCCCGTCGAGAGATTCCCGGTGCCGCGCAGGAAGACCATCTCGTCCTTCGCCGGAACCGTCGTGACCGTCTTGCCGGCGCGCTCGAGCATGCGCTCGGCCTCGTGGTCGAGCTCGAGGCGCGTGAGCACGTTCTCGTGACCGATGCCGCGGCGCGGATCGTCGTTCACGATCTTGGTGAGCTCGGCGACCGTGTGCTTGCCATCGCCGACGACGTGACCGGGCACGCGCTTGGCGACCGCGATGAGCTCGCCGCCGACGACTAGCATGCGGTGGTCGTAGCCCTCCAGGAACGTCTCGACGAGCACGCTGCGCGAGTGCTCGCGCGCCTTCACGAACGCGACCTTGATCGCTTCCGCGTCGCGGATGTCGGTCGTGACGCCGCGACCGTGGTTCGCATCGAGCGGCTTCACGACCACGGGGTACTTGAGCTTCTCCGCGGCGCGCACCGCCTCCGCCTCGTTGCGCACCCAGCGCTGACGCGGCACCGGCAGACCGAGATCGCCGAGCAGACGGTTCGTCTCTTCCTTGTCCGACGCGAGCTCGACGCCGATGTGCGACGTCTGGCTCGTGATGGTCGCCTGGATCCGCTTCTGCCACTTGCCGTGACCGAGCTGGATGAGCGATCGCGAATTGAGCCGGAACCAAGGAATGTTCCGGTCCTCGGCCGCGCGCACGAGCGAGGCCGTCGACGGCCCGAGCTGCTTCTTCTGCGCGTACTCGACGAGCGCGCGGATCTCGGCCTTCGCATCGAACCCTTCGGGGAGGATTCCTTCCTTGCGCAGCTTGCTCGGGATCAGCGACTCGAGGATCTGTTGCGCGAGATCGACCGCCGCGAGACCCACGTTCTCCTCTTCGTACTCGAAGACGACGTGGTACTCGCCATCCTTGCCGGTGCCGCGCGTCTTGCCGAAGCTGACCTTCGCGCCTGTCAGCACCTGCAGCTCGATCGCGACGTGCTCGAGCACGTGGCCCATCCACGTGCCGCCGTCCTCGCGCAAACGACGCACGAAGCCGCCGTGCGCGCCGTACGAGCAGCCGTGCTTCTCGAGGCCCGGCAGCACCTTCAAGAGCCCGTCGACGAAGCCGTCGATCTTCGCGCTCGGATGATCTTCGAGCGCCTCCAGCTCCACGAGCAGCCGCACCACCGGGAAGTGCGCGTACAAGTTCGGTCCGACGTAGACGCGACGCTCGAGGATCTGCATCAGGACTCCTGGCTCGGGGGTGGGAACGCCTTGCGGGACTGGAGATCGAATCGGCCGCCGCTCGGCAGCAGATGGATGCGCACGCCGGTCATGCAGAGCACGTCGCCCATCTCGGCGGACGCGACCGACGAGTGCTCGATCGAGCCCGCGTCGACGACGGTGATCGCGCCCGCGCCGAGCACGTGCACGACGTCGTCCGCATCGATGAACGCCGCAGTGTCCTCGTCGAGCCCGAGCCCGACGGCGAACGGATTGTACGAGAGCGCGGTGAGCAGGCGCCCGATGCGATCGCGCTGACGGAAGTGTTGATCGATCACGACGCGGTTCGTCAGGCCCATGCCGGGCGCGAGCGTCGCCATGCCGGCGCGTGGCGTCGCGCCTTCGGCGCCGAACGCAATCATGTGCTCGCTCAGGATCGCGGCGCCCGCCGACGTGCCGCCGACCGGGACGCCGCGCGCGTTCATGCGGCGGATCGTGGTCGCGACCATCGTGCCGCCGAGCACCGTCGAGATGCGCAGCTGGTTGCCGCCCGTGAGGAACACGCCGGTCGCCGTCTCGAGCATCTCCATCCAGTCTTTGCGCTCGGTGTCCTCGCGGTTCTTGTAGCCGAGCGACTGCGCGTCTTTCGCGCCGAGATCCTTGAACAGGACCTCGTACTTGCGACCGGTGCTCTCGAGCTGGCTCGCGGTCGGGATGATCGCGATGCGCGCGTTGTCGCCGCCGCAGAGCGAGACGAACTTGCGGAGGATCTCTGCGCGACCTTCTTTGTCCTCCGCCCCGCCGACGGGGACGATCCAACCACGCTGCTTATCGGCTTCGACTCTTGCGGGCACTGATCCCCCTAGGGGCGCTGCGCGCGCCCCTCACGGGACCGGCAAAGCCGGATCCCGCTCACCCCCTGCTCCGTCTCGCTTCGCTCGCGAGCGACAACCATCGTCGCCCGCAGAGCCGCCATCTTCGCCGTTCCTTTCGTCTTGCTCAGCACGGCCGAGCGCCTCCCTCTCGCTCGAACGTTCCACGAACCGTCGATGCGCGATCGCGCACCATCCAACGACCTCTGGCCATCACGTCGCGGACCACGATGCCGTGATCGAGCACGACGAGATCCGCGTCTCCGCCGACGACCACGCGGCCCTTGCGCGCGAGCCGCAGCTGCGTCGCGGGGTGCGACGTGAAGAACGGCAGCACGTCGGCGAGCGCGCGCTGCTCGGCGATCAACAGACGCAGCGTCGCGATCAGCATCGACGACTTGCCGACGTCCATCTCGATCAGGCGGCCATCCGCGTCGAAGACGGGCAGGCAACCGCCGCCGTCCGAGCTCACGGTCAGACACGCGCGCTGGATCCCCGCGTCGAGCCACTTCTCGATCGCGTCCTCCGCGGTGATCGCCGGGTCTTCGCCGTCGACCGGGAACGCCGTGACGTCGACGGTGAGCCCCGTCGCGCGCGCGAGCTCCATCGCTTGATCGAAGAGCACCGGCTGACGATTCACGTGTGTCGGATGGAAGACGCGCGCGGGCAGCTCGGTCTCGCGCAGCGCGCGATCCACCATCGACAAACCCCGCGCGCCGTCGCCGAGATGCAGATGCAGCACCCCGGCCTTGCCGCTCGTGAGGCCCGCGACGTGACAGTCGGCCGCGAGCTTGATCAGCTCTTCGAACGTCGGCTGCGACGATCGATGATCGCTGATCGCCGTCTCGCCGACGCCGACGATCGGATCGACGAACACGATGTCGCTCCGCACCGAGCCGGTGAGCGTGCGCGGCGGCACCGCGTAGCCGCCCGTCCAGCACCACGCCGAGAGGCCTTCTTCGCGCAGCGCGTACGTGCGCGCGACGAGATCTTCCATCGTGCGCGTCGTCGTGTCGGTGCCGAGCAGACCGACGACGCTCGTCACGCCCGCGCTCGTCGTCTGCGTCAGCGTCAGCGCGGGCACGCGCGACGCGAACCCCGACTCGCCGCCGCCGCCGCCGAGATGCACGTGCGCATCGACGAGACCGGGGATCAGCGCGCGCCCCTCCACGTCGACGACCTCGCATGCGATCTGACGCGGCGCTTCGATCGACGGCGCGATGGCGACGACCGTGCCGGCGCACACGAGCACGTCGCGCCTTCCGAGCGCGCTCGGGTCGAAGACTTCAGCGTTCCGAATGAGCGTCAGCAAAGGTCGATCGGGCTGGCCCGGCCGATCGCTTGTACCACGACGCACTGTGTCGCTGGGAGCGAGAACGCCCAGATTTCCGGTCGATTTCGGCGAGGCCTCGCGCGCGTTATCCTCCGGCACGTGATCGACGACGGCGAAGTGCGCGACGCGACGGCGGCAGATGCCGAAGCGATCGCGCGCGTCGAGGTGGCCACCTGGAAGGCGAGCTACGCCGGGATCCTTCCGGCGGAGTCGATCGCCGCGATGAGCGTTCCGCGCTCGGCGGCGCGTTGGCTTCGTCTGCTCGGTCTCGGCGCACGCGTAGGTCGCACGGTGCTCGCCGCCGAGCACGATGGCGAGGTCGTCGCATTCGCGAGCAGCACGATCGGCCTAAGCGACGCGCGCATGGCGTCTCTCGACATGCTCTACGTGCTCCCCGCGTACCAAGACCTCGGGATCGGCGGCGCGCTTCTCGCGGAGATCGCCACGCGCGCGACCCATGCCGGCACGACGGCGCTCTGGGTCGAGGTGCTCGCGAAGAACGCGCGCGCGAGCCGCTTCTATCGCCACCGCGGCGCGATCGAGCTCTCGCGCACGTGGACGTTCTGGGGCGTGAAGCCGATCGTGGTCGTCTCGTACGGCTGGTCGCTGCCGAATGGCCTCTCGCGCATCCTCAGCGGGCGCTGAGGATCGCGCGCAGGCGCGGCGCGATCTCGGAGGGCGAGCCCGGCCCGTGGATCGAGCCCTCGATGCGTCGATCGCTCGCGCGCCCGTCGCTCGCGGGCACCGCGAAGAGCGGGATCATGCGCGAGGCGTAGCCGGCGGCATCGAGACGTGCACCATCGTGATCGCGATCGAATTCGAGCAGCGCGATCGACGGCAGATCATGATCGAGATCTCCGTGCTCGGCGGCCGCGTGGAAGTAGCGGCACGGCTCGCACCACGTCGCGCCGACGTAGACGAGCGGCGTGCGATGCTCCGTGCGCGCGCGATCGACGAACGCACGGACCAGCGCGGTCACCTCGCCCTCCCCGGCCACTTCGAATCGAACCTGCTGCGTCGGCGCGGACGCGACACCACGCAGCGCGGGCTCGGGGGCGCTGCACGCGAAGAGACACGACAAGACGACCGGGATCGCCCACCGCACGGGATCACTTCGGCGGCGGCAGCGCGCCGAGCTCCTTCTCGGGGTCGTCGAAGATCCGCTTCAGCGTCTTGCTCATCTTCGCGGCGTGCGCACCGTCGAGCACGCGGTGATCGAAGCTCGCGAACGCGCGCAGCATCTTACCGATCTTGATCTCGCCGTTCTCGACGATGGCCTCTTCCTTCACCGCGCCCAGCGCGATCACGAGCGGCACGTGGCTGTACGGCACGAGCGGCACGTACGCCTCTTCGAGACCGAGCGAGCCGATGTTGGTCACCATCGCCGAGCCGAACGGGTCCGAGGGAATCCCGGCCCAGCGCAGATCGAGATTCAGCTCGAAGCTCAGATAGCCCATCACGTCGAGCACCCAGTTGAGCAGGCGATACGGAATGCGCTTGAAGAGGCCGCGCGTGCTCTCGAGCTGCTTGTCGGTGCGCTTCTTCACGCTGCCGACCTTCGTCTCGAACTCGGTCACGATGTCGGGCAGCGACTTCTTCTGCGCATCGAAGATGGTCGCGCCGCTCAGATCGATCTCGCCCGTCTCCGGATCGTCCAGCGCGACCTGGAAGAACACGCCGATGTCCTGCCGCAGATAGATCCGATTGCGACGAAGGATCGCGTTCGCGTCCGGCATCTCGGAGAGCGTGATCGCGACGGCTTTGGCCATCAGGTGCGAGAGCGTGACGCGCTGCCCGGTGCGCTTCCGCAGCTCGTCGACGTAGGCCATCACGCGATCGGCCCGCAGCGCGAGCGTGCCGTAGACGGTCGGGTCGTAGGTGGTCTTCCACGTACCGATCGCGATGCGACGGAACGACGAGAGGTTGGTCTTCTGCGTCAGCCGGAGGTTGGGCACGCGCCCAGCCTACACGTCGCTCATGGTCCGTGTCGGCGCGAGTGCGTCTGGTGCCCGTCGTCGCCCGCGTTGACGAGCGCGCTCCCGAGGCAGCAACAGAGCGGAAGGCTCAAGAGCAAGAGCAGGGATCCGAAGAGGAACGCCATGCGAAGTCGATGCTCGCGCGCCTCTTCGGGGCTGAGCTGCTGCGGCGGAGGTCGGACTTCGCGGTTGCTCACGCGGCGCGAAGATAGTCCGCGTGCGATGACGCGCAAACGTTCAGACGGCGTCGCCGGACAGACGCGCCATCGCCGACAGGATGCGCGTCATGCCGGCGAGCTCTCGCGCGTTCTCGCCCACGCGCGAGAGCGTGTTCGACATGCCCGCGCCGCGGCTGTGCCCGTAGAGGCCCGTCAGGATGAGCTCGACGTCCTTGCCGGCGAGGCTGCGCTCGAGCGCTTGGCCCTCTTCGAACGGGATCACGTCGTCCTCGCGGCCGTGCACGAGGGTGACCGGGCACGCGATCGAAGCGAGGTGCGGCGCAGGCTCCACCCACGAGAACTGGTCTCCCGCGCGCTCGATCGCCGCCTTCGCGAGATCCTCCACACCCGGACGCGCGCGCGCCGAGACGAGGAACACTTCGCGCAGGCGCTCGGGCAGATCCTCGGCGACGCGCTCGGCGATCGCGCGGTGCAGTGCGGGGATCTTGCTCTCCTCGCGGTTCCAGCTCGCTTTGCAGTACGCGCGGAACGCCTGCGCGAGCAGATCGTGATCGGTGCTCGAGACGCCTTCCACGTACGGCAGCAGATTGAGCATGACGACGGGCGAGTTCAGCGGATCGTTCTTGCGCTCGCCATCGCCCGTGAGCGCGAACGAGAGCGTGGAGTGGAACGACGAGAACCCGCCGAACACGACGAGACGTCCGATGTCCTCCGAGCGACGCGCGGCGAGGCGCAGCGCCGGCAGCGACCCGAACGAGATGCTGAACACGCCCGGCTTCACGCTCGGCCGCTCGGGAAGCGCGAGCAGCGCATCGAGCGCGGCCTCGGCGTCCTCGAGCACGGTCGGCCGCACGAGGAGCTCGGTGTAGTCGGGCAGGAACGGCGAGAGAACGACGAAGCCCGTCGCGGCGAGCACGCGCGAGAGACGATCGAAGCGCGGATCGGCGGGCCCTGCGAAGTGCAGGCCCGGCATGATCAGCACGGAGCCCTGCGGCGTGCGCGACGGATCGACGTAGACCCACGCTTCGAACTCGCGCCGCCCGCTCGCCACGCGGATCGAGCGACGCGTGATGCCGACCGGAGCCGCCTCGGGCGCTGCCCAAGGACCGAGCCATCGGGCAAGGCGCGCCATTCGTCCCGGGATCGACATCTTCCCCTACGCATTACCACGTCAGGGACGACCCTCCGCAAGCCACCGTTCGGTCACCGCCCACAATCGGTCTTGCGTCGCGACGTCGAGTGATGCCTTCGCGGGCGCGCGTTCCTCGAGATCCGTGAAGTAGGCGCCACCCCGATCGGCCAGGTCGGGTGAGGTCGCCACGAGCACCGACGTCGCCGCGGCCTGCGCGGGCGAAGGAGAGAAAGGCCTCGCGAGGAGAAAAGCCATCTTGAGGATCCAGGAGTCCTTGTCGATCGACGTCGCGACGAGATCGCCGGGATGCAGCGAGTAGGCGCGGACGCCGCGATCCTTCCAGCGCGCATCGAGCGCCTTGGCGAAGATCACGCAGCAGAGCTTCGCCTGGCCGTAGGCGCGCAGCTCCGTGTAGCGCTCGCGCGGCGTGGGGAGCGCATCGAATTCGAGCTCGGTGGGCCAGCGATGGTTGTCGGAGCTGACCATCACGACACGCGAGGGAGCCGCGGCTTCGAGCTGGGCGCGCAGTCCGAGCACGAGCGCCGCGTGGCCGACGTAACAGACGCCCAGCGTGCGCTCGAATCCGTCCTTGGTGGTCGCATAGGCACCGCCGTAGACGCCGGCGTTGCAGATCAGCGCGTCGAGCTTCGGCTCGGGGAACGCGGCAGCGGCAGCGCGCACGGCAGCGAGATCTCCGAGGTCGAACGCGATCGGTCGGACGTCGGCGCTCGGGTGTGCGACGCGAATACGCGCGCATGCGTCTTCTCCCGTCTCCTTCTTCAGGCATCCGATCCAGACGCGCGCCCCGCGCGAAGCGAGCGCACGCGCCGTCTCGAAGCCGATGCCGGAGTCGGCGCCCGTGACGAGCATCACGCGCCCGGACAGATCCGTGGAGGCGAGCACCTCGTCCGCCGTCTTCCGCCCGAAAAAACGTGCCATTGCCCGGAAGCTGCCACGAATCGGGCTTCGTGCGCGCCCGCGAAAACTTTCGGGGCGGCCCGTTGTCCTACGGTTGCATGAGCGACCCGACCGATGTCCGCATCGAGAGCGTGCCCGTCGACGATCTCCCGCGCGGGCGCGCATCGCCCGCGAGCGTCCTCGCGACGCTGGTGATCGCGGCGGCATCGCTGGGCCTGCTCGTCCACCTGCAGAGCGAGCCGCTTCGACTCGAGCCTGCCGCGCTCGACGAGCCGTCGACCGCAGAGCCTCCGATCGCAGAGTCGCCCGCGTCGGTACCGGCCGCAGGCGTCGCCGTGACGACGGGGATCATCACGGCGCCCGTCGCGGTCGACGCGGATCGGATCGCGGTACCCGACTTCACGGGCCTGCGCCTGCCCGTCGCGCGGCGACGCGCGCGCGAGCTCGGCCTTCGACTCGTCGTCCGCGATCCGGGCGGCGACGCGATCCAGACCTGGCTCGCGCCCCGGTATCGGATGAGGACGCAGACCGTCGACGTCGGCACATCCGTCGAGCGCGGGAGCCTCGTTCGCGCCGTCGCCGCAGATCCGATGCCGCTCATCGTCTCCGGTTACTGATGTGGGCGATCGTCTCGGACACGCTGGTGTTCGCGCTCCTGGTCGGGCTCGCGTTCGCGCCGCTCGAGCACGTGCTCTTCGAGCGTCACGCGCGACGTACGTCCTTCGCGACGGACCTCGCGTTCGCGACGGCGGGCCAGCTCCTCACGCGCGGGCTGCTCTTCGCCGCCCTCGGCGTGCTGCTCGCGGCGCTCGAGCCGTTCGCGCCGACGCTGCGTCTGGGGACGACGCTGGAGATCGCGCTCGGGCTGCTCGTCTTCGAGACGATGGGGTACGCGTATCACCGTCTCGCGCACGCGTCTCCGCTGCTCTTCCGCCTCCACGCGGTGCATCACTCGTCGGAGACGCTCGACTGGCTCGCATCGTTTCGTCAGCACCCGCTCGAGATCGCGCTGATGACGCTCGCGCAGAACGCGCCGCTGGTGCTGCTCGGCATCCCGCTCGGATCGCATGCGCTCGTGGTGATCTTGCTGCGCGTTCACACCGTGCTGGTGCACTCGAACGTGCGTGTGCCCGACGGCCCGTGGTCGTCGCTCATCGCGACGCCGCGCTTCCATCATCGGCACCACGATCGCGACCGAGCGGCGGCGAATTTCGCGTCTCTCTCGCCCCTGATGGATCGTCTGTTCGGAACGTACGACGCGACGGGCGCCGGCACGCTCGGGCTCGCCGAGCCGACGCCGCGGAGCTTCGTCGGGCTCTTGCGCTACCCGTTCGTCGGGCCGTGCGAGCCGCTCCGCCAGCCCGCTGGTAGGATGCGCGTCCCATGTCGATTCCGATTCCGACGCCCGTCAACGAGCCCGTCCTCTCTTATGCACCCGGCACGCGCGAGCGCGCGGCGCTGAGCGAAGCGCTGGCGGCGGCGTCGAAGGAGAAGATCGAGATCCCCGTCGTCGTGGGCGGCAAGGAGATCCGCACCGGCAAGACCGCCCTTGTCACGATGCCGCACCGGCACGCGCACGTGCTCGCAACGGCGCACGAGGCAGGCCCCGGCGAGGTTCAATCGGCGATCGATGCCGCGATGAAGGCGGCGCCCGCGTGGGCCGCGATGTCGTTCGAGGATCGCGCCGGCATCTTCCTGCGCGCGGCCGATCTGCTCGCGGGGCCGCATCGCCAGAAGATCAACGCGGCGTGCATGCTCGGCCAGAGCAAGACGTCGCATCAGTCGGAGATCGACGCGGTCTGCGAGCTCGCCGACTTCTTCCGCTTCAACGTCGCGTTCCTGCGCAAGCTGCACGACGAGCAGCCGATCTCGCCCGCCGGCTCGTGGAACCGCAGCGAGCTGCGACCGCTCGAGGGCTTCGTCTTCGCGATCACGCCGTTCAACTTCCTCTCGATCGCGGTGAACCTGCCGACCGCGCCGATCCTCTGCGGCAACGTCGCGCTCTGGAAGCCGTCGCACACGAGCCTGCTCGGCTGCTGGCGCATGCTCGAGGTCCTGCGCGAGGCGGGGCTTCCGGACGGCGTCTTGTCCTTTCTTCCTGGCGAAGGCGCGGCGCAAGCAGCGCCCGCGCTCGCGAGCGAGCACCTCGCGGGCATCCACTTCACGGGCAGCACGCCGACGTTCAAGAAGCTCTGGAAGGGGATCGCGGAGAACCTCGATCACTACCGCACGTTCCCGCGCCTGGTCGGCGAGACGGGCGGCAAGGACTTCATCGTCGCGCATCCCTCGGCCGATCGCGCCGGGCTCGCGACGGCGATCGTGCGCGGCGGTTTCGAGTACCAAGGACAGAAGTGCTCGGCCGCGAGCCGCGTGTACGTGCCACGCTCGATGTGGAACGAGGTCCGTGATCGCGTCGTCGCCGACGCGAAGTCGATCCGCGTGGGAGACGTCGCCGACTTCGAGACGTACATGGGCGCCGTGATCGATCGACGCGCGCACGAGCGCATCCGCGGCTACCAGGCGATCGCGAAGGACACGGGCAAGGTGCTCGCGGGCGGCGGCGGACCGAGCGACGTCGGTTGGTTCATCGAGCCGACGTTCGTCGAAGTGAGCGATCCGAAGCACCGCCTGATGCAGGAGGAGATCTTCGGGCCGGTCGTCACGGCGTACGTCTACGACGACGCGAAGTGGGCCGAGATGCTCGGCGTCGTCGACGCGACGTCGCCCTACGCGCTGACGGGCGCGGTCTTCTCGAACGATCGCACGGCGACCGCCGAAGCGACGCGCGCGCTGCGCAACAGCGCCGGCAACTTCTACGTGAACGACAAGCCCACGGGCGCGGTCGTCGGACAGCAGCCCTTCGGCGGCGCGCGCGCGAGCGGCACCAACGACAAGGCAGGCTCGGCGTGGAACCTGATGCGCTGGATCAGCCCGCGCTCGATCAAAGAGACCTTCGCGCCGCCGCACGACTACCGCTATCCGTTCCTCGCGAAGTGAACGGCATCGTGAGGTGAGCACCTTCGATCGGCTCTTCGCGTCGCGGCCGGTGATCCTCGCTCCGATGGAAGAGGTGACCGACGCCGCGTTCCGTCGCGTGTGTCGTGCTCGCGGCGCCGAGCTCTGCGTGACGGAGTTCGTGCTGGCCGATGCGCTCGCCGAGCATCGCGCCGACGCGCTCGCGAAGATCGCGCTCGCGGCGCACGACACGCCGACGGCGATCCAGATCTACGGTGGCGATGCGGCGATGCTCGCCGAGGCCGCAACCATCGCCGAGCGCGCCGGGCCGACGTACCTCGACATCAACTGCGGATGCTGGGCGCCGAAGGTCACGCGCGCCGGCGCGGGCGCGGCGTGGCTCGCCGATCCGGCCGCGATGGTCGCGATGGCGAAGCTCGTCGTCTCGCGCGTCGCGCTTCCCGTCACCGTCAAGACGCGCATCGGGCTCGGCCCCGAGTCACACATGCCGATCGTCGATCTCGCGCGGCGTCTGGAAGACGCGGGTGTGCGCGCGATCACCATCCACTGTCGCACCGCGAAGATGGGCCACGACGGCGACGCCGACTGGAGCTGGGCGCGCAAGGCGCGCGAGGTCGTGACGATCCCGGTCGTCGTGAACGGCGACGTCCGCAGCGGCGACGATGCGAAGCGCGCGCTCGATCAGACCGGATGCGCGGGCGTGATGATCGGTCGACGCGCGATGGAGCATCCGTGGATCTTCCGCGAGGCGCGCGCGCGTCTCGACGGTGCACCGAAGCCCGCGGCGCCGACCACGAGCGAGCGGCTCGCGCTCTGTCGAGAGCATCTGCTCGCGATCGCCGAAGAGCACGGGCCGCGGCGCGCGGTCCGCACGATGCGCCGTTACTACCCCGGATACGTCGGCAAGCTGCTCGAAGGCCGACTCTTGCTCAAGCAGCTCGCGGCGACGCCGACGCTCGAGGGCACGCTCGAGATCCTCGCACGCGCCGGATCGGACCACGACGCACGCGCGTGACGCTCACTCCGGGCAGCGGATCGAGGCGAAGAATGCGTCTTCGAGGGCGCGCCATCGGGCCCGCTGCGCGGTGGGTACGGACCACTCGACGGAGACCCACTCCGCGGCACGAGGGATTTCGATCGTGACGTAGGTCGTGCGCGGTCGATCGGGCGTGATGAGGTGCTCGGACGGAGCGCCGTGGTGGATCTGCACGCGTACCGAAGGAACGGCGGGCACGACGACCTCCGTGCGGTCCGCGTCGGCGTCGCACACTCGAACGGTCGTGCGTGCGCCGTGCGCAGCTCCCGCTAGGCGCCCAGGCACCAGCGCGATGCGGACGCCGTGCCGAGACTGGATCCGCGAGAGCGGTCGATCGCCGTGCTGCCGTGTCCATCCGCGCACCTCGACACCGTGGAGCGTGATCGGATCGCCGAGCGAAGCGTCCTGCGCCGCCACCGCGGAGCTGGTCGACAGAGCGAAGAGCACGAGCGCGATACGGGCCACGACGACGCTACGACGCACGCACGCGAATCTACCTTGGATCGCACGACGCCACGCTCCGCGGCGAAACGACGCGCGCGCTCCTCGAGATTCTCGCGAGATCCGAGAGGCACGACCGTTGCTGTTCCAGCGCGCGTGCGACACGCATGGTGGTCCTTCGTGCTGAGCGCGTGCGCGACGGTGACGGCGCCTGCGCTCACGACCACGGTGCCGTCGCCGCACGGCGTGGGCGCACCGATGACGCTCACGACGACGCCCGAATCGCCGGACGATCCGCCGATGCCCGCTCCGACGGCGCGCGTCACCGCGGACGTGCTCGTCCATCCGCGGACCGGCACGGTGACCACGACGATGCACTTCGAGGGCGCGCCACGCCTGTTCTTGCTGCTCGTCCTCGCGGGTCGCTCCGTCCGGTGTGCGGAAGGGCTCGCGCCCGACACGTGCGACGCCCGTCCGGTGTCGCTCCCGCCCGAGCTGGGCCTGGATCCCGACGACACGCGTCGTCTCTGGGCGATCCACGGCGACACACCGACCGTGACGATCGAGGGCGTGGTCTCGGAGGACACGCACGAGGTCGGAATGAACGGCCTGCCAGACTACGCAGCCACCGATCTCGTCGAGCTCCGAGCGCCGGCGCTCTTGCCGACGCCACTCTCGTTCGCGCTCGATCACGTCACGCTCGAGTGCTCGTTCCGCGTCGACGGCGAGCCATCCGTGTCGTGGCCTTCTTCCCTGTACGATGGCCCGTTCGCCGCGCTCGACCTGACGGCGATGGCGAGCGCCGCGCTCACCACCGAGCACGTCGCGTGCGGCGAGCTCGACGCGATCGACGTCTCGTACGACGAAGACTTCCCGGGGCGCGAGCGCGCGATGGATCTCGCAGCGCTCGCGTGCGACGGCCTCGCGCGGATGCGCGCGCGCTGGGGCGAGCCCGACGGCGACGGCGCGTTCCGGCTCTGGCTCTCGCCGCGGCGCGGCCTCGGCTACTACCTGCAGGACCGTACGCTCGTGGTGCCCGCGTACTATGGATGGACCGAGCGCCCCGACGGCGCGAGCTGGAGCACGCACGAGGAGACCGACAGCGAGCGCATGCTCACCGACCTGGCGCTGCTCCACGAGCTCTCGCACACGTGGTTCTCTCGCTCGCCTTCGCCGCGCTGGCGCGGACTGCACGAAGGCATCGCCGCGTATGCCGCGCTCTCGACGCTCGTCGCCGCGGGCCGGGCGTCGTGGGGAGCGCCTTCGAGCGTCACGGACGAGATTCTCGCGGGCCGTGGCTCCACGGACGGTCTCGACGATTACACCGTCGGGAATCTCTTCCTCGACGCCATCGAGCACGAGCGCGGCGTGAGCGCGCTCGACGAAGTCTTACGCGCGTTGCGATCGGGCGAGACGCGTAGCGACGAAGAGATCGAGGCCTTCGTCGGCGAGAGGCTCGGCGCGCTCGGAACGAGGTGGCTGAACGCCGCGCGCGGCCCGTGAGGTCAGCGGCGCCGTCGCTCCCACGCGCCCTCTTCCACGGAGACCGTGGAGATCGGCACGACGACGGGCCCGTATGCATGCGCGAGATGCGGCGCCGGGCCGGCGCTCATCGAGAGCGCTGCCGAGAACGCCACCTCCGGCGCGACCGCCGTCTCGTCCGCGCCGAGCGAGAGGCTCCAGTCGGCTACGTGAAGGGGCGGATGCACCGACGACGGCGTGACGCGGATCGGAGCCCGCGCGGTGACGGCCACGCGTCGGGTCGGCGCTGCGGCGTGCGTCGCGTCCGGCGACTCCGTGCGGAACATCGGTGTTCCCGCGAGCGGGTCACGCTCCGGAGAGACCAACGTCATCGACGCCGAGCGCGGATGCTCGACGATCGCAGGACCGGTCCCCGCGCAGCCGACGGCGCATGCTCCGATCACGACACCGAACGACGTCTGCCGTCCGAGAGATGCGAGGAAAGACCATCGGTCCATCACTGCCTCCTGCGCCGAGCCCGCGGCGCGCGTCGTGAATGTCAGGTGCGAATCGTAGGGTGATCGTGGGCCCGATGCGCCGCGATCGCAAGCACCTCAACGCACGCGTGGTCTCGCGCGCGTGCGCACGACCGTATCGGGATGCTCGGCGGGACAGACGGGCTTGTCCTTCTCCAGCACGGCGACCCCGAAACGGACGAGCTCCTCGACGAACGCGCGCACGACCGGGCGCAGCAGCTTTCGCTCCGGATAGACGACGGCCAGTGTGGCCGCGACGCCGACCTTGCCGTCGAGCACCTGCACGAGATGGCCGCTTCGGATGGCTTCGGCCACCAGCCTCTCGGGCACGAGCGCGATCCCCAGCCCGCGCATGGCGGCCTCCGCTTGGAGGACGATCTCGTTCGTGGTCAGGGGTCCGGAGACGCGGATCGGTCCCGTGGGCGTGGGCCACTCGCTCGTCGGCAGCTCGCCGCGCGCGAAGCCGCGAATGCACGCGTGGTGCGCGAGCTCCGCAGCCTCGCGTGGCGTGCCATGCGCCTCGATGTACGCGCGCGAGGCGACCGCGACCAGACGCTGCGTGCCGACGGCTCGGCGCACGAGATGCGGATCGATGTGCGTGCTCGCGCGCAGCGCCACGTCGTAGCCGTCCTCGTCGAACGATACGGTCGCGGTCGTGAACGTGATCTCGATCGCGACCTCGGGGTGCGCCTCGAGGAATCCCACGATCATCGCGTTCATCCGCGCGTCCTGCATCGGCGGGAGCGACACGCGCAGGCGGCCTCGGATCGCGCCCGTCTCGCGCCCGACGCTCTCGGCCGCTTCGCGGATCGCCGCGAGCGCCTCGCGTCCTCGCTCGTAGAGCACGCGGCCTTCGTCGGTGAGCACGAGGTTGCGCGTGGTGCGTCGCAAGAGACGCGCGCCGAGCTGCTTCTCGAGACGCTCGAGCCGACGACCGAGCGTCGCGCGTGGAACGCCGAGCTCCTTCGCGGCGCGCGAGAGCGAGCCGGCCTCGACGGTCCGCACGAACGCGGCGAGCTCCGAGGTCTCGAGGAGGTCCTTCACGCGCGCTCACCTGGATCGTTCGTGCGCAGCTGATGCGCACGGCTCGCGCCTGACGGTTCGAGCACGCCGTTCGCAGAGTGAGCGCGTCGGAGGTTCCTCATGAAAGCTCGCTCCATCGCGTATTGGGTCACGACCGTTCTCTTCGCTCTCGGCATGGGTGCCTCGGCCATCGCCGATCTGGTGCACGCACCCGCCCTCGTCGAGGGGTTCGGCGTCCTCGGCTATCCCGTCTACCTGCTCACGCTGCTCGGCGTGTGGAAGCTGCTCGGCGCGGTCGCCATCCTCGCCCCGCGCTTTCCGCGCTTGAAAGAGTGGGCGTACGCCGGCTTCTTCTTCGAGCTGACGGGCGCCGCCTATTCGCACATCGCCTCCGGCGTCGGCAGCCCGGTCGCGCCGCTCGTCCTCGCGGCGCTGGCGATGGCGTCGTGGGCGCTCCGTCCCGAAGGTCGCCTCTTCGGCGCGATCGTTCCGACGAGCGCTCCCTCGCTCGCGCCCGCGACGGCGTGATCGCCGATCTGCGCGGCCTGATATCCTCTCGTTCGCGGCATGAACGAGGCGAGCGCGCGCACGGTCGACGATTCCGTCGATCACACGGTCGACGAGAGCGGCACCGTTCTCGGCGATCGTTATCGGCTCCTGCGTCCGCTCGGTGAGGGCGGCGCAGGGATCGTGTACGCCGCGAGCGACGAGCGCATCGGCGCCGAGGTCGCGATCAAGGTCGTGCGCGGCTCCGCCCGTCGCGACGAGATCACGCTGGCCCGCTTCCATCGCGAGGCCCGCGCGGCCGGCAAGCTCGGTCATCCGAACATCGTGCGCGTGACCGACTTCGGCACGAGCGCCGCGGGATCGCCGTACGTCGTGATGGAGCGCCTCGATGGCGAGACGCTCGAAGCGCGCGTGCAGCGGCTCGGCAAGCTCGATCCGGGGACCGCGGTCGACGTGCACATCCAGCTCGCCGACGTGCTCGATCCGTTCGCGCCGTGAGCAGTCTCCGACTACTCCGCGGCGGCGTCGACGTCCGGGCTTCCCGCCGCCGGCGGCACGAGCAGCGGATAGAACTGCTTGGCCCAGCGACGGTACGCGCCGATCGGCCCGTCACCGACCGCGAGCTGCGGCGGATGGACGTAACGCTTGTTGTTCCAGATGTCGAAGTCCTGCAGCACGTCGTGCGAGTACGCCCTCATACCGAGCCGCCGGATCACGCGATCGGCGACCGCGAACGGCAGTGCCGCCAGCGCCCTCGGCAGCTTGGTGTTCTTGCCGATCTTCTCGTGCGCGAAGCCGATCGTGAGCTCGAGCCGCTCGGTGTCCGTCGGCGTCGCGAACACGAGATGACGCGTGCGCATCCCGAGCATCGGCACGTCGACCTCGACGCGCGAGTACCCCAGGCCGATCACGTTGATGAAGAACTCCGTGTAGAAGTCGCCGAGGAAGCCGAGCTCCTGGATGTACGGGCGCAGCATCGAGTACTTCACGGAGAGGTGGCCCGGGTCGGTGCGCAGCTCGCGCAGGACCTTCACGTCCTTGTATCCGTGCACCACGCCGAGGTGCCCGAGGTCGACGCTGTTCTCGCTCGTCTCCTGCGGATGGCCGCGGAGCATGTATGTCTCGTACGCGGGCTCCATCCAGCCGTCGGTGTCGATGTCGGGGATCTCGAACGTCGGCTGCTCGCCCGCCGTGCCGAGCCACACGAGCACGAGGCCGTGCTTCTCGCGCACGGGGTAGCTGGGCACGCGCATCTTCGGCGGCGGCGGGGATGCGTACGCAGTGGCCACGCACTTGCCGTCCGGCGCGAAGCGGAACGCGTGGAACGGGCAGACGATCGTCTCGCCCTTCACACAACCGCCCTTGCCGAGATGCGCGCCCATGTGCGGGCAGTACGGATCGACGGCCGCCGCCTGCCCGGTCTCGGTGCGGAACAGGACCACGTCGCGTCCCGCGAGGCGTCGCGTGCGGACCTCGCCGCGCTTCAGATCGCGCGAGAGCGAGAGCACGAACCAACCACTCGGGAAGTTCGCATACAGGTTCGCAGAGGGATCCCCGCCCGAGTGCCCGGCACGCCGGGCCGACACGATTGTGTCGGCTCCGCTTTGGGGAGCACTTCGGTCGGGATCGACCGTCTCTCGGGACGGCAGGACCGGGAGCGACTTCGTCGGCATCGGCGCCGATTGTAGCAGCGCCGCGAATGCTTTCACGCGCAACGATCGGTGGGAAAAAACACGCGTCGAGGTCGTCGGCGAGAGCGAGTCCGCGAGTGTAGTGTCCGACGGTCTCGTCACGTGCACCCGTGGCGCGCGTTCCAGAGCCTCGCGATCGAGCCGAACGCGCTCGGCCTGCGGCGCGCGCCGCGCTCTGCCTCGTGCCCCTCCGACCGTTCATCGACACTCGCCGCGTGCAGAGGCCAGCGCCGGACGTACGCATCGCGGGCCGTTTCGTGATCGCGGAGATGCTCGGCGATGGGAGGCGTCTTGCGCGGGCGCCCGGTCGCGATCGAGATCGTTCGTCGAGCGACCGCGCGACTCGACGCGCGCACCTGCGCCGACGGGCGCGCTACGCTCGCGCTCTGCGATGGAGGGCCAGCGAGAGCGCGAAGAGAGACTCTCGCCCGCGGCGATCCGCAGCCGCATGGCGCGGCGCGAGATCGGGCTCTGGCTCTCGGCGTTCGGGTGGCCCGCGCTGCGCGTGCTCGTGCTGGGCGTGGGCCTCGGCATCGTGGTCGTGCTCGGTCTCTCCGAGTCGATCGAGCCGCTCGGCGCTGCCGCGAGCACCGATGACGTGCTCTGGCTCGGCGCGCGGTACGGAATCTTGATCACGATCGTGCCCGCGATCTGGGCAGGGCTCTCGTCGCTCGCGTTTCGTCTCGCGCGCGGCTGGGCCGTCGTGCCTGCGCTGACGCTGCCGGCCTACGTGGGTGTCGCGTGCTGGCTCCGTCAGAGCGAGCTGCGCGCGAGCGCCCAGGCGCTCAGCGAGACGGTGAACGCACAGATCGATCTGAACGGCCTCTCGATCGCGCAACAGCTCGCGATGCCCTCCATCACTGCGACACCGATGGACGTGCCGCTCTTGATGGCGCACGCGGGCGACGTTTTCTTCACGCCGCCGGTGCGCGCTGCCGTCGCGGGCCTCGAGGGCGAGGTCGTGCTCACGTTGATCGCCGCGCTCGTGCCAGGAGTGCTCGTGTCGGTCCTCGCGCTCTCGGTCGGCTATCGGCGCGGATGGGCTCAGAGGCACGAGGCCGATCTCGAGCGGCTGCGTCGCGCGGCGGCGTCCGAAGTCGGATAGCCTTCGTCCATGGGAAGCTCGATCCGTGAGCTGATCGATCGCGCACGTCAGATGCAGCCCGCCGGCTACGACGCATCGAAGCTCGAGCCCGAGACGCTCGCGGCCATCGACGGCGATCGCCACGAGGGATGCGGCGGCTTCCTCTCCGATCGCACGCCGCCGGGCGTGCCGTTCTGGACGAGCGGCTACAACAACCCGAGCGCCACGCGCGAAGATCTCGACGTCCGCGAGCGGATCCCTCTCGTGCTCTCGTGCGCGAAGTGCAAGCGCCTCTATCGGAGCTCCGGCTTCCGCGTGGAGCACCACGAAGAGAACGGTGGCTCGCGCGTCGAGGGCTACGAGCTCGACGGCGTCTTCCATCCGAGGTGAGAAACGTGACCTCTCTCGAGCTCTCCACGGTGTGCGTCGCGCGCGATCCGCAGCAGCCGCGCATCGGTCGTCTCGTCCTGAACCGGCCCGATCGATTCAACGCGATCACCGACGAGATGCCGCGCGAGATACGCGAGGCCGTCGAGTGGGCGACCAGCGATCCGATGATCCACGTGATCGTCGTCGAGGGCGCGGGCAAGGGCTTCTGCGGCGGCTACGATCTCGCGGCGAGCGCCGAGCATACGATCGATCATCCGAACCAGCAGGAAGCGCATCCCTGGGATCCGATGGTCGACTACGCGCGCATGAAGCGGAACACGGAGGACTTCATGAGCCTCTGGCGATGTCCGAAGCCGACGATCGCGAAGGTGCACGGCGCCGCAGTCGCGGGCGGCAGCGACATCGCGCTCTGCTGCGATCTGATGGTCATCGCCGACGATGCGCGCATCGGATACATGCCGACACGCGTGTGGGGCTGTCCCACGACGGCGATGTGGACGTATCGGCTCGGGCCGACGCGAGCCAAGCAGATGATGTTCACGGGCGACGTGATCACGGGCGCGCGTGCCGCCGAGTGGGGCCTCGCGAACGTGGCCGTGCCGCTCGCGAAGCTCGAAGAAGAGACGATGCGCCTCGCCAGTCGCATCGCGTCCGTGCCGCACGGCCACCTCGCGATGCACAAGATGGTGGTCAACCAGGTGATGCTCTCGATGGGCCTCGAGCAGACGCAGATGATGGCGACGCTCTTCGACGGCATCACGCGCCACAACCCCGAGGGCCTGTGGTTCCGCCGCTACGCGCAGGAGAACGGCTTCAAGGCCGCGATCGCGTGGCGCGACGGCGGCGAGCCGATCCCCGAGGGCGACGACGCCCGCGCCCGCATCGCCGAGATCGAGGCGAAGCGCAGCGCGAAGGAGTAGCGGCGCGACGCGACCGTGCCCTAGCGCATCGCGCGCTCGCGTCCGCGCACGAAGTCGCCGTGCGCTTTCGCGAGACCGAGCAGCACCTCGGCCGTCGTCTCCAGCAGCACCTGGCCGCGCGGATCGTGCACCTTGCGCAGATCGGAGCGTGCGTGCGCGGCCAGATCCGTGAGCGCGCGCTCGATCTTCTGCGCGTGGTGCCGCGGATCGGACTCGGGAAGGTCGTCGCCTCGTTCGTACAGGGTCATGTTCGCCTCGCGTCGTGAAGCACCGGTCGCTCCGGCGCCGCTCTCGACGTGCACGACGCGCGCCTGCGAGATCGGTCCGATCGCCGCCGCGATCGTCGCGTCCGCGTCTCACGCGTGGCGTGCGCGCGGGACGAGCCAGCCCATCTGCAGATCGTCCTGCCGGCCGCCCTCGTCGGTCGCGACGCGCGCGCGCAGCCGCCCCTCGATCTCGAAGCCCAACGACTGGTAGAGCGCGATCGCGCGCGCGTTCGACGAACGGACGAAGAACTCGATGCGCTCGCACCACGCGGTCTGCGTGGCGCGCGTCATCATCTCCGCCATCAGCTGCCGGCCGATACCGCGTCCACGCGCGCTCGGCTCGAGACAGATCAACACGTTGGTGATCACGTGCGACAGACGCCGCACCGGATGTCGCGGGGCGAGCACGAACCCGATGAGACGATCGTCCTCGATGGCCGCGAGCGCGACGCCCGTCTCGATCGCCCCGCGCATCATCTCGCGCGTCACGGCTTCGTCGATCTCGTCCGGTGCGCGCGCCGTCGAGGCCTCGCGATAGATCGCCGTCACCGAGTCCACGTCGTCGTACGAGAGCGCGCGGATCGCGACGTTCATCCGCGTCGCTTAGCATGCACGCGCGCGACGCCGGCGGCTGTACCCTCCCGGCGATGCGAAGACCTCTCGTGATGACCGCGGTGTTGCTCCTCGGCGGCTGCGAGTGCGGGGGCGAGGCCGCGACGCCTCCTCCGTCGAGCGCACCTCCGTCCTCGGTCGCGACGACCCCGACGGCGCCCGCGGCGATGACGCCGGAAGCACTGGCCGCGGCGCTGGCCCAAGCCCGTGCTGCGACCGAGGCGCACGACTACCCGACCGCCCGCGCCCGCTTCGATGCGCTGCTCGCCGATCCAGGCGCGACCCCAGCGATGCGCTGCGAGGCCGGTTGGGTCGCGCATCTCGCCGGCGACGACGCAGCGGCGGCCCTGCTCATGGACCGTGCGCTCGTCCTGTTCGATCGCGGTCCGCACTCGCTCGCACATGCCCACGAGCTCGCGATGTGCTTCTACAACCGCGGCCAGGTTCTCGAGGCGCAGCACGCACCGCTCGACGCGCGCGAGGCGTACTCGAATTCGATCACGCTGCGACCGAACGTGACCGTGCAGGCGCGCCTGGACGCGATCCCGGGGGACGACACGACGCACACCGTCGGCGGCGTGGCGTACGACTTCGATCGGAACGTGCTCCTCACGACCCACGAAGAAGAGCTGCAGCGCGCGCTCGTCTCTTCTCGGCGAACGGCATCGTTCGAGGGTCATGGAACGGCGACCCAACGAGCGGCGCTCGACCTGAGCGGCCTCTCGGGCACCCGGGCGCTCGTCTACGCGCTCGAGGGCGGCGACGTCGAAGGCACCGCGCTGGTCCTCGCGGTCGCCGTCACCGATGGCTACCAGCTCTTCACGCTGCCGAGCCAGCTCGGCGAGCACCCGACCCTGAGCGTCGCGGGCGCCCACCTCCGCGTCGACGGCGCATCGAGCGTGCACCGTCCGTGGTTCCACGACGGCGCGTTCCGACCCGACACCGTGTGCTTCGCCGACTCCACGTACGACGAAACGTCGGTGGTGATCTGCGATGGCTCGCCGATGACGTGCAACTTCACGACGCTCTCGATGCATCCGCACGACGTCGCGCACGCGCCCGTGCGCTGCCACGCGATCGCAGATGGTGCCCTCGTGGAGGGCGCGCCGAGCGTCACGCCCACGCCGCTCGCAGACGCGGACTACGACGTCTCGATCGACACGAGCGGCGAGCTCGCGACGACGACGACGGTGCGCGGCACGCCGCCGCCGGGGAGCTCGTTCGGCGCTTACACGCCCACGATCTGCGGCGATCATCGATGGTGCGCTTCGCTCGACGGATGGCAGAGCGACGAGCCGCTCGCCACGCGGCCGTGGGTGCCGGAAGGCCTGAGCGATGAAGAGGTGACTTTCGTCCCGGGCGTCACGCCGCCGCTCGCGATCGCGACGCGCAGCGAGGCCTATCGCGAGGATGGCGACGTCACCGAGTACGACTATCTCGACTACATGGCGCCGTACCACGGCGACTGGCGCACGCTCGTGGAGCTGCAGACCCTGATCGGGTTCGAGACCGTGACGGTCGGTGACCTCGAGCGCGTCGATCTGATCCCGGGAGATCCGCTCGAGTGGCGGTTCCCGATCCACTGGGTCGCGGGAGAGACCGCCGCCGACTCGGTGATGGTCTGCGCGATGATCGACGACACGCTCGCGTGTCGAGCCAGCGTCCGACCCGACTACGCGACGCCGGCGGCACCGATCGGCATCACGTTCGACGGCCACGGCCACGTCACCGCGCCGCCCGATGAAGGCGGCGCAGCGGTCGCGCAGGATCTCGCAGCGTGGATCCGCGCTGCACCGCCACCGTAGCCACCCGCGCTCGAGGGACGGCCGTGCTCGGCTACGAAATGTCGATGAGCGACTCTCCGAAGAGCCCCGACGAGACCACCGGCGCCGCGCCGGGCACGGTCGCGAGCGAGCCCTACGTCCGCAAGCAATTCTCCGACGCGCAGAGCTCGCCGGCATCCCGCCGCGCTCGATCTCGCGCTGGGAGCGCCAGGGTGTCCGCACGCGCGACGTGGAAGCCCGGAAGCTGATCGCCGCGATCGCGACGATGGATCATCCGCACGCGCTCGAGCTCGCGAACATCCTCGGTCTCGCGCCGCCGCCATCGCCCGCTCCTCCGCCCGAGCCGACGATGATCGCCGCGCCGCCGGCGCCCGAGCCTCCGGCCCCACCGCCGATCTTTGACGATCTCGCGATCGACCCGATGGAGCTCGCCGTGTTCCGCGCCGCCGAAGCCTCGGCATCGTACCGACACCGCTACGCCCCGTGCTCGCGCGCTTCCTCGGCCACATCGCCGCGCTCGGACTGACTGCGGCGGAAGCACAGCAGCGCCTCGGGTGATCTTCCGCTGCGTCAGATCTCCGTCGCCTACGCCAACGTTCCGTCGACCGAATCGCTCGGCGCGCCTGGCCGAATGGTTCGGCAGCCGTCATCATCCGCGTCTCGGCCCCGGGGTGGGAACGCCGAGATGGCTTGGGTCGTGCACGGGGGCCTCGCCGAGGTCGCGGGGCGGCCCGTGGAGGTATTGATGCGACGAGCGAGTACGAGTCTATTGATCCTTGGTTGCGTGCTGACGATGTCGTCGGTCGCGTTTGCGCAGCGAAGCTTCACCGGGGCGCCGATCACGTACGACTTCGCCGGTTACAGTGCCGCGGGCCTCGCGCCTGCGCCGGGCGCCGGTCAGCTCGACTCCGACGAGATCGAAGTGCTCGGAAGCGGTGCGGTGGCCTCGCAGTGCACGTTCGGCTCGAGCTGCACCACCACGCCGTGGAATCAGGGCGTCTCGAACGGCAACGTGACCCTCGGCGGCTTGTACGCGTTCAACGTGGGCGCGACCTCGCCGACGTTCGGCGTCCAGCCCACGGGAACGTTCTTCGGGACGGGCACCGGCGGCACCCTCTTCGTCGAGTTCATCAACAACACGGGCGCCACGCTCGGCGGCATCGTCACCTCGGAGACGACCTGGTATCTGAACAACGAAGACCGCGGCTCGACGGCGCGGGTTTTCTTCGCGTCCAGCACCGGAGCGGCCGCCACGCACATCGCAGTCACCTCGGTGACGACGCCGCAGTTCGGCAGCGCGAGCGCCGCATGGACGTCGACCCCGTTCTCCGGAGTCGTCGACGTGAGCGCCCTCGCCATCGCGAACGGCGCGCCTTTCTATCTGGGCATTCAGATCCTCGACGCGGGCGGCAGCATGAATCGCGACGAGCTGGCGTTCGACGATCTGCGGATCTCGTCGTGCGGCAACGGCGTCGTCGACTCGGGCGAGGCGTGCGATGCGGGCGCGGCGAACGGCAGCACGATCTGCGGCTGCCAGTCGACGTGCACGTTCGGCGTGGCCGCGACCGCGTGCGCGCCGTCGACGTCGGCTGTTTGCGATGCGCCCGACACCTGCGACGGATTGGGCACGTGCGTCGATCGCTTCCAAGCGGCGGGCACGAGCTGCCGCGCAGTCGCCGGGACGTGCGACGTGGCCGAGGTCTGCTCTGGCTCCGGGCCGTTGTGTCCGACGGACACGTTCATCGCGAGCGGTACGTCGTGCCGCGCCGTCGCGGACATCTGTGACGTCGCCGAGAGCTGCACCGGCAGCGGGCCTTCGTGCCCGGCCGACTCCTTCGTCGCCGCGGGCACGACCTGTCGAGCGATGGCCGACATCTGCGACGTCGCCGAAGCGTGCACGGGCGCGGGCGCGAGCTGTCCTGCCAACTCTTTCGTGGCGGCGGGCACGACGTGCCGTCCGATGAGCGATCTCTGCGATCTCCCCGAGGCGTGCACGGGGAGCGCGCCTTCCTGCCCGCTCGATGCGCTCGCGCCGATGGGCGTGGTCTGCAACCCGTCGCTCGGTCTCTGCGATCCCGCGGAGCTCTGCACGGGCGTGTTCGCATCCTGTCCGTCGAACGTCCTCGCGCCAGCCGGCACGACGTGCCGAGCGGCAGCGGACTTCTGCGACGTGGCCGATGCGTGTGACGGTGTCAGCGTCGGATGCGCCGACAACATCGCGACGGCGGGCACTTCGTGTCGTGCCTCGACGGGCTCCTGCGATCTCGCCGACTCTTGCGATGGCAGCTCGATCGCGTGCGTCGATGGTCACGCGGCGAACGGTACGAGCTGCTCGGACTCGCTCACCTGCAACGGCAGCGAGCAGTGCTTCGGTGGCGCGTGCTCGGCGGGCGTGCCCGTCGCATGCGACGACGGCGATGCATGCACGAGCGACAGCTGCGGTGAGCCCGGCGGCACGTGCAGCCACGGCGCGATCGCGGGCTGCTGCAACCCCGGCTCGTCGTGCGACGACGGCGAGGTGTGCACGATGGACTCGTGCTCCGGCCCTGGCGGCATGTGCTCGCACTCCGCGATCAGCAACTGCTGCCACGCGGACTCGGACTGCGCGGACGCATCCGCCTGCACGACCGACAGCTGCAACACGACCACGCATGCGTGCACCCACACCGGCATCGCCGGCTGCTGCACGACGGGCGCGGACTGCTCGGACGGCAACGCGTGCACGAGCGACACGTGCGGCGCGGGCGGGACGTGCACCAATCCGGCGATCACCGGTTGCTGCCTGACGGCGGGCGACTGCGGCGACGGCAACACCTGCACCACCGACGCATGCGTGAGCAACGCGTGCACGCACTCGGCGGTCGCGGGCTGCTGCACGACGGCGGCCGATTGCGACGACAGCAACGCGTGCACGACGGACTCGTGCAGCACGACGAGCGCCTGCTCGAACGTGGCCATCCCTGGCTGCGGCGACGCGGGCATGCCCGATGCGGGCATCGACGCAGGCACCGACGCGGGCATGCCCGGCAACGACAGCGGCCTGCCGATGCGGGACGCGGGGCGCGACACCGGAGCTCGCGCCGACGGAAGCGC
>CAYSCF010000026.1:0-38979 GCA_964429305.1 uncultured Sandaracinaceae bacterium | reverse complement strand
TGCTCTGGGCGGTCGCGCTTCTCATCGCGCTCGGTGTCGTCACGTATCTCTCGTACTTTCCTCTCCACATGGCAGGCAGCCTCATGTGAGCCGGCGCCGGGCCCCTCGGCTCTGCCCATTTCGTGAGACGCTCGCCGTCATGCGCAGGGCGAAACGTGCCGCCTCTCTGTTTCTCGTGCTCGAGGCTTGTTCGGGCGGTGCGACCGATGGACCGGCATCCAGCGCACCGCCGCCGAGCACGCACGCGTCCTCGGGCATCCCCTCCTCGGCGACGATCGCGAGCGAGCATCCCTTCGGATGCACGCTCGTTCCCGTTCTCGATGGGCGCGCGGTGTGGGCCACCCCCGACGGGCCGATCCAGGCATACGTCGTCGCGCACGAGGCCGAGCCATCTTGGATTCCCCTCCCCGCCGAGCTCGCGAGCGCGACGCCCGCGACCGCCGCGCACGCCACGATCGTGACGGCAGACGGCCCGTGCACGGCGACGCTCGGTCCTGCCGAGCTGCACACCGTCTACGAGGGCGACTTCGCGGACGTCGGGCGCGCGATCACCGGATGCGCGAGCGACGCGCCCTTCGCTCTCGTCTGTCCCGATGGCGCCACCGTGCCGAGCACGCTCCGCTTCTCCCGCTTCACGCCTGGCGAGATTGCGCCCGTCGACGCCAACACCGCCGATGCGGTCGTGCAAGGCGCGTACGTCTATCTCCAGCTCGCATCGAGCACCGATCATCCGGACCGCGTGGAGTCGGTGCGCGGGCGCAGCGCGACGATCCCGATCGGCGCGGAGCGTCTCGCCTACGTCGAGCTCGCCTCGTCGTGGTTCGCGCCGGAGACGGACGTCACGACCGGCTGCCCGGAGCTCGAGACGTTGCACGCCGCGCTCTACGCGGTGCGCGAGGACGGAGACGACGAGCGGATGGCCGAGAGCGAGTGGCTCGTCGGCGTGCTCCACGACGGCGCGCGCCCACTGGCGCTGGTCGAGGCAGGATCGGGCGACGGCGCCGACGAATGCGAAGGCGCGAACACGTGCTCGTTCGTCGCGCTCTGGACGCCAGAGCGTGTCGGCCCGCGCTACGCGTCGCGCAGTCGCGCCGTCGCCGCGATGGGTAGCGGCGAGCTCACGGGACCGAGCCCGCTCTTCCTCACGGGCTCGCGCGAGGGCTGCGACCCCGAAGACTGACGAGCGGTCGCACGCGCCGATCCTGTAGTCTGGTGACGACGGAGGTCGCGATGACACCGATGCGCGTGCGCCATTCGGCGCTGTTCATCCTCGGAGCGCTCGCTCTCTCGAGCTGTGTGGACGCCGACGGTGGAGTCACCGGTCCGCCGGTCCCCGATGCCGGCGCGCATCCCGACGGCGGAGCCGCACCCTGCGGGAGCACGGGCGCGGCGATCCTCTTCTTCGAGGCCAACTGCGCGACGTGCCACCAGGGCAGTCGCTATCCGGATCTCTCGCGCACGGGACTGCCGCAGCTCGCGCACCTCGACAGCCACCTCGTTCCCGGCATGCACCTGCTCGTGCCCGGCCATCCGGAGCAGAGCTTCCTGTTCGCGAAGATGGCGCACACGCAGGGATCGACCGGTGGCGCCGGCATGCCGCTCGGTCGGGCGGATCCGGTGCCCGAGCTCTCGATGGTCGAGCAGTGGATCCGCGACGGCGCGTCCACCACGTGCACCGAGCTCGCTCCGCCGACCGTTCCTTACGATCCGAACACGCTCGATCCCGCGCAGCTCTTCACGTGCACCGATCCGACCGCGCCGCGCAGCTCTCCCTCGCGCCTGCGTCGCATCACTGCCACCGAGTTCACGCAGGTGACGGTGAACGCGCCCGGTCTCGACCAGAACCCGCTCGCGCCGCCCTCGGGCTTGCCCTACCCGACGTACTCGCAGGGCGTCGGCATGGACGCCGCCACGCTGCGGCTCTTGATGATGCAGCTGCCGGTCGCGTCCGAGATCTGGTCGGCGGGCGATCCCGTGCACACCGTGAGCGCGGGCCGCATGTACGGCATCAGCAGCTGCTGCGTGGACCCGCGTCCCTCGGTCGTCTCGTGCATGGAGACGGCGCCGGGCGTGATGCCGCCGGCAGCCTGCGTCGCGACGTACGTCGACACGCTGCTGCGTCGCGGTGCGCTCTTCCGCGCGCCGACCGCCGACGAGTCGAGCCGGCTGGGCGCGTACCTCACGAGCCGCATCCAGGCGGAGGTGGCGGACCACATCACACGCCACGACACGCTCTCCGAGATCACGCAGGCGGCGCTCCTGATGACGGGCTCGCTCTTCCGCTCCGATGTCGGCGATCCCACGACGATGACGGGCACGAGGCGCCGTCTCTCGGACACGGAGCTCGCGTTCGAGCTCGGCAGCCTCCTCACCGACGCGCCGGTCGGCGTACCGATCCCGCAGAGCGTGGATGCGACCGACGATCCCGACTCCGCGAGCTTCGTCGACGGCAGGCTCGGGCAGATCGCGCGCGCGGCGGCCGACGGAAGCATCCGCATGGCGGACGTGCGGCGCTCGCTCTTCCGACACTACGCGAGCGGCATCGCCGCCGACCGTCCCGATCTCTACGTCGGCTATCCCGACACGCGCGGCGACTACTGGATCGCGCCGCGCATCGCCTCGTTCTTCCGCGCGTGGCTGCAGTACGGCAACGCGAACACCGTCTTCAAGGATCATCCTGCCGCCACGAGCCGATTCGCGGACGCGGGCGATCAGTACTCGCAGAGCGTCGTCGGCTTCGGCTCGCTCCAAGATCCACACGTCGACTCCGCGCGGCACGAGGCGAACCTCGTGCAGCAGATGGACGACCTCATCGCGCGCATCGTCGTCGAGAGCGACACGAATCGCACCGACGTGTTCGCCGATCTGCTCACGCGCCGCGACGTCTTCTTGCCGGCCGAGCCGACCTCGCTCGACCCGGTCTCGTCGCTCTGGGCCTACGGCTTCGACACGTCCGTCGCGCCCGACGACGCGCATCGCTGGACGACGTATCCGGCGAGCAACCCGCGCATGGGCGTGCTCATGCATCCCGCGTGGCTCGGCGCGCACGGCGGCAACTTCGAGGACGACGCGAGCCTCATCCACCGCGGGCGCTGGCTGCGCACCGAGCTCTTCTGCGAGCACTTCGGCGATCTCGGGAACGTGCAGGGCCTGCAGGCGATGCTGGGTGCCAGCGATCCCGCGATCTCGGCGCGGCACCGCGTCGCACGCGCGACGCATCCGGGGACGGACCCGATGGCCGACGCGACGACGGTGCAGAACTGCTGGGGCTGCCACCAGTACATGAACACGCTCGGCCAGCCCTTCGAGACCTTCAACCACGCGGGCTTCGAGCGCGCGATGGATCACGGAGGCGCGGTCGACGGGAGCACCGTGATCGACAACCTCCCCGACCCGACGCTGAACGGCACGTACGCGACGCCGAGCGACTTCGTGAGCGCGCTCGCGCACTCGAGCTATGCGCGTCGCGGCATGGTGCGCCACGCGTTCCGCTACTTCATGGGCCGCGACGAGGTGCTCGCCGATGGCTGCACGCTCGTCGAGATGGAGAGCGCGCTCGCGAGCACGGGCTCGTTCTTCTCGATGATGGAGGCGCTCATCGCGAGCGACACGTTCGTGTGGCGCGATCTCGCCACGGGAGGCACGCCATGAAGCGTCGCGATTTCATCAAGGGCGTGGCCGCAGGCGCTGCTCTGACGTCGCTGCCACTCGCCAACCGGCTCGTCCACGCGGACGACACGGCGCCCAAGTTCCTCTTCGTGCTCGAGGGCAATGGGTTCGAGCCGGCGAGCGTGCTCTGCGACTCGGCACGCGCGGCGCTCGCCGGAATGCGCGGTGGCCCGGTGGGGGGCGACCGTTGGTGGTACGACCGCTACACGCACGACACGCCGCTCGTGGTGCCGGCGCCCGATCTCGCGCAGTCGAGCTACCTGATGACGCAGTTCGGGACCGCGTTCCCGCTGGAGGCGCTCGCGACCGAAGGGCTGGTGAACGACGCCACCGTCATCCTCGGCCTGAGCTCGCGCATCGTCGGCGGCGGTCACGTGGGCCTGCACGGTCCGCTCAGCTCGACCCGCAGCAACGGCGGCCAGCCCGGCGGGCCGACGATCGACTCGTACCTCGCCGCGCTCCCGAACGTGCGCGGCATGACGCCATTCGACGCGTTCCGCGTGGGCGTCGGCACCGACACGACGATCGACTTCGGCACGTGCGCGTTCGGCCGGGGTCAGCCGGCGCCGATGATCCGCGATCTCCAGTCGGCCTATCAGTTCGCGTACGGCGCGTTCACCACGGGCGCGACGCGTGCAGCCTTCGATCGCCAGATGCGCATGCTGCAGTTCGTGGCGGGCGACGTGACGGCCGCGCAGGGAATCTTCACCGGCAGCGCGAGCGAGGCGGCCAAGCTCGGCACCTACCAGCGTGCGATCGCGGAGCTACAGCTGAGCCAGATGCGCCTCAGGGCGATGACGGTGACCGCGCCCACGGTGCCGGCCACCGGTCTCTCGACGTTGCCTGCGTTCGACGCGATGCTCGATCTCGCGACGAGCGCACTGATCGACGGGCTCACGTCGGTCGCGGTCGTGGGCTCCGGCACCGGCGGCGACTTCGGCGTCACGTACTCGACGATCTCGACGACCGGCCGCCACGACATGCAGCACCAGTCGGCGGCCGATCCCGTGATGCTCGATGCGATCCGCCGCGTGAACCACGTGCAGGTCGCCTCCATCGCGCGCGTGGCCAAGCGCCTCAAGGACGCTGGCATGCTGGGCCGCACCGTGGTCGTGTGGGTCGGCGACAACGGCGAGCAGCACCACTCGACCAGCAGCGAGTTCCCGGTGCTGCTGATCGGCGGCCAGTCCGTCGGCCTCGCGGCGGGAGGACGCACCGTGATCTATCCGGGCGTCGACGACGCGAACAACCGCCAGCTCTCCAATCTCTGGAACACGCTCGGGTACGTCGCAGGTCAGACGCTCGATCAATTCGGCGGAGAGGTCGGCAGTCTGCGCAAGGCGCCGGGCCCGCTCGCCGAACTCATGTCGTAGCGCGCCTCGGCCTCAGTGTTGCGAGCGTTATCGCACGTTGTCCTACCGCGGCTCCGCGGCTAGATCGTCCCGTCCGCATCGGGCGGGCGACTACGTTGGAGCACTTCTCATGGCAGTGACGAAATGGTCGATCGGTGCGCGCTCGTCGAGCGCGGCCATTCTTCTGGCGCTGGGCCTCACGGCCTGTCCGACCACGCAACCGGCACCGGACTCCGGACAGGCGGACGCGGGCAACGGAGACAGCGGCAACGGTCCGGGGATCGATGGCGGACACGACGGCGGACCGGCGGGCGCGGGCCACACGTTCGCGACGGCAGCGACGATCCCGCTCGACTCGGCGACGAACACGCACGGCACGCTCGTCGACGTCACGACCACCAAGGACTACTACACGTTCCAGGGCACGGCCGGCGATCGCCTCGTCATCGTCACGAACGCGCAGTCGCTCGCCGCAGCCGGCACGGACCAGGCGACGATCGCCGACACCGTCGTCACGCTCTACGACGCGTCGATGACGCAGATCGCGCAGAACGACGACGGCTGGCCGCGCGAGAGCACGGACTCGGAGCTCTTCGTCATCCTGCCGGCCACCGGCACCTACTACGTGACCGTCGGCGGCTGTCAGTCGGCGTTCACCACCGGATGCGGCGACGCCGCGGCGGTGACGATGCGCAACTACGAGGTGTTCGTCGCGCACACGAACATGCTCGTGGCTGCCGAGGTGAACGCGACGGCGACGAACGCGACGAGCGCGACGGCCGCTCACGTGGCGTACGCCGTTCCGATGGGCGGAATGACGGGCGCGTACGGCACCGTCAACCTCGACGGCACGTTCGCGACGGCGGGCGCGACGCAGGTGTTCGCGTTCACGCCGCCGGCCGACACGATGGTCGATGCGACGCAGCGCGCGCACGCGGAGTTCTGGGTGCAGGGCAACACGACGGCGGGCGATGGCTCGACGGCCGGGACGCACATCTGGGTGACCGGCGCGGACGGCACGACGATCGTCGCCGAAGAGACCTCGTCGAACTACTCGACGGGCGGCTCGGCCGGCGATCCGCCGCACCTCTCGGTGCCGGTCACGCTCGGCCAGCAGTACTACTTGTTCGTGCAGAGCACGGCGACGACGTCGGCACCGACGACCGACTACTACTTCATCACGCACTTCGTCGGCACGTTCTACTACGGCACCGCGGAGCGCGAGACGACTGCGGGCTCGAACGACACGATCGCGACGGCGACGGCGCTCGCCACGCCGGCGATGGCCGGTGCCGGCACGTACTTCGTCGACGGCGATCTCGCGACCGCGACCGACGAGGACTGGTTCAACATCACGCTCCCGGCCGGCACGACGCAGTTCGAGCTGAGCTGCGAGGGGCAGCGCGTCGGCTCCGGACTCGTCGGCCTGACCGCGTCGCTCGCGACGATGGACGGGACCGTGCTCACGGGCTCGACGATCACGGAGACGGCGCTCGACGCGGCTGCGACGGCGGCACCGGTCACGATCCCGGCGGGCACCACGCACCTGTTCGTGCACGTGCACGCGGCGTCGCAGTCGGCGACGAACACCGGCAGCTACTACTCGTGCGACGGCGACATCCCCTGAAACACGCGCAGTTGCATTGAACGAACGACGCCACGGGCCTCACGGCTCGTGGCGTCGTGCTTTTCCCGGGGCCCGCTTCGCCAGAACGGTCGGCGCGGGCCACGATGCGCTCGCGGATGGCTCTTCGCGTCGCTCTCTTCTTCGGCTTGCTCGCGCTCGTGACGAGCGTCGCGTCCGTCTACGTCGTGCGCCGCGGGCGCGAAGTGCTGCCGATGTCGCCCGTGCGAGCGCGCATGATCGCGTGGGCTCTGTTTCTCTGCTGCGTGCTGCCCCTCATCCGCTTCTTCGCGCCGGTCGAAGGATGGATCGCGAGCCTCGCGACGTTCGGCTACGGCGTCGGTCTCGCGTGCGTTCTGGCGACGGCGTTGCTGGTGCTCGTCGATCTCGTCAGCACGCTCGCGCGACGGGTCGGAAAGCGAGAGCCGAGCCCGACGCCGGACGATGCTCCGACGATGCCGCGTCGCGAGATGATCCGCCGCGTCGCGATCGGAGCGTCGTTGACCAGCGCGGCTGCGACGTCCGCGTACGGCATCGCGCTCGGTCGGTTCGACTACGTGCTCGAAGAAGTGCCGGTCCGTCTCCGACGGCTCCCGCGTGCGCTGGATGGCTACACGATCGCGCAGCTGTCCGACGTGCACCTCGGCAACTTCGTCGGGCGCGCGCAGATCGCGGCGGCACGCTCGCTCGTCGCGCGCACCCGCGCCGATCTCGTGGTGCTCACCGGCGATCTCGTCGATCACGATCCGCGCTACCTCGGCGACCTCGGTCTGCTCGTGCGCGCGATGGCGGACGCGGGCGCGCGCGACGGCGTGGTCGCGGTGCTCGGCAACCACGACGACTACACCGGCAGCGACGAGGTGACGGCGACGTTGCGCGCGGCCGGCGTGCGCGTGCTGCGCAACGACGCCATCACGATCGGCGATGCGGGCGGGCGGTTCGCTCTGCTCGGCGTCGACGACGTGCTCGCGCGACGCAACGGCTACGGCGAAGGTGCGGATCTACCGCGCGCGATCCGGGCCGCACCCGAGGACCTCGCGCGCGTCCTGCTCTGTCACAACCCGATGCTCTTCACCGAGGCCGCGCCCGACGTCGACCTGCAGCTGAGCGGTCACACGCACGGCGGTCAGATCAACATGGTGGTCCACCCCGCCGAGCTGATCATGCCGTACGTCGCGGGTCGCTACGTGCGCGGCGAGAGTCAGCTCTACGTGAATCGCGGCTTCGGCACCGCCGGCCCGCCGGCGCGCGTAGGCACGCCGCCCGAGGTCACCCGCATCGTGCTGGTCGCGGGATAGCGATCAGGGGATCAGCGTGAAGCGCATCGCCGAGCCAGCCGTCGGCGTGCAATCGTACGTTCCGTCCGGGCAGCCCGGGTATCCCTGCGAGCCGGTGGGATCTTCGATGCCGGCCACCTGACTCCGCGCGCCTGTCATCGTCTGGTAGATGAGGTCGATCGTGTTGGTGGTCTCCGTCAGCACGACCTCGTACGTGAGCCCGCCGCCACCGCCGCTGCAGCAGTAGCCCGACTGGTCCCACTCGACGACCCATTGGCGGTTGGGCGCCGTGCCGACGGTCGCGATGCAGATGCCCAGCGGGCCCGTGTAGTCGTCGCCCCAGTGCGCTGCGATGACCGAATGCGGCCCGAACGTCGACGGAATCGATCCGCCGAGCGACGAGTTCATCATGCCGTCCATCCCGATCCAGCCGTTCGAGCACACGTTGATCATCGCGCTCGCCGTCAGGTTCGTCGTCCAATAACGGAACGCGAAGGGCAGCGGCGAGAGGACCGACGAGTCGTCGGCGTTGGGCAACACCGTCGCGCTTCCCGACGCGGCGCACGCATCGATGAACGGCGCGACGGCCGGGCCTACTGGCGTCACCGTGTAGCCGACGCAGCCACCGAGCACGCAGACGTCTCCGGCCGGACACGCGTGCCCGCAGCTCCCGCAGTTGGCGGCGTCGCTCTGCACGTTCGAGCAGCTCACGGCGTCGCACATCATGTAGCCCGGCCCGCACATGCACGTGCCGGAGTGACAGACGCCACCGATGCCGCAGCTGTGGCCGCAGCCGCCGCAGTTGTTCACGTCGGTCGTCGTGTCCGAGCAGGTGTCCCCGCAGTGCGTGAGCGTGCCGGAGCAGATGCAGTCTCCCGCGGTGCACGTGCTCGAGGGGGGGCAGACGGTGCCGCACGTGCCGCAGTTGCTCGTGTCGGTCTGCACGTCGACGCACGACGCGCTGCACGCGGTCCTGCCGCCGGGACAGAAGCACACGCCGGCCGTGCATGCCGATCCGATCGGACAGACGTTGCCGCACGTCCCGCAGTCCAGCGTGTTGGTCATCGTGTTCACGCAGTGCGCGGGAGTGCCGCACGCCTCGAGCCCGGTGCTGCACGAAGTGCATGCGCCGTCGACGCATACGCCGCCGGTGCCGCAGTTCGTGTAGCAAGTCCCGCAGTGCGCTGCGTCGGTCTGGAGATCGACGCACTGGCCCCGGCACATGTCACCGCTCGTGCACGTGCACGAGCCAGCCACGCAGGTCGCGCCCGACGTGCACCGGTGCGCACAGGCTCCGCAGTTGTTGGCGTCGGTCTGTTCGTCGACGCACGTCTGCGATCGCATCCCCGTCATCGGGTTGGTCGTGACGCAGATCGCGTGACCTGGATCGGTGCACTGGACGACGCACATCCCGAGCGAGCACGTCTCGGTCGCGCCGCACGCGTGCCCGCACACGCCGCAGTTGTCGTGATCCGTCGTCGGATCGATGCAGAGGCCGTCACATCCGAGCTTCGGCTCGTTGCAGTCGCATCGCCCGACCGCGCAGCCGACGTGCGCGGGACAAGCGTTACCGCAGCTGCCACAATTCAGCGAGTCGGACGCGACACGAACGCACGTGCCGCCGCACGCGATGAAGCCCGCGTCACACGTGATGAAGGCGTCTCGAGACGCTTGGGTGTCGGGCAGCGCGATGATGTTGCGGTCGGTCGTCGCCGCATCGTCGTCGGTCCGCGCTGTGGTGCAGCCGACGACGACGACCAACAAGCCGATCGTGACCAAGCTTCGCATCACGTGGACAGCCTAACACGAAATGGAATGCAACTTCGGGCTGCCGCGTGACGCGGAGGCGGCGAGTCCGCTAGAATGAGGTCCTCACCCGAGGAGACGTCGAATGACGCGCGTCAAGTTTTTCCATCTCGCGCCTGCGTTCGTTGCCCTGCTCGCCGTGAGCGCTTGCGACTCGGCGGTGACGACACCGCATCACGACGCGGGTACCCGCGAAGGTGGCGGGCCACTGCTGCCTGACGCGGACGGCGACGGCATCCCCGACCAATACGAAGGACGCTCGTCCAACCTCGACACGGATCACGACGGAACGCCGGACTACCTGGACACCGACAGCGACGGCGACGGCGTGCCCGACTCGCTCGAGGGCGGCAATCCGAACGGCGCGCCCGTGGACACCGACGGAGATGGCACGCCCGACTTCCAGGACCTGGACGCGGACGGCAACGGGATCCCCGACAGCGTCGAGGGCGCGGCCGACCCCGATCATGATGGCCGTCCCAACGCAGACGATCGCGACAACGATGGAGACCTCATCGACGATGCGACGGAGATCGGCCCGGACCCCACGATGCCGATCGACTTCGATCACGACGGCACGCCCGACTATCTCGACACCGACTCGGACAACGACACGATCGGCGATCGTGACGAGAGCACGGTCGACACGGAAGGCGACGGAATCCCCGACCGCCACGATCTCGACAGCGACGGCGACGGCCTCACGGACGCGATGGAGGCGGGCGACGCCGATGTGGCCACGCCGCCCGTGGACAGTGACCACGACGGCGTGTTCGACTTCCGCGACACCGATTCGGACAACGATGGCCTCTCCGATGCGTCGGAGCTGATGAGCGGGACGAGCGCCACGAACGCCGACTCGGACGGTGACGGCGTCAGCGATCTCGTCGAGGTCGCGAGCGGTACGAGCCCGACCGATCCGAACGACAGCCCGCGAACGCGCGGGAACTTCGTGTTCGTCGAGCCGTACATGATGCCGGCCTCGCCGACGCACGACACGCTCGACTTCGCCACGAGCATCCGCTCCGCAGACGTGTACTTCTTGATCGACACGACGGGATCGATGTCGAGCTCGATCAACAGCGTGCAGACCTCGCTCTCCACGCCGAGCACCGGAATCATCGCGCAGATCCGATCGATGATCCCCGATACGAATTTCGGCGTCGGCGATTTCAAGGACTACGGCGACCTGTACCTGTTCCAGAACGACACGAGCATCACGGCGGACGCCGCGTTGGCGCAGGCCGGAGTGAACACGCTGACGGCGACGGGTGGTGGCGACGAGCCCGAGGCCGACGTGCCGTCTCTCTACGCGGTCGCGAGCGGCATGGGCGTCACGAGCATGCCCTCGATCCCGCCGCGCACCGGATGCCCGGGTGGGACGTTCGGGTATCCGTGCTTCCGAAACGGATCCGTGCCGATCGTCGTTCTCGTGACCGACGCGCACTTCCACAACGGCCGCACGGGATCGAACCCCTACCCCGGCTACACCGACTACGAGACGATGCTGCCTGCGATCACGGCCAACCACATCCGCGTCATCGGCGTCGCCGTCACGTCGTTCGGATCGGGGCCGGCGGTGTCGTTCGAAGACCTGCAGGGAATCGCATCGGACAGCGGCGCGGTCGACGCCGGTGGCGCGCCTCTCGTGAGCCAGACGAGCGGCGGCGCGGTGTCGGCGGCCGTCATCGATCAGGTCCGCACGCTCTCCACCTCGACGCACTTCGACATCTCCACCCAATTCACCGACGACGCGTCGGATGCGGTCGACACGTGGGTGGCATTCGTCGATCACATCGAGGCGAACACGGCCGGTGACAGCACCCGCGGATGCGCCGCACGAGCCGCGAACGACACGGACGGCGACGGGATCCTCGACACGTTTCCGGGCGTGCCTGCCGGAGAGCGCGTCTGTTTCGACATCTTCGTGAAGCAGAACACGACCGTGATGCCCACCGCGGTGCCGCAGCTGCTGGACGCCACGATCGACGTCCTCGGCGACGGGTTCACCGTCCTCGACTCGCGCCAAGTGTTCTTCCTCGTGCCGCCGGTCATTCCGCCGGCCGGCCCGATGTGACGACGGCGCAAGCCATCCCAACATGCCGCCTGACGAGGTGAGGTCCTCTCGCACGTGGCTCGCGCTTGCTGCGCTCGCGGTGAGCGCGTGCGGCGCCCCTGACGCGGCTCATGCGATGCCCGATGTCGAAGCACCGCCCTACGACCGTCCGACCTACGTTCTCTCGTCGATGAACATCGAGACGACGATGCCGCCGGGCAGCGCCTACGGGATCGATCTCGACGGTCGCGTCGGCGGCGTCCCCGGCACCTGCACGGACGCGATCGACTTCACCTCGCCCATCACGGGAGCGACGGGTGTCGACAACCAGTTCTCGAACCTCTTTCCGATCATCGACACGCTCGTCGGCGCACGCGGAGAGGACGCCGTCATCCGCAACGGCATCCTCGCCGGACGGATCGCCGTCGTGCTCGTGGTCGACGACCTCAACAGCTACACGAACGACAACGCGGTGAGAGTGCGGCTCGTGATGGGTCGCATCGTTCCAGGCATGACGCTCCTGACCGATGCGACGGGCACGGCGCTCGCGCCGGGCGCGAGCTTCCAGGTCGGGAGCGAGCTCGGCACCTATCCCGCGACGATCACGAACGGCCGGCTCGCGTTCACGTCCACCGCGCCACTGCCGCTCTTCGTGCTTCCGCAGGGCAGCTCACCGATGCCGCTCCGCAACACCCGGTTCGAGGCGCGCATCACGGCGACCGCTCTGTACGAAGGGCAGCTCGGCGGGGAGATCACGGTCGACGACGTCGTTGCGTGGCTCGTGGATGGCGGCGCGATCGCGGATCGCGCGAGCATCGAAGCCCTCCTCCGTCCGGATCTCGAGCCCGATGCGGACGGGGCCCACTGCGCGGGCGCGTCGGCAGGCGCGGAATTCGCGGGAGTGCTCGCCTCGCTCCTCGAATCGTGAGCGAGACCGCAGCCCCGCGTGATCACGGCGCGTCCGGACAGATCGGCACGTCGTGGTGCCGATCGATGTCCACGGCATCCGAGCGCAGGATCGTGATCGCGGTCTCACCGCCCACGCCGTGCACGTGCACCTCGAGATCGTGCTCCGCGTGCTCGAGCGTGAACGTGCGCGTGAGCCCGGGCTCGAACCGCTGCTCGACGCCGCCGATGACGATGCCGACGCGCTGGCATCCGCCGCCGCAGTAGAGGCGGTGCTCGCCCGGCGCCCACGTCCCGGTGCCGTGCAAGACGACCTCGAACGTGCTGCCGGCATTGATCAGCACGCCGGGCGACGGGACAGGCCAGCCGACCGCGGCGTCGTACACGCTGTGGGTCATCGCGACCGTCGCGCGGATGCCGCCGGGACATCGCACGTCGTGGCCGAGCAGACCTCGGGCCTCGCACGGCGCCGGCCCGTCCGACGTGATCACCTCCATGCGCGCCGTGGGGAACGCGCCGCCATAGCGCAGCGAGCGCGTCGTTCCGCCGAGCGCGCCCTGCCGGATCGGCAGCAGCACGAGCACGACGGCCGCAGCCGCGAGCACGATCGAGCCGGAGCGGTTCACCACGATCGCGCGAACGCCCTCGCGCGCGCGAGCGAGACGCGCATCGAGACCGATCGGAGATCGGCGCGGCCAGACGACGAACGCCAGCACGATCGCGAGCAGCGTCACGGGCCATCCGTTCCAATCGGAAGGAAGCGGCCCGTCCGGCCGCAGCACCGTTCGTCCGGGTGGCAGCCACGCGGAGAGCACGCGCTCTTGCGTGGGCTGCGCCGCATCGATCGGGCGGCCGCATGGCGTGATCGCCCGACCGTCGTGCTGGCCGCGCCAGCGCGGGAAATAAGGAATGCCGATCTCGACGAGCACCGGCGCGGACGCATCGACGTCGATCGCGAGGTGCGCATCGTCGATCTCCGCGAGACGAGCCGTGCCCGTGCCGCCGACGACGTGCACGAGCTGCCCGTCCCACGTCGGCACCTCGCGCACGCGCAACGGCCCGAAGGTCCGCTCGGTCGCGGGATCGCCGGACGGCTCGAGCTCGTCGCCGATCGCCCATCGCACCGCCCATCGGCGCAGGTTCGCCGGCGTCGCGGCGTGGAACTGCTCGCGGTCGATGAAGATCGGGACGAAGCGACCGTGCGTCGCGACCGGCAGGCCGCTCTCGGTGGAGAGGCGCAGCACCTCGTTGATGGGGGCGCCCTCGCACTCGTACGTGACGCGCGCGTACTGGCCGGCCGGAATCTCCGCGGCGCGATCGTGGAACCAGCGAAGCATCTCGTTCAGCGCGGGTCGGTTGGTGATCCGCTGCGTCGAGACGAGCGCGAGGCCGTGCTCGGCATGCGTGGTCGCCCACGTCGCGCTCGCCTCGAACGGTGCCGCGCCCAACCAACCGATCGCGGCGAAGAACGCGAGCGCCGGCACGAAACGCGTGACCTTGTTCCACCGTCCGTACGGAACGTGCGCGGGCGCCGAGAGCAGCGCGCCCGCCGCCGCGTAGAGAAGAGGCATCGCGACGCTCGTCGTGCGGAAGCACTGGATGCGCGCGGACGACGGAGTCGGTGCGAGCCCGAGATCGAGGAAGAGTGTCTCGATGTAGAGCGAGAGCGCGATCCACGCGCCCATCCACGCCCACGCGGCGCCGCGCCTCCACGCGAGCAGCGTGAACACGCTGAACGCCATCAGCGCGCCGAACGACGTCTGCGGAAAGCCGCCGTTGACGCTGCGCTCGAGCGCGAGCGTGAACGGGATCTGCGGATTGCCGTAATGGACCGCGTAGAGCATCAGACGCGTCGTCGCTGGCAGCCACGCGAACGCGCCGAGGCCGAGCGCGATGCCGACGTGCAGGACGACGCTGCCCCATCGCGTGCGCCGCTCGCGCTTCGAGAACGCCGTGCCGAGCACGGCCGCGCCGAACACGACGAGGCACATGAGGAGCGCGATCGGATGCGTGATCGCGCCCAGCCCGATGAAGAGCCAGACGAGCGCGATGCGCGTACGCGTCGGCGGCACCTCGATCATGTCCGCGAGCCATGGCAGCCCGTTCACGAGGATCGCGATCGCGCACGTCGACGGAAAGAGCCCCCAGTACCAGGTGCCCGCGAGGCTCCACTGGAACATCTCGGTGCTGTCCCAGAGGCACGCCATCCCGGCGAGCAACGCGACCGGCCACGCGGAGAAGCGCAGCGCGAGCCGCGTCACGCCGACCGCGGCCGCGATCCACGCGACGAGCACGATCGTCATCGTGACCTGATGGGCGTGCGACGCGCCGCCGAGCATCAGCGAGATCGCCGCCGCGAGCTGGTGCGGCAGCGTCGGATAGAGATCGACGGTCGGGTCACCTGCGGCGATGCCGAGGAACACGGCCGGCGTCGGACGACCGTGCGCCCACTCGAGGGCGATCTCCTCGACGACGGCGATGTTCTGGCCCCAGTCGCAGAAGTAACCAGCCTCCCCCGCGCGCACGAGAGGCCCGAACGTCACGATCCCGACGGCCGCGACCACCGACGACGTGACGAGCTCGCGATGACGCGAGACCTCGCCGACGATCGGAAGCCGCAGCCGGAAGCGGCGCGGCAAGAGCGTGGCGAGCGCAGCCATCGCCATCAAGAGCGGCGCCTCCGACGACGGATGCTCGTGCGCGAACCACGTCAGCGCGACGATGACGCCCAGCGCGACGATCCATGCGCGGGCCTTCGCGAGGCGCGGAATCATCGGCGCGGAGACTACGGCAGACGCGAGACGCGGCGCCAGTGACCGAGGAGTGTCCAGCGCGTCCACGGCACCTCGACGCCTTCGAGCTGCATGCCGGCCCCGACGTCGAGCGCGCGCAGACGGCGGCGATCGAACTTCGAAGGATGGATGTGCGCGCGCGAGTAGCCGTCGCGACGCGCGACCCACTCGAGCACGGTGCGCTCGAGGACGCCGAGTGACGAGTCGAGGCCGTAGTTCGGCGTGGAGAGCAGCAGCGAGCCACCGACGCGCACGCGACGCGCTAGCATGCGTGCCCACGGCGCGGGATCGGGCAAGTGCTCGACGACCTCTTTGGCCATCACCACGTCGAAGTCACCGGCGAACGCGCCCTCGCTCGGCAGCTCGGTCTGCGAAGGACAGACCGCGAGACGATCGGCCATCGAAGGGAAGAGCTTCTTGCACTCGGCGATCGCGTTCGGGTCCAGATCGCAGCCGTAGAACGTGACGCCCTCGGCGCCCCGGACCATCGGCTCGAGCCCGCATCCGACGACGAGCACGCGCGCGCCCGGCATCCCGTCGAGCACGCGACGAAAGCCCGTGATGAGCGGTCGGTGGTAGATCGACCACGGCAAGCGGTCCTTGCGGGCGTGGTTGGTGAAGTAGACGGCTTCGGTCACGACACCCTCATCGCTTGCGCGCGTGAACGACGATCTCGCCCGGTCGCATCGTGCCCGGAGCGCGTCGGAACATGGCGGAGATGGCGCGCGTCGCCTGCTTGGCCGGCCCCGAGAGCGCGCGACGCACCGGAGGCATCAGCGTCCAGTGTCCCGTCAGCTGCTTGGTGACCCAGCCGACCGTGCTCGGATAGAGGAGCAGATCGAATGCGCTCGCGACACCGCTCGACACGATGGGCTCGATGCGATCGACACTCATGCCCGCTGCGTCGAGCAGCTCGGTCCATCGCTTCTCGTCGTAGAGATGCACGTGGTGGAACAGGCGATCGAGGCCCTCGCGATATGCGCGTGCGGCGCTCTTCAGGCCCGCGCTCTCGAGCACGCGCGGCACGATCAGCTCGTGCGTCCAATCCGGCGTCGGGACGATGAGCACGAACGGCGCGCCGGGCGCGAGCGAGTCGGAGATGGTGCGGAACGCGCCCGCGATGTCCGGCACGTGCTCGAGGCTGCAGTTCGCGATCGCGCTCTTAAAGTAGCCCTTCGGCAGATCCGAGGTGGTGATGCTTCCGCAGATCAACGTCGAGTACGTCGACGTGCTCTGCGCGCGACGGATCTCGTTCGGGTTGATGTCGATGCCCCAGACCTGACGCTCCGGATAGCAGAGCCGCGCGAAGATCCCGTCGCCGCACCCGACGTCGAGGATCGGCTCCGGCAGCTCGACCCCGCGCATCGCCGCGAGACGCACGCACTCGCGCAGCGCGAGCGCGGCCGGTGCGTAAGCGTAGTAATCGTCGAAGAACTCGAGCCCGAGCTCCTCGTCGGACTGCATGCGGCGCTCGGCTTCGGCGCGCGCGTCGACCGCGCTCTTCGAAGGGCTCTGGGAAGATCGTTCCTGCAAGGGTCTCTGGCCTCGGAGCGCTTCTTAGCTCGGCCGCGCGGTCGCACCAGAGATTCTCAGACGATGAACCCGCCCAGCGCCGGCACCACGATGTACACGTTGCGGCGGTCGAGCGTGGTGCTCGACGCGACGTCGAAGACCTCGATGTACGCCCGGAAGATCTGCACCTGCGGCAGCTGCGGCACGGTGTCGTTCACGAACGTCACCTCGAAGGTGACCGTCGCCCCGCCTGGCACGCCGTAGAACGTCGTCGCGTCCATGCTGCCGATCGTGCGCGACGCGTGATCGGGGGTGATCGCCGTGATGAACTGGGTCGCATCGAGCGTGTCGGTCGTGTCGTCCACCTTGCGCGCGGACACGTCTTGCGTGGTCGCGCCCACGAGATCGGCGATGCCGCTCACCACCGAGCCGCTCACGTCGCCGTTCAGCGCGTGATAGACGGTCGTGCTTCCGTCCGACGCGCGCGACCCCGTGGCCATCGTCACCGCGTTCTGATCGGGCTGGCTTGCATAGATCGTCGTGACGGGGAAGCCGCTGCTCACGGCCACGCCGATCACCTTCACGCTCGCGGCGTTCAGCGCCGTCACCATCTCGGTCCACGTTCGCAGACCGAACGAAGCGGGATAGTCGTTCGCCGGATCGGTGCCGTCGTGGAACGGCGCGTCGGTCACGTGAACGATGATGGGATGGCTCATCGCCCGGAAGCACGCGCCCCCGAAGCCCGATCCCGAGTCGCACGTGCCTGCCACCGATTGGTAGAGCGCCTCGGTGCTGGCCTCGGGTGGATCGCCGCCGCCGGCCGCGACGAGCGCGCCGAGCGCCGTCTGCACCTCGGCCGTGGCGTCCGTCACCGCCCGCCGGTTCAGGTACGTCCAGTCGCCCGCATCGCCGTAGGTCGACCCGGGTGTGCCGTCGTCGTAGTCGCGGAAGTCGCCGACGCCCATCTGCACGTCGGCGATCGCGGCATCGATCGCGGGAACGATCACCGTCATCAACGAGTCGCGCACGTTGCGGATCGGCAGCGTCATCGAGGAGGTCGTGTCGACCAGGAAGTAGACGTCCGCGCGTCCCAGACGCGCCGTGAACGAGAGCGGCAGGTGCTGCGCCGGATTCATGTAGGGCAGCACGACGTAGAAATCCGTCGGCGGAATGGTGCTGTTCGGATCCGTCGGGTCGGTGTGCGCGAGCACCTCGACTCCGTCGTCGATGCCGTCGCCGTCCGTGTCGGCGTTCGTCGGATCGGTGCCGTACATCGCCTCGTCGTCGTCCAGGATCCCATCGCCGTCGCTGTCGACCGGGCCGCGGTCGGGCCTGGGCCCCGCATCCGGACGCACGAACGCATCGGGTGTCGGCAGGCTCGCATCGGGCTCGGGCGGCGCGTGGACCGTGCATCCCGCCCAAGCGGTGGCGCAGGCGAGCCACATCCGGATCGCGCGAGTCGACGTCACGCGTTCACGTTAGCACCACGCACACGAGATGATGCAGAAGAGGCCCGTCTCGGTGGAGAATGCGCCGATGGCGTCTTGGCTCCTGCGCATCCCCGGTGGCGAGATCTCGTTCGAGCAGACGTGCGTCATCGGGCGCAGCTCGGATTGCGAGGCGGCGATCGACGATCCGAACGCATCACGACGACACGCGTTCCTGCGCGTCGTGGGCTCCGGCGTCGTCGTCGAGGATCTCCAGAGCCGCAACGGCACGTTCGTCGACGGCCGGCTCATCGGCAGCCCGACGACGATCTCGACGCCCGCGCGCATCATCATCGGGCACACCGTGATGACGCTCGAGCCCGCACCACCGCGGCCCACGCGACGCTCGGTGCGTCCCGGGCCGATGCTGCAAGCACCCGATGCGGTCCAGACGACGACCGACGTTCCCGATCGCGCGATGCTCGATCGGGCGCGTGCGATGCTGGCCGCGGGTCGCAACGACGAGGCCGCAGGCGGCGCATCGATCCTCATGCGTCGTCAGTCGGGGATGGGGCCGCGAGCCCAGGACGAGTTCGTACGCGGCGTCAGCGAAGTCCTCGTGGCGCTCGCGATGCGCACCGGAGATGCACGCTGGCTCGAAGGCTTGTTCGGCGTGAACACCGACTGCGACCGCGTGATCCCGGGCGAGCTCGTCGACGTGATCGAGAAGCTCGTCGCACCCGGCGCCGTCCGGCTGCTGCCCGCGTACGTCGAGAAGATGCGAGCGCGCGCGGCGACGCTCTCTCCCGCCGACCGCATGGTGATCGCGCGCATCGAGCGCCTCGCGCACTAACCCTTGAACGCGATGTACCAGGTGGCGCGCTTCTTCACGGGATGGAGCGCGCGCCAGAGTGGATCGGGCAGATAGAGGTCTGCGCGGCAGTACTGGCACTCGAGGATGCGGGGCGCGTCCGCGGTGATCTTCAGATTGGCACCACAATCGGGGCAGCCGAACGAGACGGGCTTGGTCTCGGCGGGACTGATCGCGATCTTCGAGGCTTCGGTCTCGCGCTCGGCGTTGAAGACCTGCTCGGCGCGCGCGTCGAGCGTGCGCATCCACTCCGGCGTGGGGAACGTCGACATCGCGTGACCGCACGCGCACGGCACGTCGCCGTCGGTGCCTGCGAGCACTGTGGCGACGTCGAGGGGCTGCGCACACGCGGTGCAGAGCGGCGCCTTCGCGCGTCCCATGCGGGTGTGGAACGTCGCGGCGCCCATCAGGCCGAACACCGTGGAGAGCTCCTTCTTCTTCGCGTCCTCGTGGCGGAAGTCCATCATCCGCTTCCAGGTCTGCACGTCGAGATCGACCATCGACTGGCACGCGAGACAGCGCGTCGTGCGGCGCGGGCCGTCGATCATGATCGCTTCGCCGCACTCGGGGCACGCCGAGCGGATCTTGAAGAAGAAGAGCTGGGACATGCGCCGAGCGTACGCGAAGTCACTCCGTCGCGACGACGACGCTGGAATCGCAGCCGCTGCCCGCCGAGATCCATCGGCGCGCGAGCCGCACGAGCAGTGGCGACATCGCGCCCGCGAAGCGCTCCGGCGTGACCAGCGCGCCGCAGAGATAGCGATGCTCTTCTTCGCGCCACACCAGCGCGGCGCAGGCGCCGGTCGCGCGACCGCTCAGCACGATGCCGAGCGGGCACGGCTCCGCGACGCAGCACACGCCGCAGCCGTTGCAGGACGCACCGACGTCGGGCTTGTCGGGCGCGCTCGCCTCGATCTTCAACACGATGAGCGCGCGTCGCATGGAGCTGGAATGGTCATCGGCCGTTCGACCCGGCGTCATGAGCCAGCATGTACGGAGCGCACGTCGAGCGGATGACCCGTTCAACGAAAATCGAGCGGCCAGCCGCGATCGTTCAGCTCGCGCGCCACCTCGTCGCGACGCTTCGCATCGCAGAACGCCTCCAGCACGATGCGCTTGGTCGTGCCGTCCTCGAGCGTCACCTCCAGCATCTGTCGGCGCTGGCTCGATCGCGCCCAGAACACCGCCGCGACGACGAGCGGAACGAAGAACGCGACGGCGAGGATGGGAACGAGACCTCCTGCGCCGACTCCCGCCATCGGCTCGCCCACGACGAAGACGGCGACCGACACGGCCACGGCGATGCCAGCGATCGTTCGGTCTCGACCGGGGCTCGTCGAGACCGGGGCTTCGATGGGACGCACTCGCTTGGCCTCGTCGCGCGTCACGCACGTCACCACGGTGACGCCGTGAGGCTGCTCGAGGCGATCGCCCACGATGCGCGCACCGTATCGTTCGAATGGAGCCGCCACGCCGCTGGATTAGACGAGACGGCGGGCACCGTCGAGCGACGGGCTCGTGTTAGCGTGGCCGCACCATGATGAGCACTCTGCGTCGTCTTCCGTTCAGCATCGTCGCGATCCTCTTGGCCAGTGCCTGCGGCGGGTCGTCCTCGGGCGCGGGCTCCGACTCTCACACCACGGCGAGCTCCTCCACGGGCACGAGCGGCGGCTCGAGCGAAGGCTCTGGCGATGGCGCGGCAGCGAGCGACGAGTTCCAACTGACCGAGGCGCACGATCTCGATCAATCGCACGGCGAGCATCCGTCCGAGATCCACGCGACCGCGACACAAGCCGCGATGCATCTCTTCGTCATGGATCCGGATGCCGGCGCGACGCCCGGCGTCGTCATCAAGCTCACCGGGCCCGACGGACACGCGTACTACACGGGCGAGACCGACTCGCAAGGCTACGCGGAGGTCCTCGTGCCCGCGGGCGCGCGCTACGACCTCGACTATCTGACGCTCGGCCAGCCGACGCGGACCGCGCACGTCGAGGTGCCGGCGGGCCCCAACCAGGACATCCGCCTCACGCTGCGCCACCGCTCGCACCATCGTCCGCGCACCGAGCTCACGATGCCCTCGAGCGAGCCGGCCGCGCCGCCGCCCGAGCCGGAGCATCTCGTCCTCGACGGCATCCTCTTCGATCGCGGCAGCGCGACGATCGAGGCCGAGTCCAACCCGCGTCTCGATCGCGTCGTCGAGTTCATGGAGCACATGGCGAGCGTGCGCATCCGCATCTCGGGCCACACCGACAACGTCGGCGATGCGGCACGCAACCAGCAGCTCTCGGAGGCGCGCGCCGAGGCCGTCCGTGCATACCTCGTCTCTCACGGAATCGATGGAAGCCGCGTCGAGGCCGTCGGCTACGGCGACTCGCGCCCGGTCGCGTCGAACGACACCGAAGAAGGTCGCGCGCAGAACCGACGCATCGAGGCCGAAGAGATCTGATCGCGCGTGTCGTTCTCCGACCTAGGGCTCGGTGAGCCGCTCCTCTCGGCGCTCTCGGACCTCGCCCACGAGACGCCGACCGCGGTCCAGCGCGCGGTCATCCCGGAGATCCTCTCGGGCCGCGACGTGTGGGCGACGGCGAGCACGGGCTCCGGCAAGACGGCGGCGTTCGTGCTGCCGATGCTCGAGCGCTTCCGCGTGGTCGGCAGCCGTCATCGCACGCTCGTGCTCACGCCGACGCGCGAGCTCGCGCTGCAGATCGGCGAGGCGATCGACGCGTACGGCAAGAACCTGCCCGCGCAGCCGAAGGTCGTCGTCGCGCTCGGCGGCGTGTCGATCAACCCGCAGATGATGGCGCTGCGCGGCGGGGCCGACGTGGTCGTCGCGACGCCGGGCCGACTGCTCGATCTGCTCGACAAGAAGGCTCTCTCTCTCGCCGAGATCTCCACGCTCGTGCTCGACGAGGCCGATCGCCTGCTCGACGAGAGCTTCGCAGACGAGCTCGACCGCATTCGCGCGCTCTTGCCCGAGAAGCATCAGACGCTGCTCTTCTCCGCGACGTTCGGGCCCGCCATCCAGAAGATCGCGGCTGCCGTGCTCCGCGATCCGGCGGTCGTCGACGTGAGCGCGTCGCAGGCCGAGCTGCCTGCGATCCATCACCGCGCGATCGAGGTCGACAAGCCGCGTCGCACGCGTCTGCTCGCGCACCTCATCCAAGACCGTCGCTGGTCGGGCGTGCTCGTGTTCGTCGCGACGTCGCACTCGACCGAGCACGTCGCGCACAAGCTCCGCGCGCTGCGCATCCACGCGGAAGGCCTGAGCGGTGAGCTGAGCCAAGGCGCGCGCGTCGACGTGCTCACGCGGTTCCGGCAAGGAAAGATCCGCGTGCTGATCGCGACGGATCTCGCGTCGCGCGGTCTCGACATCACCGGCTTACCGGTCGTCGTGCAGTACGACTTGCCACGGTCGACCGCGGACTACCTGCATCGCGCCGGACGCACGGCGCGCGCGGGCGAGCCCGGAGAAGCGATCACGTTCGTCACCGCCGAGGGCCGCGCGCACTTCGAGCTCATCCGCAAGCGGCACCTGCTCGACATCGGGCTCGAGATCGTCCCCGGCTTCGAGCCCACCGAGGTCGCGCCGTCGCCGCCCGTTCCTCTCGATCCTCACGGCGGAGTGAAGGGTCGACGCAAGAGCAAGAAGGACCGGCTGCGCGAGGCGGCCGCACGCAACAAGTGACGCGCTCCGAAGGCGCGCTCCCGATCCATGACGCACGCGTCGCGTTCTCGGCGGCGATCGCGCGCGGCGCCGTGGTGCTCTCGTCGCCGACCGGCTCGGGCAAGTCCACCGAGGTGCCGCGCTGGTGCGACGCGCGGGTGCTCGTGATCGAGCCGCGACGCATCGCCTGCCGCAGCCTCGCGATGCGCGTCGCCGAGCTGGAAGGCACGCGCCTCGGTGACGGAGTCGGCTACGTCGTGCGCGACGAGCGCGTGATGAGCGCAGCCACGCGCATCGTCTTCGCGACGCCCGGCATCGCGCTGCGCGATCGTGCGCTGCTCGCTTCGTGCAAGACGATCGTGCTCGACGAGCTCCACGAGCGAAGCCTCGAGGTCGATCTCTTGCTCGCGCTCCTGCTCGATGCGCGTCGAACGCAGAGCGAGGCACCGAAGCTCGTGCTCATGTCGGCGACGCTCGAGGGCGAGCGCATCGCGGCGTACGTCGGTGGCACGCACGTCACGGCCTCCGGTCGCGCGTTCGACGTGGACGTTCGTCATCTCGAAGGCGCGTCGATCTTGCCCGACGTCGCCGATCTGCCCACGCGCGTTCGGATGGCGGTCGACGCTGCGATGCGCGACGCGGGCTACGTGCTCGTGTTCCTGCCCGGCAAGGCCGAGATCGAAGCCTGCGCGCGAGCGCTCGACGGCCGCGCGCTCACGATCCTTCCGCTGCACGGCGGCCTCTCGCTCGACGAGCAGCGGCGCGCGTTCGAGCCGGCGGCGCATCGCAAGCTGATCCTCGCGACGAACGTCGCCGAGACGTCGCTGACGATCCCCGGCATCGGCGTCGTGATCGACTCGGGCCTCGTCCGTCGCACGCGCTACCACGAAGGCCGCGGACATCTCGCGCTCGTTCCGATCGCGGAAGACAGTGCGGCACAGCGCGCAGGTCGCGCGGGACGAACCGGGCCGGGCGTCGGCTATCGCCTGTGGAGCAAGAGCGCGCGGCTCGAGAAGACGACTCCGCCCGAGATCCACCGAGAGTCGCTCGTGCCCCTCGTGATGGCCGCGGCCGCGTGGGGCAAGCGTCCCGAAGATCTCGCGTGGCTCGATCCGCCGCGCGCCTATGCGCTCGATGCCGCCCGTGCCGAGCTCGGCGCGTGGGGCGCGCTCGATGCGACCGGCGCGCTCAACGATGCGGGACGGGCGCTCTTCGCCCTCCCCGTCGATCCGGCGCACGCGCGCCTGCTCGTGGCATCGCGCGCGCATGGCTGTCTCGACGCGATGATCGATCTCGTCGCCGCGCTCTCCGTCGGGCGGCCGATGTTCGGTGCGCTGCGCAACGACGACGTCGGTGGCCCGGACGATCTTCTCGCCGCCGGATGCGATGCGACCGCGCTCGTGAGCGCGATGCGGGCGCGCCGCCCGAGCGATCACGGGATCTCGAGCTTCACGCTCGCCGAAGCACGCGGCGCACGCGCGCGACTGCGCCGTCTCGAGGGCCTGCCGGACGACGCGCCCACGGCCTCGTTCGATCGCGACGCGCTCGTGCGCGCGGTGATCGCAGCCGATGCTCGCGCGGTGCACGTCGCTCGCAAGCGCGGACAGACCACGTACTTCGGCAACGGTGGCACCGAGCTCGAGCTCGCGCGCGAGAGCGCCGTCCGCCGCGTGAAGGATCTCGAGGCCATCGTGGTGCTGGACACGCGCGCGTTCGGCGCCGGTCGCGATGCGCGCGTGCTCGTCACGGCCGCGATGGCGATCCCGCTCGGAGCCGTCGCGCGCGCCGGCCTCGGCGAAGATCGAATCGGGGGCGTCGCCGTCGAGGGCAAGCGCGTCACGTCCACGATCGAGCGCGTGTACGCCGAGCGCGTCGTCGCGACGCGAGACGAAGTGCCGACCGGTTCGCTCGCGATCGACGCCTTCGTGACGTTGATCGAGCGCGGCAGTCTCTTCCGCGACGCCTGGCGCGAGAGCCGCGTACGCTTGCGTCGGATCGCGCTCGCCGCGAAGCTCCACGATCGCGGCCATCCGACGGGCGTGCGCGCACAGACAGCGCTGCTCGCGCCGCCGGATTGGCTGCGCGCTCGGATCGAGTCGCTCGGCGTCACGAGCGGCGAGGACTTGCCCATGCTCTCGGCCGCCGACGTCCTCGCGCCCGAGCTGCCCTTCGAGGTCCGCGCCGCCCTCGATCGCGAGTTCCCGACCGACGTCAGCGTCGGCGATGCGCAATACCGCGCGAGCTACGATCTCGACCGCGACGAGGTCGTGCTCGAGATGATCAAAGGCAATCGCAAGGACCCTCCGCCGCTCGCGTACCTGCCGAAATTCACGGGCCTTCGCGTATGCGTATCGAGCGCGCGCGGCATGGCCGTGCTGCGCGAGCGCGGCCGCTGAAACGCGTCGCTCGTGAGCGGCGACTCGTGAGACGCTGAGGCGTGCCGACTCCGGCTTCGAATCTCGGGCTCTTCACGCGGCGCTCGTTGCTCAAGGGGGGCATCGGAGGTGCCGTGCTGCTCGGGATCGGCGGCGTCGGATTGTCGCTGCAGTCGAGCACGCTCGAGCCCACGCCGAGCGAAGAGCTCCACGCGCTCACGCTCGCCGAGTACTCGATCGTGTGCGCCGTCGCGCGCCGCGTCTGTCCGCAGCCGCGCGCCGACGTGCCGGGCGCGGACGCGATCGGCGTGGGCCTGCTCGCCGACCGAATGCTCGCGCACGCGGCGCCCGAAGCGCTCGCCGACGTGAAGACGGTGCTCGCGCTCTTCGAGAACGGCCTGACGGGCGCGCTCTTCTTCGAGCGCCTGCGTCCGTTCACCGCGCTGAGCGGCGACGATCAGGATCGCGTGCTGCTCGCGTGGCGCGACTCGCGCGTCGCGCTGCGCCGCACGGTCTATCGCGCGCTGAGCGCGCTCGCGACGTCGATCTACTTCGGCGACGCGCGCGTGTGGCCAGGGCTCGGGTATCCGGGACCGCCCTCGCCTCCCGGGCTGCGCGGCGCGTACGCGGCACAGCTGGTCGATCTCGACGCGTTGCGAGAGCCCGGTGGTAGCGAGGAAGGCACATGAGCATCCGCACCGGCGCTCAGGTGACGAGCGATCTCGATCTGACGTGCGACGTCTGCGTCGTCGGATCGGGCGCGGGCGGCGCCGTCGTCGCGCAGCGGCTCGCGACCGCGGGCAAGAGCGTCGTCGTGCTCGAGGACGGCGGCTTCCACACGAGCGCGCGCTTCGATCTCACCGAGCGCAACATGTTCGCGCGCCTCTACCAAGAGGGCGGCGCGCGCGCGACGGCCGATCAGAGCATGGCCATCCTGCAGGGCCGCGCAGTCGGCGGCACCACCGTCGTGAACTGGACGACGTGCTTCCGTACGCCCGAGCGCGTGATGGCGTTCTGGGCCGAGCACCACGGCGTCGAGGGCCTCACGCACGACGCGCTCGTGCCGCACTGGGAGCGCATCGAGCAGCGCCTCAACGTGCAGCAGATGCGGCTCGATCAGGTGAACGCCAACAACATGGTGACGTGGCGCGGCCTCGACGCGCTCGGCTGGCACAAGGATCTGCTCTTCCGCAACGTGAAGAACTGCGCGCACACCGGCTACTGCGGCATGGGATGCGTCATCGACGCGAAGCAGAGCATGCTCGTCACGTTCATCCCCGAGGCCGTCGCGGCGGGTGCGGACGTGTACGCGAACGCGTGGGTCGAGAAGATCACGTTCGACGGTCGCCACTGCACCGGCGTCGTCGCGAAGGTGCGCGATCCGATCACCGATCGGTTCACCGGACGCACGATCACCGTGAGGCCTCGCTTCACCGTGCTGGCGGGCGGCGCGATCAACACGCCGGCGATGCTGCTGCGCAGCGAGCTCGATCCGAGCGGTCGCACCGGCAAGCGCACGTTCCTGCATCCCGCGGTCGGCGCGGTCGGCATCCACGCCGAGCACGTGCACCCGTTCCAGGGCTCGCCGCAGTACGTGTACTCGGATCAGTTCGTCGAGCGCGACGACGGCGGCATGGGGTTTCTCATCGAGGGCGCGCCGATGTTCCCGATGTCGATGGGCAGCATCGCCACCGGGCTCGGCGCCGAGCGACAAGCGCAGATGGAGCTCTTGCCCTACGCGTCGCTCACCGGCGTGCTCCTGCACGACGGCTTCGATCTCTCCGATCGCGACGAGGGCGCGACCATCACGCTGCAGAGCGGCGGCCGCCCGAAGATCGACTACGCGTGGACCGAGCGGCTCAGTGCGGGCATCCGCGACGCGACGCGCGCGGCGCTGCGCATCCAGCTCGCGGCCGGGGCACGGCAGGCCTACACGTCGCACGGCGTCTACGTCACGAGCGAGGACGAGATCGACGGACGCTTCGCGAGCGCGAAGTGGGGACCGGGCGAGGTGCCGATCTTCGTCGCGCACTGCATGGGCGGCTGCGCGATGGGCACGGACCCGGCGAGCAGCGTGGTCGACTCGCGCACGCTCCGACATCACGCGCTCGACGACGTGTTCGTCATCGACGGCTCCGTGTTCCCGACGTCGTGCAGCGTGAACCCGCAGATCTCGATCTACGGGCTCGCGTCGTGGGGCGCCGAGCACGTGCGCGAGGCGGTGGGCTGATGCGCTCCATCGTATTCGTCTTCGTTCTCGTCGCCCTGGGGTGCTCGACACCGCAGCGCGATCCTTCGCAGTGGCCAATCGCACGCGTCGAGGTCGAGCGCGCGATCCCCAGCGACGACCCGGCCGAGGAGACCTACCGGACACACTGCATCGCGTGCCATGGCGTCGACGGTCGCGGCGCCGGCGGTGAGACCGGCGCGAACTTCACCGCGCCCGACGGCCCGCTGACGAAGACCGACGACGTGTTGCTCGCGTCGATCCTCGATGGTCGCCAGGGCACCATCGGCGTGATGCCCTCGCATCGCGCGATCCTGGGCGAAGAGCGATCACGCGCCGTGCTCGCGTACATCCGCGCGACGTTCGGCGCGGGCATCGTGCCCGTGTCGGCGGAAGACGCGGGCCTCGACGCGACGCCATGAGACTGTCCTCCGACGAGCAGCTCGTCCTCGGCGGCATCCTGCGCTTCGCGCTGCGCTTCGATGGTCTCTCGACCGAAGCCCGTGCGGAGGCGCTCGCTCGAGCGGGCGATGCGCTCGGGGTGCGCGCGGAGCGCGAGCAACGCAGTGCCGCGCCGAACGCGGGATATCGCGACGCCGCGATCATCACGCGAACCGTCACGAACGAGCTCGACGCTTACCTCGCACGCGCTCAGCGCGAGCTCGCGGACGATGCAGCCTTGCGACGCGCGATCGATCGCGTGACCAGCCCCGACGTTCGCCTCGGATGCGTGATCACCGTCGAGACGCTCGCGCGCTTCGCCGACGACGCACATCCGCCTGCCGCAGGCCGACGCTCGCGCAGCGACCTCTTCGTCGACTGGCTGCGCGAGCACTGGGCCCTCGGCCCGAGCGACTGATCTCTGCTGGAGTGGTCCGCGAAGCGGACCCGACGCAATTGCGCAGAGATCAGACCGCTTCGCCACCGCTCGTGGCGGGCGCGAGAGGCGTGTACGTGTCCTTCGGCACTTGCTGCGACGGATCGACGACGACGCTGCCGTTCTCGATGCGCACCGCGAACCACGTCAGGTCGGTGCCGGCGGGCCCGTGCGTGACCGTGCCGTCCGCGGAGAAATCGCTGCCGTGGCAACCACAGTGGAAGGAGCCGTCGGCCACCGGCGCGACGCCGCAGCCGTGGTGCGTGCAACGGCCGCTGATGGCGCCGATGCCCGCGTCCGTACGCACGAGAAAGACGTCGTAGCCCGTGAGTCGCTGCGGGGTGCCCGCCGTGATCGTGTCCGGGCTGCCGTACACGACGGCCGAGCTCGGGATCGATGCACTGCATCCCGTCGTCAGGCCCGCGCTCACGCCGACGGCGAGCACCGGCAGCGACACGAGCATCTTGCGACGCCCGACCGGTGTGCTCGCGAGCTCTTCGAGATCTCGACTCTTCGTCATGCGCACGCTCCTACGGAGGAGATTACCCGAACAGCAGCGCCAGCACGCGGAGGATGGCGATGACGATCGCGACCGGCGCCGCCCATCGCGCGAGTCGGGCCGCTCGCTCGGACGCACGGCTCGGGCCCTCGCGGAGCGCGTACACGAGCGTGCCGCCGATGATGCCGAACGAGAGAAGCATCCCCAGCACGACCGGAACGACCGACTCGCCGCGCGTCTCGGCGTCCCTCGCATGCCAGAGGCCGATCGCGATCAGAATCGGGACGACCGCTCCCCCGAGCAGGAAGAGCCGACGACGAATCGCCGCCGCGCGACCTTCGGGGCTCGTGAACGCATCGATGCCGACACGACGCAGCACGCGCAGCTCGATGAGCGAGAACCCGGCGAACGCGCCGAAGAACCAGAAGAAGCCGAGCAAACCCTTCCACGTTCCGCTGCGATTCGACGCCGCCTCCAGCGTCGCGACGGATCGATCGCCGGGTCGGTTGAACGACGGATCCTCGGGAAGGTAGTGCGCTTCGAACGTGGCACCGACCGTGGGCGGAGCCTGGTCGGGCGCGACCGACCACTCGTAGCGCTGCCCGTCCACGACGTACTCGAAGACCACCGAGCGATCGCCCGTGATGCCCGTCACCGTCGCGATCACCGGAACGCCGTGATCACCGAGCGCTTCGAGCCGACGCGCTTGGCGCTCGAAGAGGACGTGCAAGCCGAACGGCACGAGGACTGCCATGAGCGCGAGCACGATCGCCGATCGCGTCAGGCTCTGCTCCATCCGTCGGGGATCGGGCGGCGTGGCCACGCGCGCGCTCAATAGCACTGCATGAACGAGGCGCCCTCGAACACGTAGAGAGAGCCGGAGTCGCCGAGGTTCAGATCGCCGATGCTCTCGGCGAGCTGCATCACGAAGCCCACGCTGCCTTCGTCGTCTTGTTGGATGTACATCGGCTCACCGAGCACGTAGCCGGGACGGTTGAAGACGAGCTGGCGGATCTCTTTCAGCGCCGCGTCGTCGCGCGACGCGACGGAATCGAACAGACTGCTCGGCACGTCGATCGGCATGACCGTGATCGGATTCCCGCCCGTCGGCGGCGCTGCGTCTCGCGGTACCGAGAGCAGGCGCGCGCCCTTCCAGCCGTCACCGAGCTGCGGGCTCTTCGCGAAGAGCGAGAGCGCACGCGCGCTCGGATGGCGCTTCTGCAGCTCGGGCACTTCCTCGAGATCGATCGTGACGACGTGCTCTCGCTCGCCGCCGGCTTCCACACCGCCGGGACCCGCGCCGCGGCTGACCGAGAAGCTGCCCGCCCGTCGCGCGGGAACGCCGTCGTCGAGGTCGCGGCGCTCGAGCAGATAGATGCGCTCGTGCTGCCGCGTGGGCTCGCGCGCGATCCACTCCTTCGCGAGACGGAAGAGACGCGCGAGCTTCTTCTCTTCGACGACCTTGCCCGCGTCGAGGATCTCCTGGACCGCGGCGTGACCGAACACGAAGCGCATCGTCTCGAAGATCTTGGTGTCGGGTCGATCCTCGAGCAGCGGAGCACGGAAGGCGGCGAGCCCCGTCGGTCCGAGCGCCTTCACGCCCTCCTGGAACGTGGAGGAGTCCTGCACGCGACCGAACCCCTGGACGATCTGTCGTGCGGCCTTCGCGCGGAATTCCGGGCTCGCGACGGTCGCGACGCCGAGGAAGGGACGCTCGATCTGCTTCGTCTCGACCAGCAATCGCTCGAGCAGTGCGATGCGACGCGGCTCCGGGATTCCTCGGATCGCGTGCACGAAGATCGTCTTGGCGTCGCTCGACCAGTAGCTCTCGCTCGGCGCGCACGACACGAACGAGTCGAACGACGCATCGAACGTCTGCCCCGTCGCGCCGAGGAACGCGAGGACCGCCGTGATGGCGTCGACGAAGGGCTTGCGTGCCTTCGCGTCGGTCCCGGCGGCTTCCAGCGCGCGCACGAGCCGTGGGAGCGCCGGCGCACCGATCGGGCCGTAGAGCTCGGGCATGCCCATCGCGCCGGGTACGTCACTCGTCAGGATTCGCTCGAGGATCACGTCGTCGAAGTGCACCGAGAGGATCGAGAGCGCGATCGACTGCTGGTAGGCCTGCGAGGCGTAGCTCTCGATCAGCGGCAGCGCTCGCTCGCGCGGGAGCGCTTCGAGGGCCTTGCGCTGCGCGATGCGCCACACCGCGCTCCCGCGCCAGGGAACGACGGAGTAGAGGAACGACTCCCAACGCACCTCGCGCTCGAGCCCCTCGGGGATCGACTGGCCGCGCTCGGCCAGACGACCGATGCCGTGCAGGAGCAGCGCGTCTCGGAGCGTGCTCGTACGCGGCAGCTTCAGCACCTGGTCGATCAGCGCGCGCGGATCGTCGTCGCGCTGGGTGACGATCGCGAGCAGTGCCCGATCGAGCTTCTCGTCGCTCGATCCGAGCGATGCCTTCGCGAGCGCTTCGACGCACTCGGGCAACGTCAGCGCGACGAGACCGTCCGCGACGTGATCGAGCGTGGTGAACTTCCCCGACTTCGCCGCGCGCGCGAGCGCCGTCACCCACGCCTCTGCGGTGCCGAATCGGAGCGCGAGGTCACGCCCCGTCGCGAAGGGCTCGCTTCGCTTTCCGTCCCCGAGCGAGAAGAGAGAGAGCCACGTTCTCGTCGCATCCCACGTTCGTGGCAAGCCAGTCTTCGTCGCCTCGGCGACGGCGATTGCCTCGAGCACCTCTCTGCGATCGTCCTCGGGGATCGTCGCGCCCGAGCGACCGCGCACGAACTGGATGCCCCGTCGCAGCAGCGGCGTCGCGCCTTCGAGCGCCGCCTCGAGCCGCGCCGGATCGAGCTCCAGCGCGCGCACGATCAGGAGATCGGCGCCCATGGCCCAACCCGGCAGGACCTCCACCGCGTCTCCAGTCGCCGGTCGCGCGAGCGCCGCGAGCGTCCCGAAGACGTCGTCCGCGGAAGCGCGAATCGCCGAGTCCGAGAGCCGGTAGAGCAACACCGGATGAGTTGCAGGCAAGAGACCGTGTCGCGCGATGTGCCAGCGCAACGGGTCCCGTTGCGCGTGATCGATGCCCGCTTTCTCGAACACGGCGTCACTCTTGTAGAGCTCCTTGAGCTTGCCGAGCTTGGCGACCAGCGCGACCACGTCTTTGCCAGAGAGCGCGCCGAAGCCCAGCGTCGCCTCGTCAGCCGTCGGTGCAGCGTCCACGGCGGGCGCCTTCTTCGCGCGCGTCTTCTTCGGTGCCTCGGCGGGCGCAGCCGCGATGGCCGCATCACCGAACGGCGGCGGCAACCCGGGCACGGCGGTGTTCGCCTTCACCTTCGCGATCAGATCGTCGATGCCCGCGGGCCATTCCGCCACCGCCCACGCCGCCGCACAATGCGGATGCATGAAGCCGGCGCCGGTCATCTTCAGTGCGCCGGTCTCGATCACGCGCTCGACCGCGATTCGAACGGTTCCCTTCGCGAGAGCCTCGCCACAATGGATGCACTTGGCGCGTCCGGTCGGCGCCACGTCGGCTGAAGGCAGCATGCGCGCAGGCGTAGCACGAGACGCGAAGCGCTCGGGGCTCGCCACGCGCGGTCAGGTCGGCGTGACGGGCCACTCCTTCTTGCGGTTCGCGAGCCCGCTCTTCACGAGCTTCTGCAGCACGCGGACGTCGATGTCGGAGAGGCGCTTGATGTAGAGGCATCCGCCGCCGGGCTCGTGCTTGCCGAGCGCGCGCAGCAGCGCGTCCGTCGTCGGGCCAGAGCGGCCCCAGTAGATCGCGAGCTTGCCTTTGCGCGGTGAGAAGCCGACGGCGCAGGCGGTGCCCGAGCGTCCGCTCTCGTACGTGTACGCGTACGCGCCGAAGCCGACGATGCTCGTGCCCCACATGCGCGGCGGGTAGCCGGAGATCTTCGTGAAGAGCAACACCAGCGCCGCCGCGTCGGCGCGCTGCGCGTCGTCCTCGACGGCGTCGACGAACTTCGCGACGCTCGCCTTCGTCGACTCGGTCTTGTTCTTGGATGCGGCCATGCACCGAATCTACCGCGTCCTCCGTCGACATGGGACTGCGCGCGCGCGAGGATCATGGGATGACCAGCTACCTCGTGGCCATCCCCACGCGTGCGCTCCGCGCGATGGAGAAGAACGGGACGATCTCGTCCGAGAGCCCGGTGTGGAAGATCGACCGGTTCGCGACGAAGAGCGGCGCGCTCGACGGGCTCGAGCAGGGCGGGGCGCTCTTTCTCTGCACGGTGTCGCTCCTCGGGTTCGTGACGCTCCGCGCCGTGCTCGAGAGCCCGGTCCTCCACGAGGGCGTCTGGATCGCACCGAACGAGAACGTCGTGCCCCCGCGTGTCCTCAGCGGCAGCATGTCGAAGCTCGGATTCGTGCGGGCACTCGCGCTCGCTCCGATCGACCGGCGCTACAAGACGGTTCTTCTCGCGCCGCAGCCGCTCACTGCGCGAGACGAGCTCGTCGTTCGCGGTGGCGTCGCAGCGGCCACCAAGCTCGGCAGGCTCCGGATCGTCTCGAAGAAGCGGCCGAAGTCGGTCGCCGAGCTCGACACCGCGGAGCGCAAGCAGCTGCGCGCGGCAGGACGCGGTCACGACGGCAAGGATCTCCCCGCGGAGGCTCGCCTCGCCAAGCGTCCGCCGAAGCGCGAGCCCGATCCGCAAGAGACGTTCGTCGGCGTGCTGCAGATCCTCGCGCTGGCGAACGACGAGGGCCGCGTTCTCTACGACGTCTACGTCTGCGGACCCGACACTGGCGCGGTGTTCCGCGCCAAGACCGTGAAGCAAGTCGCGGAGCTGATCCAGGGCGGCATCCAGTGCGACGACGCTGCGCTCAGCGAGCAGCTCCGGCGGGCGCTCGCGGGTACGAGATGACGCCGTGCGGATGGCCGCAAGAAGACGAGCCGCACGCGCAGCGCAAATGGCAGCGAGAGCGTTCACTGCCCGCGGCGTTGCGCGAAGAGCCAGTCCCAGCTCGCGTCGTCGCCGTAGACTCGCGACCAGATCGCGTGACCACCGCTGCGGAACATGGTGAGCGAGAGACGGACCGAGCTCGGGACCTCCGTCACCGGCTCCCAGCGCACGTGCCCGTCCTCGAAGATCGCGGTGACGTCGTTCGCGGCGGCCCAGTGGTTCTCCGCCGGGTACGAGAGCATCGGCGACTCGGCGGGCCCGCCGCGGACGAACGCGATCGCCGCGAGCCACGCCGCGCTGTCGTGATTGGGCACGACGTCGTCGTCGAACGCGTGGAACGCGCGCACCGGCAACGACCCGAGCTGCGCGGCCTCGCCGCGATCCGGGAGCGAGAGACCGCAGAGCGGCATCACCGCCGCGAGCCGGTCGGGATGCGCCGCCGCGTACTCCCACGCGCCACCGCCACCCATGCTGAGCCCCGTGAGATAGATGCGGTCGCGATCGATCGCGCGCGCGCGCAGCACGTGATCGAGGAACGCATCGATCTGCGCGACGTCCCATGGACCGGGCGACTGCGGCGCGACGAAGATGGCGTGTCGCGCCGCGAGCGAGGGGACGAGCCCGAGCGCCAGCGAGACGCGGATCCAACGCATCGGCGGATGCCACGTGACCGCGCCGAGGGCTCGTACCATCGCCGCTGGCGCTGCGGCCGTGCAGCATGATCACGAGCGGCACGCGCGCGTAGCCGTCGTAGCTCGGCGGCAAGTACTCGACCCATCCATACGGTGCGTCCGTCGAGCCCATCGGGTGCACGACGAGCTCGCCGCCAGCGTCACGCGCGCGCAGGCCGAGCCACACGAGCACGATCACGACGACGACGATCGCGAGACGCCGACGCCGTTTCGTCATGCGCGCGTCAGCTCGTAGACCGCGATCGCGCGCTCTCCCGACTCGACGCGGATCACGTACTTCGCGAGCGACACGCGCCAGCCGCCCTTCTCCATGCGCTCGAGGATCGGCAGGCTCTGCTCGCGAAACGGATCGGAGAAGAGCACGACGCCGCCGGGCGCGAGGAAGCGCTCGCAGATCGCGCGCAGCTGCTCGTGCATGTTCGTCGCGTAGAGCACGTCCGAGCCGAGGATGACGTCGTAGCGCTCGTCGGTCTCGAACGTCTCCCACTCCGCCACGCGCCTCTCGATGCTCGAGAGGTGATTGCGCTCGACGTTCATCGCGCACACGTGCAGCGCGACCTCGCTGCGATCGGTCTGCACGACTCGCGCACCGAGCGACGACGCGACGATGCCCGGCACGCCCGTGCCGGCGCCGAGCTCGAGCACGCGCTTGCCCTCGAGCTCGCTCGCGCGCGCCATCATCTCGTGCGCGAGCGCGATCGACGCCGGCCAGAGCATCGCGCCGTACGGCATCGGGTTGTCGTCGTTGCGCAGATACCGCTGCTCGTCCTGCCGCGTGAGCACGGCGCCCGTGTGCAGGAACGACCACGTGCGCGCGCCGAGCGTGAGCCGGTACTCGTGCAGCGTGATGTCGCCGACGGAGGTGCGGAGCGAGGGAAGGGTCACGGTGACTCCTGCGCGGCCATCGGCTCTTCGGGCCAGCGCGCGAAGAGAACGATCGCGCGCGCGACGAGGCCGATGCGATTCACACGATCCTCCGAGCGCGACTCTAACCCGGTCCAGTCGTGCAACAGGCGATTGGCCACGCCGTGGCGATCCGCCGCCGTCGATTCATTTCGAAATGCGCGTTCGTCGCGGAAACGTGATGGCACCACGGTTGCTGAGACTAGCGAAGACATCCTCGGAGAAGAGAAATGAGAGCGCACTTCGTAGTAGTAGCCGCGATGGTCCTCGCGACGATCGCGAGCGGCTGCATGACTGGCTATTACTCGCCAGGCAACGTCGCGCAGCAGAGAGCAGGCATCGACGGCTACGCCGATCGTTGGATGCGCTACCACGCGAGCTTCGTGCTCGACTGCGCGCCGAACGAGCTCACGCGCGACGACCTCGGGCGGCTGCCGCACTCGGAGTGGTACCGGCACACGTACAGCGGCTGCGGGCAGACGCTGCACTACTGGACCGACTGCACCCGAAGCTATTGCTCGTGGGCCGTGGGCCTCGAGGAGCGCGCGAGCGTCGACTTCGACTGCGACGCGGCGCAGATCTCCGTGCGCGGCGTGACCGACATCATGCGCGCGAGCGGCTGCGGGCAGACCGCCGTCTACCAGCGCGAAGACGAGGAATGGATCATGAGCGCCATGGGCGTGACCCGAACCGATCTCGGCGCGGGCACGACCGTGCCGGTGATTCCGCCCCCGCCCGCCGTGCCGATTCTTCCGCCTGCTCTCACGACCACGGGCAGCACGTGACCTCGCGGCAGGCCGCCCTCTCGCTCTGCGTCGTCGGCATGATCGGGAGCCTGTCGATCGGTTGCGCCGCGCGCTGGCAGTACGGGCGTGGCTCGCACGGGCTCACGACCGGAACGATCGGTCTGGTGCGCGACGATGCGCGCCTGCAGCTCGACAACGGCGCGCTGAGCGAGATCGATCGACGCGCGGGCGAGAGCATCCAGGTGCTGCGCTCGCTCGAAGGGCGCAACGCGGAGGTGATCGCGGCGATCGACGTCGCGGAGTCGGCCGACGATCAGTGGCGGGGCCTGAGCGATCTGCGCGCGCACGCGGCGCGGCTCGGGGCCGACGCGCTCACGGATCTGGAGGTCGTGCTGCCGCGGCCCGGCGAGACCGAGGCGCACTTCTGTGGGCTCGCGGTGAGCTTCACGGACGTGCTCTCGGATCAGCCTTTCGACATCCTCGGCGTCCTCGACGTGCAGGACACTTTGCTCGATCGCGCGTACGCCGAGCTTCTGCGCCAGGCGCGCGCGATGAACGCCGACTACCTGCGCAACGTACAGTTCACGCCGCCCGAGGCCGACGGAAGGCTGCGACTGCGCGCCGAGGTGATCCGCGTCCAGCGACGCTGAGCCGCACGTGATGGTACGAACACGGCCATGCCGACCGTCGCCACGCTCGAGCGCTTCATCGCGCGCGTCGAAGAGAACGCACACGCCGAGGCCATCGAAGAGTTCCACGTCGAGCTCTCGTCGATGCGTGAGAACCAGGCGCCACCACGCGTCGGTCGCGAGGCGCACGTCGCGAACGAGCATCGGGTGATGGCGCGCGCCCAATCGGTGTCTTCGCGCTGCGTGCGACCGGTACTGGTGAACGGCGACGTCGTCGTCATCCGGTGGGTGTTCCGCTTCGACTGGAAGGACGGAACGTTCACGGAGATGGAGGAGCTCGCGTATCAGCGCTGGGAAGGCGAGCGGATCGCCGAGGAGACCTTCTTCTACGATCCCGCGCAGCGCACGCCGCGACGGCCCTGACTCACGCTCCGGGGCGTTTCGGTCGATGAGCGGGACGTGAACGCCCGTCTCGTCCTGGTGGCCGTCCTCCTCCTCTCGCCCAGCCTCGCGCTCGCCCAGGCGCCGAGCGCCGCCGAGCTCGGCGAGGCACGACGCCAGTTCGAGCTCGGCGTCGCCGAGTACGAGGCGGGACAGCTGGAGAGCGCGCTCGTTCGGTTCTCGCGCGCGCACGCGCTCTCGCATGCAGCGGAGCTCCTCTACAACGTGGCGACGGTCCACGAGCGACTGCGCCACGACGAGGAGGCGCTGCAGGCGTACGAGGCCTATCTCGAGGCCGTCCCCGATGCCGCCGATCGCGAGACGATCGAAGCGCGCGTCCGGATCCTACGCGACGCGATCGCGCCCGAGCCCGAGCCCGAGCTTACGATCGAAGCGCCGGTCGTCGTCCTTCCGATCGATCCGATTCGCGTCGATGCGCCTGCGCCGAGCGCGAGCGACCCGGCACCGTGGATCCTGACCGGCACCGGTCTCGCAGTCGCAGCGGCTGGCGGCGTGCTCGTCGCGCTGGGCGCGATGGACGCCAGCACCGTGACGAGCACCACGAGCTGGGCCGACGCGGCGAGCGCGCGTGATCGCTCGCCCACGTTCACGGGCGCCGGGCTCGCCGCGATCGGCGTCGGCGCGGTGACGGCCGTCATCGGCATCGTGTGGGGCACGACGCAGTCGAGCAGCGCGCCGCGGCTCGCCATCGGGCCTGGCTCTCTCTCGATCACGGGGACGTTCTGATGCGCTGCTTCATCGTGCTGGTCACGCTCGTCGTCGCAACCGGCTGCGTCGCACCGCTGCCCGAAGGTCACTATCTCTGCGCCGTCGCGGAGACCGACTGTCCGTCCGGATGGTCGTGCGTCGCGGGCCGCTGCTATTCCGCGCCGCCCTCGGTCGCGATCGCCGACGCGGGCACGCTCGGCGACGCCGCCACGCACGATGACGCTGCCAACGCCGTCGACGCCGCCAGCACTGTGGATGCGGCACGGGCGATCGATGCGGCCGCCGCGAGCGACGCGTGGGCGCCGCCCGTCGTCGTCGATGGAGGCGTCACTAGGGCGATCACGCTCGCCGTCGGCAGCCGTCATGCGTGTGCGACGAGCGCGGCTGGCGTCGTCTCGTGCTGGGGAGACAACGCGAGCGGTCAGCTCGGTGTCGCGCTCTCGACCTTCTCGAGCCCGCGACCGATCGTCGTTCCCTCCGTTCCCGCTTCACGTTCGGTCTGTGCGGGCGCCGGATTCTCGTGCGCCCTCGCGCTCGACGGACGCGTGCTCTGCTGGGGCGCCGACGACGTCTGGCAGCTCGGCCGCGCGACGAGCTCGCCCGCGGCCGACGTCGTCCCTGGCGTGAGCGACGCCACCGCCATCGCGTGCGGTGCGACGCACGCATGCGCGGTCACGGCGAGCGGCGTCTCGTGCTGGGGTGGCAACGCGAGCGGGCAGACGGGGATCGTGGCTTCGCCACGCGAGCTCCCGCATCTCGTGGTCGGCGCGCGTGCAGCTTCGCTCACCGCCGGCACCACCCACACGTGCGCGCTCGCGGGCGACGGCAGCGTCGCGTGCTGGGGCGGGAGCACGTTCGGTCAGCTCGGGCCGGGCGCCGCGACGGGCACCAGCGCGATGCCGATCGCGATCCCCAGCGTGCAAGCCCTCGCGATCGCGGCAGGTGCGGAGCACACGTGCGCCGCGCAGACCGATGGC
>CAYSCF010000025.1:8884-39692 GCA_964429305.1 uncultured Sandaracinaceae bacterium | reverse complement strand
GACGGTTCGTGCGCTCTGCGGAGCCGAGCGGGACGCGATTCCCGCGCGGATCGATGGGCACGGCCGTTGCGGACGAGCGGGCATGACCAAGAAACAGAATCGTGCACACGCGGCCGCGAGTGGCGGCGGCTCATCGAGCCCGGACGCGCCGAAGGGCGAGATCGTGGACCGGAACATCGTCGCGGAGAGAGGCCCGACCAGCATGGCCAAGTCGTCGCCGCATGGGGATTACGGAGTGAAAGACGAGCCGCACGGCGCCGCGACGCGCGCTGCGGACGCGGACTCGGAGCGCGACGACGAGGCGGCTCCGGACGACGCCGTCGTGGCCACTCCAGGTCCCGGCCCCCTCGACGCCGGCAAGGGATCGGCGACCGTCCAACAGCTCCGCGACCACGACCTGCTCGAGTGAGCGCGGCGCGCGGTCGGACGGCACCGCGAAACTTTTCGCACGCGCGTTCACGACGGCGACGCCGATAGAGCGAGCGCTACTTCACCGCACAATGATCGACATGTGACCGCGAAATGCGGCCTGGCACATGCGCCAGCTGTCGTTCCGTCGCGATGCGTGCGTACTGTCGTTCGATGCTCTTGCGTCGGCTCGTCTTCACGGCTGCGCTGCTCTTGGTTCTCTTCGCCGGTTGCACCGGGCAGCCGCTCGTCGGTGCGCCCATCACCGGGATGGATGGATCGACGGGCTGTCCCGGCATGCAGGTGATGTGCAGCGGGCGATGCGTCGACGTGCTGAGCAACAACGTGAGCTGCGGCGCGTGCGGCCACTCGTGCGCAGCGGGCTTCGGATGCGTCGCGGGCGCGTGCGTGTTGAACTGCACCGCGACGCAGCTCGCGTGCGGCTCCGAGTGCGTGAACGCGGACGTCGATCCGGATCACTGCGGCAGCTGCGGCAACGCGTGCTCGACGGGGATGGTCTGCAACATGGGCGTGTGCGACACGAGCTGCGGCTCGCTCTCGCGCTGCGAGCCCGCCGGTGCGCGCCCGTACTGCGCCGACGAACAAACGGATCCCGCCAACTGCGGCGGCTGCGGCAACGCATGCCCGACCGGTCAGTCGTGCGTCGCCGGTACGTGCGCGATCGTGTGCCCGGGCGGCGAGAATCTCTGCGGCACGGCGTGCGTCGACTTCGCTTCCGATCTCGCGAACTGCGGCGCGTGCGGAACGACGTGCGACAGCGGCGAGGTCTGCTCGATGGGCCACTGCCAGACGTCGTGCGGCAGCGGCCTCACCAACTGTCTCGGCACGTGTCGCGATCTCATGACGAGCCTCGGCGACTGCGGGATGTGCGGGCGCGCGTGCGGCACGGGGATGGTCTGCACCGGCGGCACTTGTCAGACGTCCTGCGGTACGGGATTCACCGACTGCGGCGGCGCGTGCCGCGATCTCGGGACCGATCGACTGAACTGCGGCGCATGCGGCATGGGCTGCGACGCGGGCGAGATCTGCAGCGGCGGCACGTGCCAGACGACGTGCGGCATGGGCCTCGTCGACTGCGGCGGCGCGTGCCGCGATCTCTCGCTCGACGTGATGAACTGCGGCACGTGCGGCACGACGTGCCCGATGGGCGAGGTCTGCTCGAGCGGCGCGTGCGACGTGAGCTGCGGCGGCGGCTCGACGAGCTGCGGCGGGAGCTGTCGCGATCTGACGATCGATCGACTGAACTGCGGCGCGTGCGGGATGGTGTGTCCCGCGGGCGAGGTCTGCTCGGGCAGCACGTGCGGCGTCGCGTGCAGCGGCGGCACGACGGACTGCGGCGGCGCGTGTCGCGACACGAGCAGCGATCGATCGAACTGCGGCGCGTGCGGAACGACGTGCGCGGCCGGTCAGCTCTGCTCGGCGGGCGTCTGCCAGACGACGTGCGGCGTGGGGCTGACCAACTGCAGCGGCGTGTGTCGCGCGCTCGCGACGGACAACGTGGACTGCGGCGCGTGCGGGAACGTGTGCCCGATGGGCCAGGTCTGCACCGGCGGCACGTGTCAGACGACGTGCGGCGCGGGCTACACGACGTGCGGCGGCGCGTGTCGCGACACGAGCACCGATCGATTGAACTGCGGCGCGTGTGGCAACGCGTGCGGCGCGGGCGAGATCTGCTCGGGCGGCACGTGCGGCGTGAGCTGCACGCCGGGCCTGACCGACTGCGGCGGCATGTGTCGCGATCTGACGAACGATCTCCTCGACTGCGGGACGTGCGGCACGATGTGCACGTCGGGCGAGGTCTGCTCCACGAGCACGTGCGAAGTGACGTGCGGCCCCGGGGAGACCGACTGCGGCGGCGCATGTCGCGATCTCACGACGGATCGCCTGAACTGCGGCGCGTGCGGAACGACCTGCGCGGCGGGCCAGGTCTGCTCGGGCAGCACGTGCGCGACGACGTGCGGCGGCGGTCTCGTCGACTGCGGCGGCGTCTGCCGCGATCTGACGAGCGACGTGCGCGCGTGCGGCGCGTGCGGGAACGTCTGCGGCGCGGGCGAGGTCTGCTCCGCGGGCACGTGTCAGCTCAACTGCGGCACCGGCGTCACCAACTGCAGCGGCACGTGTCGGGATCTCGACGTCGACCTCGGCAACTGCGGCATGTGCGGGAACACGTGCGCGGCCGGTCAGGTCTGCTCGCGCGGCGCGTGCGTCGTCACGTGCGGCAGCACCGAGACGAACTGCAGCGGCACGTGTCGCGACACGAACACCGACCGACAGAACTGCGGCGCGTGCGGCAACGCTTGCGCGGCCGGACAGATCTGCAGCGCGGGCATGTGCCAGACGACGTGCGGCGCGGGCCTCACGGACTGCGGCGGGACGTGCCGTGATCTGACGACCGATCGGCTCGACTGCGGCACGTGCGGCAACGCGTGCCCGTCGGGCCAGGTGTGCTCGGCGTCGGTGTGCGAGGTGAGCTGCGGCGCGGGGCTCACCGACTGCGGCGGCAGCTGCCACGATCTCTCGACCGATCGCCTCGACTGCGGGATGTGCGGCAACACGTGCGCGGCCGGACAGATCTGCTCGAGCGGCGTGTGCGCGACGAGCTGCGGCGCGGGCCTGACGAACTGCAGCGGCACGTGTCGCGATCTCACGACCGATCGCAACGACTGCGGCGCGTGCGGCACGACGTGCGCGGCCGGCGAGGTCTGCTCGGGCTCGGCGTGCGTCACGACGTGCGCGACGGGAACGAACGACTGCGGCGGCGTCTGTCGTGATCTCTCGACCGATCGACTGAACTGCGGCGCGTGCGGCATGGCGTGCGACGCGGGCCAGATCTGCTCGGGTGGCACGTGTCAGGTCAGCTGCGGCGGCGGCCTCACGAACTGCAGCGGCATCTGTCGCGACCTCGACAACGATCGGCTCGACTGCGGGATGTGTGGGCACAGGTGCGCCGCCGGTCAGGTCTGCGCGGGCGGCACGTGCGACGTGAGCTGCTCGACCGGGCTCACGGATTGCGGCGGCGTCTGTCGCGATCTCACGAGCGACGTCCTCGACTGCGGTACGTGCGGCAACGTCTGCGTCGCGGGCACGCGCTGCATCGCGGGCGCATGTCAGACCGACTGCGGCGGCGGTCTGACGAACTGCAGCGGCACGTGTCGCGATACGACGACCGATCGTCTCGACTGCGGCGCCTGCGCGATGACGTGCGGCTCGGGCCAGATCTGCATGGGCAGCGCGTGCGTGCTGAGCTGTGCGGCGGGGCAGACCGACTGCGGCGGCGGAACGTGTCGCGACCTCGCGACGGACCGCGCGAACTGCGGGATGTGCGGCCGCTCGTGCGGTGGCGGTCAGGTGTGCTCGGGCGGGATGTGCGTCACGAGCTGCGGCGCGGGCCTGACGAACTGCAGCGGCAGCTGTCGCGATCTCGCGACCGATCGGCTCGACTGCGGCGGGTGCGGCGTGACGTGCGCGGCCGGCCAGGTCTGCGCGAGCGGCGCGTGCCAGGTCAGCTGCGGCGGCAGTCTCACCAACTGCAGCGGCACCTGTCGCGACACGTCGACCGATCTCGCGAACTGCGGCGGCTGCGGCATGGCGTGCGCGGCCGGCCAGGTCTGCTCGAGCGGGATGTGCGTCGTGAGCTGCGGCGCGGGACTGACGAACTGCGGCGGCGTCTGTCGAGATCTCTCGAGCGATCGACTGCACTGCGGCGCGTGCCCGACCGCGTGCGCCGCCGGACAGATCTGTAGCGCGGGCGCCTGCGCGCTGAGCTGCGCGTCGGGCCTGACGGACTGCGGCGGCACGTGTCGCGATCTCGGCGCGGACTCGAGCAACTGCGGCACGTGTGGACGCACGTGCGCAGCGGGCCAGGTCTGCAGCGGCGGCTCGTGCGTCGTCACGTGCGGCGCGGGCACCACGAGCTGCTCGGGCAGCTGCCGCGATCTCGGAACCGATCGCGCGAACTGCGGGATGTGCGGTCACGTCTGCAACGCGGGCGAGGTCTGCTCGGGCGGCGCGTGTCAGGTGAGCTGCGGTGGCGGGCTGACGAATTGCTCGGGCATCTGTCGCGACGTCGCGAGCGACGTGGCGAACTGTGGAGGCTGCGGTGTCGCGTGCGCCGCCGGACAGCTCTGCTCTTCGGGCACGTGCGTCACGAGCTGCGGCGGAGGTCAGACGAACTGCTCGGGCACGTGCCGCGACACGTCGACGGATCTCGGCAACTGCGGCAGCTGCGGGCACGCATGCGCGGCGGGCCAGGTCTGCTCGGCGGGCGCGTGCGTCGTCAGCTGCGGCGCGGGCCTGACGAACTGCGGCGGCGTGTGTCGGGATCTGCAGACCGATCGCCTGCACTGCGGCGCGTGCCCGAACGCGTGCGGCGCGGGCCAGATCTGCAGCGCGGGCACGTGCTCGCTCAGCTGTGCGAGCGGGCTGACGGATTGCGGCGGAACGTGTCGCGACCTCTCGGTCGATCCGCTCGACTGCGGAACGTGTGGCCGCCTCTGTCCTGCAGGGACGTTGTGCAGCGCCGGCTCGTGCGTCGTCACGTGCGGAGGCACGCAGACGAATTGTTCGGGTAGTTGCCACGATCTCTCGAACGACCTCGCCAACTGCGGCATGTGCGGCCACACGTGCGCGGCGGGTCAGGTCTGCTCGAGCGGCACGTGCCAGACGACGTGCGGCGGCGGTCAGACGAATTGCTCGGGCACGTGTCGCGACACGCTCAGCGACGATGCGAACTGCGGAGGTTGCGGGCGCTTGTGCCCCGCAGGACAGCTCTGCTCGTCGGGCACGTGTCAGGTGACCTGTGGCGGTGGTCAGACGAACTGCTCGGGCTCGTGTCGCGACACGAGCACCGACCTCGCCAACTGCGGTGGCTGCGGTCGTCCGTGTGCGGCCGGTCAGGTGTGCTCGGCGGGAACGTGTCAGGTCAGCTGCCAGAGCGGCCTGACGAACTGCAGCGGCACGTGCGCCAATCTCTCGACCGATCCCAACCGCTGCGGCTCGTGCACCAACGTCTGTGGCCCGGGCACGGTCTGCTCCGGCGGCACGTGCTCGACGACGTGCGGGCCCGGACTGACGAACTGCGGCGGCATCTGTCGCGACCTGCGCGTCGACGAGGGCAACTGCGGCTCGTGCGGCATGTCGTGCGTGGCGGGCACGATGTGCAGCGCGAGCTCGTGCGGCGTGACGTGCGCGTCCGGCTACTCGGTGTGCTCGGGCACGTGCCACGACCTGCAAACGGATCGCCTGCACTGCGGCAACTGCACGACCGCTTGTCCCGACGGAACGGTGTGCAGCGGCGGCGCGTGCACGACGAGCTGCGGCGTCGGCCTCACCAACTGTTCGAGCATCTGTCGCGACCTGACGACCGATCGCGCGAACTGCGGCAGCTGCACGCATGCGTGCCTTGCGGGTGAGATCTGCATGGGCAGCGCATGCGTCATCAGTTGCCCGGGAACGGAGATGAACTGCGGCGGTGTCTGTACGGACACGGCCAACGACCGGCTCCACTGCGGCAACTGCGCGACGGCGTGCGCAGCCGGTCAGATCTGCTCGGGCAGCGTGTGCACGTTCTCGTGTCCGTCGGGCCAAGTCGCATGCGGCGGACGCTGCATCGACCAGCCGGGCGGGACGCTCGCGTGCGCGACGCTCTTCGATCTGGGCTCGATCGGCCCGAGCGGGAGCACGTCGAGCCCGACGCGCCTGCAACCCACGCCGACGACCGACTGGTACGTCGTGCGGTTCCCCGACTCGATCGACTTCTCGACGCACGAGGTGGGGACGCCGCGCATCTTGTTCAGCCAGAACGATGGGCCCGGAGGCGCGTTCCGATTCGACATCAGAACGAGCTGCGGCGGCGCCGGCACGATCTCGTGCCAGACCGAGGGAATCGCATCCACCGGCCTGCTCGACTGGCAGTTCTTCGACGGGTGCGGCTCGATGCCCAACTGCACGGTGCGCTCGGCATCGACGCCGTGGCCGACGACGGTCTTCATCGGCGTGCGCCGCGTCTCGACGGCGCCGATGGACTGCAGCGAGTACCGCCTGCAGGTCACGCGATGAAGCGAGCGCTCCTCGTCGCGGCCCTCTGCTCGGCATCGATTCCTGCGATCGCGCACGCGCAGCCACGTGCGCTCACGATGCACGCCGACGGCGGCGCCGCCGTGATGCTCTCGAGCCGCTATCGTGATCGCTTCGACTGGGGCGGCGGGTTCACGGCGCGCGTCGGCCTCGAGCTCTTCGGCCCGCTGCTCGAGCTTCGCGTCGGCGGCGGCGCCGCGTGGTTCCCGGTCGACGGACAAGCGCCCGGCACGCTCTACACGGTGACGGCCGGCGCGCGATCGACGATCCGCCTCGATCACTCGGCCGTCGGTGGCCCGTTCATCGACGTCGATCTCGGTCTCGGCATCACCGGGCCGCTCGCCCGCTTCGTGCTCGATGCCTCGGTCGGGTGGTCGTTCGCGCCCGTCGAAGAGCTCTTCATCGGGCCCGCGGTGCGCTACGTGCTGATCGTCCAGGATCCGTCGGACCCGGTTCCGGATCCGGCGCACCTTCTCTTCTTCGGGCTCGACGTCACGGGCCGCATGCAGCTCGATGGAGCACCGCCCGCGACGCCGCCACCGCCCGAGCATCGCGTCGACACCGATCACGATCACATCTACGACGACGTCGACCGCTGCCCGGAAGATCCGGAGGACGTCGACGGCAACCTCGACGACGACGGCTGCCCCGATCCGGACGACGACGGCGACGGCATCCCCGACACGCGCGATCGATGTCCGAACGCGGCCGAAGTGCGCAACGGGTTCGAGGACGACGACGGCTGCCCCGACGAAGCGCCGGCGCCGCCCGAGCCGCAGACGGTGATCGTGATCCCGCACGGAACGCCGGGACGTCCGCTCGATCCGTTCGTGCTCTTCCGCGTCGGATCGGCGCGTGTCTCGCCTCGCTATCACGACGCGATCGAAGAGGTCTGCCAGCTCGCGCTCGGCGCCAGCGGCTCGCGCCTGCGCGTGATCGGCCACGCGGACGAGCAGGGAACGCCGGCCGGAAACCAGCGTCTCGGCGCCGAGCGCGCCGGCGCGGTGGCCGAGCAGCTCATCCTCTGCGGCGTCGCGCCCGATCGCATCGAGTCGGTGTCGTACGGCGACCAACGTCCGATCTGCGGCGACGACAGCGAAGAGTGCCGCGAGTCGCGGCGTCGCGTGCAGTTCGAGATCGTGGAGCAGCCGACTCAGCCATGACCCGCCTCTGCGCGCTCTCGATCGCCCTGCTCGCCCTCGCCGCTTCTTCGTGTGACCACGTCGTGCCCGGCTGCGGAAGCATCGATGGTCGCGCGGGAACGTGCGCCGTCGGCGAGATGTGCGCCTCGAGCCTCGACTGCACGAGCTCGAACTGCGACGGCGGCGTCTGCGCGACCAGCTGCACGCGCGCATCGGAGTGCGCGAGCGGAGAGATCTGCGTGTCGGTCGTCGACGGCGCGGGCACGCGTCGCTACTGCAGCAGCACCTGTCCCGCGGGCGACTGGCACGTCGTCGGCGACACGGGCGGTCTGGTGTGCATCGCCGGGGTGCTCACGCACTGCAGCGACCTGAGCGATCCCGGCCCCGTCTGCGACGTGTGTCGGTGCAGCGCCGGTCAGCAATGCCTCGATCCCGACGGCGTCGATTGCCGTCTCGCGACGACGCCGTGCACGTGTCTGGCCCCCGCGCCGGTCGGCAGCCCATGCATCTCGAACGTCGGATGCATCTCGTTCAACTGCTCGGGCGACGACACGAGCCCCGCGCGTCACTGCCAGGTCGCGGCGACGACGCCGTGCACGCCGCCGCCCGACTGCGTTCTCTGCGACGAGCCCGACGCGAGCGGCATGCCGACGTGCCGGCAGTCGTGCGCGCGCGATGCGGACTGCGGCAGCCACGGCCTGTGCCTCACGATCATGCAGGACGAGCCCGCCTGCTACGTCGACTGCTCCTTCGAGCCGAGCTGTCCGCCTGGTGACACGTGTATGTCCGTGCCGGGCGACGACCACGGCCGACGCTACTGCGCGCCGGCGTGACGGGCGATCTGCTACCCTAGCGGTGCGTGTCCCTTCGCATCGATCAGGATCACTCGCGGTTCAAGTCGATCGTCCGCGGCAAGATCCGACAGAACCTCCGGCGCTACATCTCGCAGGGCGAGCTGATGGGCAAGCAGGGGAAGGACGTCGTGTCCATCCCCATCCCGCAGATCGACATCCCGAAGTTCCGCTTCTCGGACAAGCAGGGCGGCGGCGTCGGGCAAGGCGACGGCGAGGCAGGCGATCCGCTCGGCGGCGAAGAGCAAGAGGGCGACGGCAAGGGCAAAGCCGGCGAGGGCGAGGGCGAGCACGTCCTCGAGGTCGACGTCACGCTCGACGAGCTCGCCGAGATCCTCGGCGAAGAGCTCGCGCTGCCGAACATCGAGAACAAGGGCAAGGCCAAGCTCGTCGACAAGAAGGATCGCTACGTCGGCGTTCGCCGCGTCGGTCCCAACTCGCTGCGGCACTTCAAGCGCACGTACAAGCAAGCGCTGCGTCGGCAGATCTCGACGGGCAGCTACGACGCGAAGAACCCGATCATCATCCCGACGCGCGACGATCTGCGCTTCCGCTCGTGGAAGACCGAAGAAGAGCCGATCGCGAACGCGGTCATCGTCTACATGATGGACGTCTCGGGCTCGATGGGAGACGAGCAGAAGGAGATCGTGCGCATCGAGTCCTTCTGGATCGATGCGTGGCTGAAGAAGCAGTACAAGGGCCTCGAGACGCGCTTCATCATCCACGACGCCGTCGCGCGCGAGGTCGATCGCGACACGTTCTTCCGCACGCGCGAGTCGGGCGGCACGATGATCTCGAGCGCGTACAAGCTCTGCGCGCAGATCCTCGAGAGCGACTACCCGGCGAACGAGTGGAACGTCTATCCGTTCCACTTCTCGGACGGCGACAACTGGTCGGTCGACGACACGCTGCTCTGCATCGAGCTGCTCAAGACCAAGCTGCTGCCGTGGTCGAACGTGTTCTGTTACGGCCAGGTCGAGAGCCCGTACGGCAGCGGACAGTTCATCAAGGACCTGCGCGAGCACCTCGGCAAGGACGAGCGCGTGATCACGAGCGAGATCCGCGACCGCGATGCGGTGGTCGAGTCGATCAAGGAGTTCCTCGGCAAAGGAAAGTAGTGGCCCGCCCGATCATCGGCCCGACTGCACCGGACACTCCTGCCGGGGCCCGCATCAAAGGCGCCGCGATTCGTGAGGTGGTTCGCTGGTACACGCGAGCCCACGGACGTGCGGCGCTCGCCGAGGCCGCCAGGCAGATGCCTCCCGAGATCTTGCGGCAGCTCGACCCGAACGACGACGCGCTCGGGATCATCGCGAGCACTTGGTACGACGTCGCGGTCGTCCACGCGATGCTCGATGCGATCGTGGCGCCCTACCCGCCGGCCGAGCGGCACGTGCTGATCCGAACTGCGGCGCGTGAGGCGGTGCGGACGTCGATGAACGGCGTCTACAAGTTCGTCGTCGCGCAGATCGTCACGCCGAGCTTCTACGCCAGGAACATCCAGCGCTTGTGGCGGATGCTGCACGACGGCGGCAAGCGCGAGATCGAGATCGTCCGCGAAGGACATGCCGTGTCGCGCACGTGGGACTGGCCCGGCCATCACCCGCTGCTGTGCGAGACGACGATCGAGACGATGTGCGCGATCTTCGAGCTCACGGGCCGCAAGGACGTGGTCGCGCGCCGAACGCAGTGTGTGAGCCACGGCGCGAGCGAGTGCGTCGCCGAGGTGCGCTGGAACGCGTGACGATGGCCGGGATCAGGGCCGCGTGTTGACGTGAGTGCGGCAGCGCATCGCACCTTCGACGGGCACGCATCCCGACGCGAGCATCGAGCGGCGCCCGCCGGTCTCACCGGAGTCAGTCGCGGCGGACGCGGGACACGTGCACTCGGGAAGGCTCCGGTCGCACGCGACCTCCAATCTCACGACCTCGTCCGCCTGGCTCGTGGGGACGCCCCAGAAGCGAATGCTCCCGCAGCAGTCCGTGCGATGGACGATGTATGTACAGTCCGCATCCGTGCTGCACGGCCCGTCGATCGCGTCGCGGTAGTCGCAGGCGTCGGCCGCATCGACGGCGCCCCCGTCGGCCGTCGCCCCGTCGAGGGATGCCCGTCGGCAGAAGCGGTCGTGGTGCCCCCGGCAGTCCGCTCGCGATCCATCGCGCAGGCGCTCGTGAGCACGAACAGCCAAACGGCAGGTCGCATGCGAGAACGCCAGCAGCGTGTGCGTGAAGATGGACCGTTCGTCTGATACGACACGCGACCCCGATGCGTGACTCCCTCGGCATGCTGCCTCCGTCGATGACGACGCCCATTCCGGGCCCGCGCTCGCGTGAGCTCGTCGAGGTTCTCGCCGAGACGGAGTGCCCGTCGCTGACGGCCCGGCGCGCGCGACGCGCGGAGGCCTCGGGCGCCGCGCAGGATCCGATCGTGTGGACGATGGCGCGCGGCGCCAACGTGGTGGATGCCGACGGCAACGTGCTCGTCGACATGGTCGCCGGCTTCGGCGCCGCCTCGATCGGGCACGGGCATCCGTCCATCGTGCGCGCCATCCGCGAGCAGAGCGAGCGCCTGATCCACGCGCTCGGCGACGTGCATCCGTCGGACGTGAAGATCGAGCTCTGCGAGCGGCTCGCCAAGCTCGCGCCCTTCCCCGACGCGCGCGTCATCCTCGGCGCGCACGGCGGCGATGCGATCGAGGCCGCGCTCAAGACGGCCGTGCTGCACACGCAGAAGGCGGGCGTGCTCGCGTTCGAGGGCAGCTATCACGGGCTCGCGCATGCGCCGCTCGCGATCTCCGGGTACGCCGCGCGATTTCGCGCGCCGTTCGCGGCGCAGCTCAACCCGCACGTGGCGTTCCAGCCCTTCGGCGGCGCCATCGCGAACGTCGAAGCGCGCCTCTCGCGGCGCGACATCGGCTGCGTCGTCGTGGAGCCGATCCTCGGGCGCGGCGGCGTCGTGACGCCTCCACCCGGCTGGCTCGCCGCGCTCGCGAACGCCACGCGCGCGCACGGCGCGCTGCTCGTCGTCGACGAGATCATGACGGGGCTCGGTCGCACCGGCGCTCGCTTCGCGTTCGAGCAGGAGGGCGTCGTTCCCGACATCCTCTGCCTCGGCAAGGCGCTCGGCGGCGGCATGCCGCTCTCGGCGTGTCTCGCGCCGTACGAGGTGATGCGCGCGTGGGGCACGCCCGATCAGGAGTCGATTCACACCGCCACGTTCTTCGGGCACCCGATCGCGTGCGCGGCGGCGCTCGCGGCGCTCGACGTGATCGAAGAGGAAGGCCTCTCCGCGCGCGCTGCGGAGACCGGCGCGACTCTGCATGCGCGGTTCAGAGCGCTCGCCGAGACGCACGCATGCGTGAAGGACGTGCGCGGTCGCGGGCTGCTCACGGGCCTCGGCCTCACGCGACCGGCGGCGGCGCTGCGCGTCGGCGCATCGCTGCTGACGCGCGGCTTCATCACGCTCGCTGCCGGAAGCGATGCGAGCGTGCTCTCGCTGACGCCGCCGCTCGGGATCGCGCATGCGCAGATCGATGCTTTCGTCGAAGCGCTCGACGAAGTGCTGCGCGAAGAGGATCGCGCGTGAACGATCTCCGGTCACGGATCCAGGAATTCGTCCGGCCCGATGCGTTCGATCGCGAGGTGCGCGGCCAGCGCGATGCGCTGCTCGCCGAGCTGGCGGCATGGCAGGCCGAGCACGTCCCGGCCTTCGGACGGCTCGTGAAGTCGCGTGGCGGTCGCTTCGATGCGGGCCCAGATGCGTGGCCCGCGCTGCCGACCGACGTGTTCCGCTTCACGCGCGTCGCGGCGCACGACGCATCCGACGACGCGGCGGTGTTCCGTACGTCGGGCACGACGAACGGCGCGCGTGGCGAGCACCACTTCCGCCACCTCTACACGTACCAGCGCGCCGCCGAGGTGATGGCCGCGCGCGCGCTCTTCGTCGACGGCAAGCGCCCGCTCGTGATGCTCGCGCCGATGACGATCGATGCGCCCGACTCGTCGCTCTCGTTCATGCTCGAGATGTTCGAGGCGACGTTCGCGACCGAGGCGTCGTGGGCTTGGTCCGACGGCGCGCTCGACCTCGATGCGGCGCGGCGCGCGCTCGGCGAGGCGGCTGCGCCGATCGGCGTGTGCGCCACCTCGTTCGCGCTCGTGCACTTGCTCGATGCGCTCGACGGGCTTCGTCTGCCGCTCCCGGCGGGCAGCTGGGTGATGCAGACCGGCGGCTTCAAGGGTAAGTCGCGCACGGTCGACGTGTTCGAGCTGCGCGCGTCGCTCGCGGAGACGTTCGAGCTGCCCGAGCATCGCATCGTCAGCGAGTACGGCATGACCGAGCTCAGCTCGCAGCTCTACGGCGATGCGCTCGTGCGCGGCAAGCTCGCGACGGACGGCGTCGAGCGCTTGATGGCCCCGCCGTGGGTGCGCGTGACGCCATGCGATCCCGACACGCTGCGGCCGGTGGCGGCGGGCCGCACGGGCGTGCTGCGCATCGACGATCTCGCGAACGTCGACTCGTGCTGCTCGATCCAGACGGCGGATCTCGGACGGCTCGAAGGCGATCGCGTGATCTTGCTCGGGCGCGCGCCCGGCGCGACGCCGCGCGGCTGCTCTCTCGCGATCGAAGAGGCGATGGGGCAGAAGCGATGACGGACGCGATGGAGCGCGCGATCGTTCGCGCGACGAAGGCCGGATCGGCACTGCGCGCCGCGACGGACGAGCGCGTCCTCGCTTGGATCGAAGCAGGGCTCGTCGCGCTCGCCGATCCGAGCTCGCCGATCGGTCGCGAAGCGCGCACGTCGATCGCGCAGCGGTCGGGTCTGTCGACCGAAGGGGCGACGTGGGCGCTCGACACCACGATCGCCGCGCTGCGCCGACCCGCGATGGAAGAAGGGCTCGAAGCGATGCGCCGCTCGTTCGGTGGCTACCGCACGACGCCGGTCCGCGTGCAGGCCCTCGTGCTCGCCGCGAACGTCTTCACGGCGTGTCTGCGCCCGATCGTGTGGTCGCTGCTGGCGCGCGTCCCGGTGATCGTCAAGGTCGCGTCGCTCGACGAAGGGCTCGCCGATCTCTTCGGCGTGGCGCTGGCCGCGATCGACCCCGAGCTCGGCGAGAGCGTCGCGCTCGTGTGGCCCGAGGGAGAGTCGGAAGCGCTCTACCAGCGGCTCGCGGCGCGCGTCGATCTGGTCTCGGCGCACGGCGGCGATCATGCGATCGCTCGGATGCGCGCTGCGACGTCACCGACGACAGAGCTGATCGGCCATGGGCACGGGCTCGGCGCGATCGTGGTGCGGCGCACCGCGCTTTCCGCAGACGTGCACTCGCTCGCGATGGCGATCGCGCACGACGTCGCCGCGTACGATCAGCGCGGCTGCCTCTCACCGCAGCTCGTGCTGGTGGAGCGCGGCGGCGAGCTGAGCCCGCGCGATCTCGCCTCGCTCGTCGCCACGCACGGCCTCGAGACGCTGAAGACACGGATGCCACGCGGCCCACTCCCGATGCAGCTCGGCGCGCAGCAGATCCAGTGGCGAGGCCTCGCATCGAGCCTGCACGAGCTCTTCGAGGGCGACGGCTACGCCACGTCGTTCGAGGGCACGAGCACGGCGCGGCCGACGCCCGGTTACCGCAACATCGCGTTCCACGCATTCGATGCGATCGACGAAGTCGGCGCGCGGCTGGCGATCTACGGAGCTCACCTCAAGGTGATCGGCCTCGCAGGCGCCGCTGAGGAAAAGCTCACGCTGCCCTCACCGCTCTCACCGCGCATCTGCGCCGTCGGCCAGATGCAGCGCCCGACGCTGATGAGTGCCACCGACGGCGGTGTTCCCTGGGCTGGCCTACTGCGCGTGTCTTGAACGGCAGCGCCGCGATCCGAACAAACGAGGACGCGAGGAGGATCAGGAGGCAAGGAGGGGCGTCCTCGCCTGTTCTAATTTCGTTCGCTCGCGGCGTCAGACGCCGATGAAGAGACGATGCCCGAAGTTGCGCTCGAGGTTGCCCTCGAAGATCTTCGTGGCCGCGCTCTCGATGTCGTACTCGACGCGCTTGAACTCGAACTCGCGGTTCTCGGTGTCGAAGATCGTGTAGCTGGCGCGGTTGTCGTAGTCGCGCGGCTGGCCGACGCTGCCCACGCTGACGACGTACTTCCAGCCCTTGCGTAACGTAAAGCGCTTGGCCGGCAGCTCCTCGACCTCACCCGGCCGAAGGGCGAACACCTTGCAGAGATGCGAGTGCCCGATGAGCGTGAGGTCGGCGAGGTCGTCCCAGATCGACAGACACTCGCGCGCCTGCTCGGGCGCGAAGATGTACTCGAACTCCTCGAGGCGGACCGGCGAGCCGTGGCAGAGCGTGAGCCCGATCTCGCGCAGCTCGTGCTTGTACGGCAGCTGCTTGAGCCACTCGAGGTTCTCCTTGGTCAGCTGGCGCGCATGCGCATCGAGCGCCTGGCGCGCGGCCTCGTAGTAGTACGAGTAGTCCATCCGGCCCGCGACGGCCGCGTCGTGGTTGCCGAGGATCGTCACCTTCGCGAGCTTGCGCACCAGGTCCGCGCACTCGTTCGGGCTCGCGCCGTAGCCGACGACGTCGCCCAAGCAATAGTGGACGTCGATGTTCTCGCGCTTGTACGCCTCGAGAACTGCGGAGAGCGCCTCGATGTTGGCGTGAACGTCGCTGAAGATGGCGAGGCGCATGGACGACGGGAGAGTCTCCCAGGACGATAACAACTTGTATACGGCTACCGCTCGGCGGTGTCCATACCTTGACGCCGCAACGATCGAGAAGTTGCCCGAAACGACCGCCTCAATGCTCGTGTGGCATCCGATCGCGGGGCCCGCGGAAGTAGTAGGTCGGGGAATACTGCAGCAGGTTCGAGACCCGCCCCGTGTACAAACACGCGTACTGCTCGACCTGATCGCCGAACATCGTCAGCTCCTCGCCCGTCGAGAACGCCGATCCCCAGTAGGGGTGGAATGCCGTGTCGATGGATGACGCGAGCTGGCCGTGCTCCTCGTCGATCTCCAGCAGGCGCGCCTTGTCCCGCTCGATCGACTTGCGGAGCGCCACGCGACTGGCTCCGAGCGTCGCGCTCGCACGCCCCGCGTCGTCGATCGCGCGCTCGACCACCTTCAGCTGGACCTGGTGCCCGCGCAGCTCGTCGAGCACGTGCTCGCGATCGTCGTGGAGCGCATCGAGCCGCGCGAGGTCTTCCGTGCGCGCGTCGTGGACGGCGATCTCGGCGTCCATCTCCTGCACGATCATCATCGTGCGCCAGGCGGTCTCCTTCTTCGTCCGGAGCACGTCGCCGTAGATGTGGTCGCCGACGTAGAGCACTTCGTCGCCCGCGAGCACGCCGCCGTGCGTGTTCGTCAACAGCCGCTCGAGCTCCTGCAAGCATCCGCCCTCGTAGATGCGCCCGTCCTCGAAGCGCTCGGTCGGCGGCGCGAGGTCGTGCTCGGCCGGGACGAACGGGATGCCCGCCTCGGTGAAGAAGCGCGGCTTCTTCGCGGCGCACACGATGACGTCGAAGTAGCTCTGCCAGCGCGCGTACTCGGGCAGCGCGCCGTCGAGCAGGTAGCTCATGATCTTCTGCGTGTAGCCGGGCTTGGAGTTCGTGAGCAGGAACAGGCGCTTTCCCGACGAGCGCAGCTTGTGGAGCGCCGGCCCGAGGTTCGGATCCTTCACGAGATACTGCTCGGGATGGTTCGCGATGACGTCGACGATGCTGCCGTCCTGATGGCAGAGATCGATGCACTCGCGCACCTCGTCGAAGAGCGCGAGGTAGTCGAGCGGTGCCTCGGTGCCGTTCGCGACGGCGAGCGCCTCGAGGTGCTCGACGGCCGACGCGTAGAGCGTGACCTCGGGCAGCGCGTAGAGCGTGTCGACCCAGTGGAAGCGCTTGGTGCCAGGACGGATCGGTCGCGACGCGTAGAGGGCGCGACGCTCGTCGCGGCTCATGCGCCGCGTGCCGTGGTAGGCGCGCTTGACGTACCGGTACCGGTCCATCTTCAGGACGTTGCCGAGCTTCTTGTCCACGAAGAGCCCGCGGATCGGGAAGCTCGTGTCGAAGGGCAGCGAGAGCAGCGACTCGGGGCGCCCGCGCTCGACCATCTTCTTGACGGTCTGCTCGATGCTGATCCGATCCATCGCGTCCTGGCGATAGATCGCGAGCGTGTAGTCCATGTCGAACCCCGCCCACGCGATCTGATCAAGCCGCAGGTTGCGGTTGACGTAGATACGCTGCGATCGCGGAACGGGCGCAGGGAGCTCGCCCTTCGGACGGGCGAGCGGGAGCGGGAGCTGACCCACGCGGCGGATGCTAGCAGTCAGTCGGCGCGCAAATCTACGAAGGTGATCCGGCCGGAGGTGGGCCTGGGCGCTATGCTCGATCCATGGATCGCGCCGAGCTCGTCGCGTTCGTCCGCCAGCACCGCGTGTGCGTCGTGAGCACTGTCTCGAGCGTCGGCTGGCCGCAGTCGGCCGTCGTCGGGCACGCCATCAGCGACGAGGCCGAGCTCGTCTTCGACTCGGTCGCCACGACGCGCAAGGTCGCGAACGTGAGGCGCTAGCCGCGCGTCTCGGTGGTCGTCGGCTCGGACGAGCAGACGCTGCAGATCGACGGGCTCGCGGACGAGCCGACGGGCGTCGACCTCGCGCGGCTGAAGAAGACGTACCTCGCGACGTATCCCGACGGGGCCGCGCGCGAGCCCGCGGTGACGTACGTCCGCGTGCGAGCCGTGTGGGCGCGCTTCAGCGACTATCGGAACGGGGAGGCGATCACCGTGATCGCACCGAGCGAGCTGCCGGCGAGCGAAGAGCCGGTCTTCGGCCGCACGATCCCGATCTTGCGCATCTACGACTACGAGAAGATGCGCGCGCACTACGTCGACTTCCTCGGCTTTCGCATCGACTGGGAACATCGCTTCGAGCCCGGCGGTCCCGTCTACATGCAGGTCTCGCGCGAAGGCTGCGTGCTGCAGCTCTCGGAGCACTTCGGCGACGGAACGCCGGGCAGCAAGCTCAAGGTGCCGACGCGCGGGCTCGACGCGCTGCAGCAGCGCCTGCTCGCGCAGCGGTATCGACACAGCCGCCCCGGCATCCTCGAGCAGACGTGGGACGAGCGCGAGATGGCCATCGCCGATCCCTTCGGCAACGTGCTCACGTTCTTCGAGACGATCCCGAAGAAGTAGCTCGGGCGTGGTACCGTTCGGTAGGAACAACAAGGAGCGTTCATGGCGATGAAAGAGGACAGCCTCGTCGCGCGGATTGCTGGCCTGCAGGACTACGCCAGCTACCGCGACCTCTCGTGGGAGGGCTCGTTCGAGGAGTACCTGCGCATCGTGCGCGAGAAGCCGCAGGTGACGCGCAACGCGTTCCAGCGCCTCCACGACATGATCGTGTCGTACGGAGAAGAAGAGTACATCGACAACAAGAAGCGCCTCGTGCGCTATCCGTTCTTCCAGGACCCGCTCGACGGCGGCAAGGACGCGATCTTCGGGCTCGACATCCCGCTCATGCGGCTGGTGAACACGCTCGAAGCGGCCGCGCTCGGCTACGGCCCGGAGAAGCGCATCATCCTGCTCCACGGCCCCGTCGGCTCCAGCAAGAGCACGATCGCGCGCCTGCTGAAGAAGGGCGTCGAGCGCTACTCACGACTGCCCGAGGGCGCGCTCTACACGTACAAGTGGGTGAACCTCAAGGACACGGGCCTCGCCGGCGAAGCCGACGAGATGCCGTGCCCCATGAACGAGGAGCCGCTCAAGCTCATCCCCGAAGAGTGGCGCGAGAAGGCCGTCAAGGACCTCGGGCTCGGGACCGATCGCTTCACCGTGAAGATCGACGGCACGATCAATCCGTCGTGTCGCTTCATCTTCAAGGGCCTGCTCGACAAGTACGGCGGCGACTGGGCGCAGCTCATCCAGAAGCACGTCCGCGTGAAGCGCCTCTTGCTCAGCGAGAAAGATCGCGTCGGCATCGGCACGTTCCAGCCGAAGGACGAGAAGAACCAGGACTCGACCGAGCTCACGGGCGACATCAACTACCGCAAGATCGCGGAGTACGGCTCGGACTCGGACCCGCGCGCGTTCAACTTCGACGGCGAGTTCAACGTCGCCAACCGCGGCATCATCGAGTTCGTCGAGATCCTCAAGCTCGACGTCGCGTTCCTCTACGACCTGCTCGGCGCCACGCAGGAGCGCAAGATCAAGCCGAAGAAGTTCGCGCAGACGGACATCGACGAGGTCATCCTCGGCCACACGAACGAGGCCGAGTACCAGAAGCTCCTCGAGAACGAGTTCATGGAGGCGCTCCGCGACCGCACGATCAAGATCGACGTGCCGTACATCACGAAGGTCACGGAAGAGGTCCGCATCTACAAGAAGGAGTTCGGCGGCGAGCGCCTGCGCGGCAAGCACGTCGCGCCGCACACGCTCGACGTCGCTTCGATGTGGGCCGTGCTCACGCGCCTGAGCGAGCCGAAGAAGCACCAGCTCAGCGTCCTACAGAAGATGAAGCTCTACGACGGCAAGACGCTGCCGGGCTTCACGCAGGACAACGTGAAGGAGCTCCGCAAGGAGTCGGCGCGCGAGGGCCTCGACGGCATCTCGCCGCGCTACATCCAGGACAAGATCTCCAACGCGCTCGTGAAGGACGGCGTCGAGGGCTACATCAACCCGTTCATGGTGATGAACGAGCTGGAGAAAGGCCTCGCGCACCACTCGCTCATCGCGGACGCGGACACGCGCAAGCGCTACCAAGAGCTCATCGGCATCGTGAAGAACGAGTACGAAGAGATCGTGAAGAACGAGGTCCAGCGCGCGATCTCGGCGGACGAAGAGGCCATCTCGCGGCTGAGCGCGAACTACATCGACAACGTCCGCGCGTACACGCTCAAGGAGAAGGTCAAGAACCGCTACACCGGGCGTGACGAGGAGCCGGACGATCGGCTGATGCGATCGATCGAAGAGAAGATCGACATCCCCGAGTCGCGCAAGGACGACTTCCGCCGCGAGATCATGAACTACATCGGTGCGCTCGCGATCGAGGGCAAGAAGTTCACCTACGACTCCAACGATCGGCTGCGGCGCGCGCTCGAGATGAAGCTCTTCGAGGACCAGAAGGACTCGATCAAGCTCTCGAGCTTCGTCTCCAACGTCATCGACAAGGAGACGCAGGACAAGATCGACGTCATCAAGGATCGCCTCATCAAGTACTACGGGTACAACGAGGCGAGCGCGAAGGACGTGCTCTCGTTCGTCGCGAGCATCTTCGCCCGCGGCGACGTCAAGAAGTAACGAGCCTCCGTGCGAGCCGCTCTCCTCGGGCTCGCGCTCGTCGCGTGCAGCTCGGCGTTCTCGCCCTCGGCCATCGGCTTGCGTCAGCAGCCGGCCGAGGGCGGCGGCTTTCGCTACGTCCATCGCGACACGCGCGTCGGCTTCGTCCTGCCGGCGATGGCCAGCGAGGGCGATCGAGAGCAGGACGACGCCGGCTTCGAGCGGTTGGTGATCGACACGCACGACGGTGACGTCCTCTATCGCGTGATCCTCTTGCGCCCCATCGACGGCACCGACGTGGAGCCGGCCAACGCCATCACGGTGCTGGCGAACGGGCTCGTCCAGGGGCAGTCGCCGCATCGCGACGACGGGGCGATGGTGGGATCCCACGCCGCACGACGCATCACGCTCGGGCACGCGACCGGCGGCGGGAACGAGGCGGCGTTCCTCATCACGGCGGACAGCGGCGTGCTCGTCATGATGGAGGTCGTCGGCCCTTCCCCCGTCGACGCGCAGGCCGACGCCTTCTTCGGATCGCTCGAGCTCGGCTGCGAGCTCTAGTGCGAGTCTATTTCGTGGCGTGTCCGAGCGCGACGACGCGATCGAAGTGTTTCTCGTCGACCGGCTGAACGCTCAGCCGCTGGCCCTTCTGCACGACCAGCATCTTCGCGAGCGCCTTGTCCTTCTTGAGCGCCTCGAGCGAGACGAGCTTCGGGAACTTCTCGACGAACGCGACCTCGACCATGAGCCAGCGCGGATCGTCCTTCTTCGCGGTCTCGTCGAAGTACGGGCTCTTCTTCACGAACTGCGTCGGATCGGGATAGGCGAGCTTGCTGACCTTCGCGATGCCGGCGACGCCGGAGGGCTCGGCGTTCGAGTGGTAGTAGAGGACGAGGTCGCCGAGCTTCATCCCGTCGCGCATGAAGTTGCGCGCGGTGAAGTTGCGGACGCCCTCCCAGGTGGTGGAGCCGTCGCGCGCGAGATCGTCGATCGAGTAGACGTCGGGCTCGCTCTTCATCAACCAGTGCGATGTCATGGCGGCGGGGAGGATAGCCCCGACGCATCGATTCGGGGCGGCGGCGTGACGCTCGCGCGCACGAGGCTCTGGAAGCGCATCTTGCGATCCCGCACGTACGTCCCGGTGTAGCGCAGCGCGAGCTCGTCGAAGCTGCGCACGTCGACCCAGCGGAACCCGCACTCGAAGAGGAGCGGCAGCGGGTCGTCGGTGCCGAAGCGGATCGGCTCACCCATCTCGGAGACGAGCTCGTGCGCACGCTGGTCCTTCGGATCGCGCATCTGCCCACCTGCGAAGCGCTTGCCCACGAGATCGAACGCGAGCGTCGAGGCGGGATGGCAGCCGCTCGCGACGCGGCGACAGGTCGCGCGCACGGCGTCTTCCGTGAGGTAGTAGACGACGCCCTCCCAGATCACGAGCGAGGGCTCGGACGCGCGATGGCCGGCGCTCGCGAGGCGATCGAGGAAGTCCTGTCGCTCGAAGTCGCACGTGACGAACGTCGCCGCCTCGATCGGATACGCGCCCACGCTCGCGAGCCGCTCGCGCTTGTCGGCCTGCGTGGCGGGATGATCCACCTCGAAGAAGCGCACGCCGTCCGTCGCGAGCCGGGCCGCGCGCGTGTCGAGGCCCGCGCCGAGGATCACGATCTGGCGGACGCCTGCGCGGATCGCGAGACGCACCTCGTCGTCGAACGCGAGCGTTCGCAGCGCGAGATAGAGGACGCTGTGCGGGTGCGCCGCCTCGTATCGCTCGGCGTCGGCCGCGGCGACGTCGTCCACGAGCGCAGCGGCCCATCGGTCGATCACGATGGCGGGATGACGCTCGGCGGCGAGCGCGCGGAATCGGGCGACCATGCGGGCAGTGCGGCTGGCTTGGTGATCCATGGGCGTCTCGCGCGATCCTCGCCCGCACCGTACCATCCCGGCGTGGGCACCCCGCACTACGTTCGCTTCGCACGCGCCATCGCGCTCGTGAGCCTGGCGAGCGGTTGCGGGACCGCGACGACGAGCGAGCCGCAGGACGCGTCGGTCGTGAGCGACGTCTACGTCGACTGCACCGACTGCACGTGCATCGACACCGTCGACGACACGGGGCGGCCCGATGGCGGACTGCCGATGTGCCCGGGGATCCGGATCATCTTGTGCGGCTGCGCGTCGGTCGGCCCGCTGCCGCCGCCCGATCTCGCGTGAGCGCATGAGTCTCGTCTCCGCACGTCTCTCCGGATCTCCGCTCGAGCAAGAGCTCGCGAACGTGGAGCGCGCGCTCGCCCGCGTGCCGCACGGGACCGCGACCTTCGACGCATCGCGATATGATCCGAATGCGATCGCGACCGCGACGGCGCAGTGGACGGCGCGCATGGGCATCGAGCACCGCTCGAGCATGGTCTTCTCGCAGCTCGCACAGCAGCTCTTCGAGGCGAACGCGACGCTCGACGCGAAGATCGTGATGATGCGGATGGCGCAGGACGAGCTGCGGCACACCGCGACGTGCGCCGAGGAGCTCGCGGCGCTCGGCGCGCCGAACGAGGTCGAGGCCGATCTCACCGTCGAGCCACTCGCGCGTCACGAGGGCGTGAGCGTCGAAGAGCGCGCGCTGCGCAACGTGATCTACACGACGTGCATGTCCGAGATGGTCGCGTGCGCGCGCTTCGTGGCGGTCCTCGATCGAACCACCGATCCGTTCATGCGCGACGTGACGCGACGCCTGCTCGCGGACGAGGTCCTGCACGGACAGTTCGGGTTCCACTACCTCGGCGTCTGGCGGCCCTGGCTCGACGCGCATTCCGACGCGAACGCCGGCATCGAGCGCTATCTCGTGCACGCCTTCGCGGTGATCGAGACCGAGCTCGCGCCGACGCCTCCGTTCGAGCCGCTCTCGGCGGACGAGGCGGCACTAGGCGTGGACGATGCGGCGCTCGCGCGCGAGGTGTTCTACGGCACGATGGAGGGCGCCATCGTTCCCGGCCTCGAGCGGCTCGGGCTCGCGGCAAGCAAGTCGTGGCGCGAGCGTCGACGTCTGGCGTGATGGTCTCTGCCGGTGCCAGAAGGGCCCCGTCGCGCGCAGCAACAGCGGAGCGCGGTCAATTGCGTCGAGTCCGCTCCGCGGACCACTCCTTCGGAGATCAGTGAGCCGCGCGCGCGGCGCGGGGCGGGTGCGCATCGAGGAACGACACCGCGCTCGCGCGCTGCGCCGCCACGCGTGCCGAGCAGAGACCGATCGCTTCGAGCGCGGAGCGCAGGTTGCGCGGCGCACCCGGGAGCGTCGCGAGCCGCGGCGTGAAGAATTGCTCGACCGCGGTGCGATGCTCGACATCGCAGAAGCCCGCGAACAGGAGCGGCAGCGCGCCGCCGCGCGTCGTGGCCACGCGCGCGAGGATCGCGTCGAGCCCCGTCTGCGCCCACGTCCATGCGCGCTCGCGGCTCTCCGCCGACTCCACCTGGAACGCGAGCGGCGTCGTGACCTCGTTGACGCGCAGCCGCGGATCGGCGCCCAGCGCCAGCGCGCGCGCAGCGAGCGCCTCGTCTTCGACCGATCCGATCGCGGCGAGCAGGCTCGAGCGAAAGATCGCGTCGGTCGTCCCGACGAGGTGCTCGATCAGCTGATCGAAGACCGCCGTGTTCGTCGCCGCATCGGGCGTGTTCACAGCGGCGATCAGAGCGACTGCGACGAGCGTCGAATCGACCGCGTCGGCGTGGATCTGATTGTCCCCTCCGAAGCCGATGTAGCGCTGGCCGAGCGCCGCGGCGCGCGCACGTGTCGGCGCGTCGCGCGCGATTCGCACCATGAACGCCGCGAGATCGCGACGCAGCAAGTGCGTATCGCCGTCTTCGCGCGGGCGCGCCGTCCATCCGAGGCGCGTCAGGCGCGGCGCGTACACCGATCCGACGAACGTCCGCGCAGCGGCCTGGCGATCACTCGGCACGAGATCCTCGACGAACGCCGTGAACAGCCCCGCCGGCTCGATCGCGACGAGGCGCGTGTCGTCGGCCGCGAGCGTCACGCTCGCAGTGAGCGCGTCCGCGGCCGTGATGGCGCCGGACACGTACCCAGCACGGAGGTTGTTCGCGAGGCTGAGCCGCTCGGCGGGCGTGAGCGCGCGAAGACCGTGCGACATGAGCGCCGCGAGATCTTCGGGCGCGAGCGAGTATCGGTAGTAGCCGGCGGCATCCGCGTTCGGGAACACCCAGTCGGGGCACGTGTCGCCCGGGATCGCGACCTGCGCGGACGCCCCGTTGAGCAACGTGCAGACCTCGGCCGTCGTGCGCCCGGTGCCGTATCGGATGCACACCGGGATCGACCACAGCGTGCCTTGCGCCGCGATCTCGGATCCCGTCGGCGTGAAGCGTCGCTGCGTGAGATCGACGAAGCGGCCGCCCTCGCCGCAGCTGAGATTCGCGCCGACGAGCGGCAGGCCCGGCTGCGCGAGGAACGAGAGGAACGGTGTGCCGACGTCGCGCCCCGAGGCCTGCGCCAGTGCGAGCATGAGGTCTTCGCTCCGCGCGTTGCCGAAGCGATGATCGCGCAGATAGGCCTGCAAGCCCTGACGGAACGTCTCCTCGCCCATCCATCGCTCGAACATGCGCAGGACCGCGCCGCCCTTCTGGTACGTGATCGCGTCGAACGCGTTGCGGATGTCGTCCTCGGTCTCGATGGGCTGGCGGATCTGCCGCGCCGCCGCGAGCGCGTCCGAGCTCATCGCGCCGTGGACACCGGCGAGCGCCGAGAGGTCCGGATGCTGCTCGGGCGCCACGTCGGCCACGACGCGCGCCGCGAGCCACGTCGCGAACGCCTCGTTCAGCCAGATGTCGTCCCACCACGCCATCGTGACGAGATCGCCGAACCAGTGGTGCGCGAGCTCGTGCGCCATCACGTTCGTGAACGCGCGCACCTGATCTTCGGGCGCGTGCGCACCCAGCAAGAGCAGCGTCTCGCGGAAGGTGATCGCGCCCGCGTTCTCCATCGCGCCCGACGCGAAGTCCGGCACTGCGATGATGTCGAGCTTCTGGTACGGGTACTCGCTGCCGAGATAGGTCTCGAGCGACGCGACGATCGCCGGCGTGTGCTCGAGCGCATACGCGAGATCGGCGCCGCGCCCGCGCGCGGCCACGCCTCGCAGAGGTAGCGGTCGCGTGCGCACGGCGTTGGCCGGGATCGGTGGTGCTTCGACGATGTCGAGCGGGCCGACCGCCATCGCGATCAGATACGTGGGTAGCGCGGGGGTCGTGTCGAACACCACCCGCTCGAGCCCGCCATCGAGCGGCGTGGTCGACCGCGTCGCGCCGTTGCTCACGGCATGTTGTCCCGCAGGGACGTCGAGCGTCACGTCGAACGGCGTCTTGAAGCGCGGCTCGTCGAAGCCCGGGAACGCGTAGCGCGCGCTCGTCGCCTCGAACTGCGTGAAGGCGTAGTGATCCTCGCCGACGTCCACGCGGTACAGGCCCTTGAGCTGACGATCGAACGGCGCGTCGTACTCGAGGTGGATCGTCGCGCTGCCGGGGCCGACCGGCGTGTCGAAGCGCAGCGCATCGACGCCTTCGTGATCGGATGGCTCCCAGCGCGCGTCGATCGCCGTGTCGGCGGCGGCCGCTTCGAGCCCCGGCGAGATCGTCGCGCGCGAGACGTGGAGATCCGTGCCGTGCATCCAGATGCGCGTCGTCGGCTGATCGAGCGTCACGCGGATGTCGACGGTTCCCGAGAAGCGCTCCTCGCTCGGGACGACGCGCAGCGCGAGCGCGTAGTGCGTCGGTGTGACGCCGGTGGGCAGCGGCCCCGTCGGCGGATCGTCGCTCGGCGCGGGAGGCTGGGACGATTCGTCTCCGGTGCTCGCTTGGGTCGGCTCGGGCTCGTCGCCAGGCGCGGGGCCACCGCACGCGACGCCGAACACCAGACACACGAGAAAAGCCGACAAAGTCCGCAAACGCATGCGCGGGACCTTGGCACGGGGCCGCTCTCACGGGAAGATCCGCCGAATGCGCTCGGCTCGACGTCTACTTCGCACCTGCGGTCTCACAGCACTCCTCTTCCCCGCATGTCCCGTCCTCTACGGTTGTCAGAGCACGACGCTGACGAGCATGCCCTGCGAGGTCAACAGCGACTGCACATCGCCGCTCGTATGCACGGGCGGCATCTGCATGCCGGAGTGCTTGAGCCAGCGAGACTGCCTCCGTGGCACCCACTGCGCGGACTCCTCGTGCGTGATCGACCAGCCGCTCGATCACGCGACCTCGCCGTGCGCACCTGGGCGCGCGTGCGTGCCTTCCCACCTCACGTGTCGGGACTTCTCGTGCTGGAGCCCGTGCGCCACGGGCGCGGACTGCGTCCCGGACTCGTACTGCCGCAACGGCGTGTGCGCGAACCCGCTGTCGCCGGGATACGGCTACGGCGATCGCGTGGTGTGCGACGCCTCGCACCCGTGCCCGACGGGGCAGATCTGCGCGACGGATCACGGCTCCCACGCCGCCTGCCGACGGCCGTGCACGACCGATGCGGGATGCTCCGACATCGCGGCGACGCCGCTCTGCGCCGCCATCGACGATCCCGCTTTCCCGGGGACGATGGCATGCGTCATCGGGTGCGACCCGGTGCGACAGCTCGGGTGCATCGACACCGATCGCTGTGACATCGCCGTCGCGGCAGGCCCGACAGGCATGCACACGGTCGTCGACTGTCGTGGCACCGGCGGGATGACGATCCAAGGGGCTTCGTGTGGAACGACCACGCCCGCGCTCGCGTCGTGCGGCGCTGGCCTCGGATGTGCTCCGGATTCGCTCGTGGAGATGACGGGCTACCTGTGCGAGCGCTACTGCGTGGTGGATGGTGACTGCCATGACGCGTCACTGCACTGCACCGGCCCGAGCCTTCCTGGCATCGAGAATCTGAACGTGGTCAACGGCGCGCTCGCCATGTGCCGAGGAATGTGAACATGAATCGAACACTGCGATGGCTCGGTGCGTCAATCGCCGCTGCTCTGGCACTCGTGGCCGGCACGGCGCTCGGAGAGGGCACGGTCGTCGGCTCACGGCCCGACTGCATCACCGTGACCGCGCAGGCTCTCTATTCGGGGTTCGGCTATCGACACAACGTCCACGTGGTCAACCACTGTTCGTATGCGGTCGACTGCCACGTCTTCACGAGCGTCAATCCACAGGTGTTCGACCTCCACGTCGAGCACGGCGCCACGGGGGACGTGTCGACGTTCCTGAGCTCGCCTGCGAGCTCGTACGTCGCGCACGTCGACTGTTCGCACCCGGGGGGAACCGATCCCGTGATCAGCGATCCGACGGAGTAGGCGCGACGAGGCGCCGCTTGCCGTCCTTGCTTCGTCGCTCGAGAGGCACCGTCTCCAGCGCTTCGCGATCCCAGCGCTGACAGGTGACCTGCTTGTGCGCTTGATCGAGCGCTTCGCAGTAGTTGGTGAACAAGCAGCGACGGATCGTGTCGCCGCGTCCAGCGCGGATCTTCTCGAGCCAATCGGGGTCGGCGAGCGACTGGCGCGCGCTCGCGACGATGTCGGCGTGCTCGTTCGCGAGGATCGACTCGGCCTGATCGAAGGTCGCGATGCCGCCGGCCGTGACGACGGGCGCCGTGAAGCCAGCGGAGCGTATGCGCGCGCGGATCGCCGACGCGAGCGGGACGTTCCGCGAGAAGGGCCCGGGCGGGCCGATGTGCACGGTCGGCATGCACTCGTGCCCGCTCGGCCCGGTGTACGGGTACGCCGCCTCGCCCACCTTCGGTTGCTTCGCGTCCTCGAAGCGTCCGCCCTTGCTGACGCTCAAGAAGTCCATACCCGCGCGCGCGAACGCCTCGGCGAAGAAGCACGCGTCCTCGATGCGGCTGCCGCCCTCGACGACGTCGTCCCCGAGGAATCGCGCGCCCACGACGTGGCCTTTGCCGACGGCCGCGCGCACGGCGCAGAAGACCTCGAGCGGGAGACGGGCGCGATTCTCGAGCGAGGCGCCGTAGCCGTCGGCGCGGGTGTTCAGGCGCGAGAGGAACGAGCTCATCGTGTAGGCGTGGGCGTAGTGCAGCTCCACACCATCGAAGCCGGCGGCCTTCACGCGCGCGGCGGCCCGAGCGAAGAGCGGCGGCAGGGTCTGCGGCAGATCGCGCACGTGCGGGAGATCGACGTCCGTGACGCGCTCGCGATACCCCTGCTGCATCGACTCGAAGTCACGCGGTGGGAGCACGCTGCGGAGCGCGTCGTCATCGAGCGTCACGAGATGGCGGCGGATGGAGGCGTCGTCGTCCATCGCGAGCTTGGTGCGCAGCGCATCGTCGACGACGAGGAAGCGCTCGAGGAACTTGTCGCGTATCGGGCGCCGCTTGATCGAGAGGAAGTCGATGAGCTGCACGAGCACGCGCGTCGCGCCGCCGCTCGCGTCGTGCACGGCGCGCGCGAGGCGCGAGAGCCCGTCGACGTAGCGATCGTGCCCCGCGCGCAGCAGCGGCCCGCTCGGCACGTCGCGGATGCCGGTGGCTTCGACGACGATCACGCCGGGCTTCCCGTCGGCGAAGCGTCGGTACCAGTCGATCACGTCATCGGTCACGAAGCCGTCGTCGGTCGCACGCCACGGCACCATGGCGGGGACCCACGTCCGATCACGCACGTCGATCGCGCAGATGCGGATGGGCGAGAGCCACCGCGAGCGTGCGGCCTCCTCGCGCGTCGGCCACCGCTCGACCGGCAGCAGCTTCAACAACCGCTTATCCACCTGGGGTCACTCCACACCCATCCAAGCCCGCGAGAACGCAGGCATCCGGCGGCGAGGTGCGCATTTCGTCACGGACCGCGAATCGTCCCAGATTGCAGATGGATTCCACGAATTGCGCACCTTGCCGCCAGAACGCCATCCGATCAACGACTTAGCACCCCGTGGAGTGACCCTGCCGGGTGATAGGGTGCGGCATGCGACGGTTCGTGATGATGTCGGTGCTGATGCTCGGGTGCGGATCCCACGAAGAACCGCAGCGAGCTGCGCCGTCCGTACCCGCCGAGTGCGCGAGCGTGCCCACTCCGCTGACCGCGTTCGACGACATCGCCGATGGTGTGCCCTTCTCGCTCGAGGTGCGACGCGACGAGCACGGCGCGTGGCTGCCGATTCATCCGCTGCACATGCCGATGCATCACGCGAGCATGATCAACTGGGCCGACGACGCGCACGTCCTCGAGCACGTCACGACCCGAGATCCGGTCGTCTTCTTCGCCACCGGACGTGGCGCGCCGAACATCGACCACGACGAGACGCGAGGCGTGTACTTCGCGACGTACACCGCCCGCGTCGATCGCGTCTGCCCGATGGCCGACTGAGCTCAGTCGCGCCTGCCGCGCGTCGCCCGCGCAGTCCAGACGACGAACGGGAGCCAGAACAACACGACGAGCGGCGCGCCCCACCACTCGCCGCGCTTGGCGATCCACTGAGACGCGGCCGCGAGGCCGACGAGCACGTAGACGCCCACCGCGACGCCGACGACTACCGTCACGTGCTCTCAGCTTCCGGCGATCGTCATCGCGCTGACGCGGAACGTCGGCGCCGCGATCGAGCTACGCAGGTCGAGGTCGTTGCCGACCGCGTCGATGCGCGCCAGCAGCTCGTTCAGGTTCAACGAGATCGTGATCTCGCTGACCGGGAACGTCTTCTCTCCCTCTTCGATCCAGAACCCCGCCGCGCCGCGACTGAAGTCGCCCGTCACCGCGTTGAAGCCCGAGCCCATCATGTCCGTGACGTACAAGCCGCGACGCGTGGTCTTGAGGATGTCGTTCGGCGAGTCGGTTCCCGGCTGCAGCACGAAGTTGCTCGTGCCCGGCCCGACGCCCGCGCTGCCGCCGCGCGATGCGCTCGCCGTGCTCGGCATGCCGAGCTTGCGGCCGCTGTACGTGTCGAGCAGGTAGCTCTTGAGCTCGCCGCGCTCGACCATCACGTTGCGCCGCGAGAGCAGTCCCTCGCCGTCGAACGCGCGCGAGCCGGGCGCGCGTGGGATCAGCGGGTCGTCGATGATCGTGACGAGCTCGCTCGCGACCTTCGTGTTCAATCGATCGACGAGGTAGCTGCCCTTGCGCCAGATCGATCCGCCCGAGATGCAGCCGGCGAGCATGCCGAGGATCGAGCGCGCCGAGTCCGGATCGAACACGACGGGCGCTTCTTGCGTCGGGACCTTGCGCGCGCCGAGCTTGGCCAGCGTGCGACGCGCGGCCTCGCGGCCGACGAACTCGTCCGAGTCGAGGTCGCGGTAGTGACGCTTCGCGGTCCAGTGGTAGCCGCTCCGCTTCTTGCCGCCCTCGTCGTCGACGACCGGCGACACCGTCAGCGATGCGTACGTGCCCCGCGAGATGCCGGAGAAGCCGCCGCTCGTCACGAGCGCCTTGCTGCCCGAGGCGCGCGAGAACGTGGCGCCCTCGGAGTTGGTGACGCGCGCATCCGCATCACGCGCGGCCTTCTCGCCGGCGAGCGCGTGCTTCAGCGCTGCGGCACCGTCGACGGCATCGACGGCCGGATCGAAGAGGTCGAGATCGACGTGCTCGCTCGCCTTGCTGAGCAGTGATGCGTCGGGCGGGCCCGCGAGATCGTCGCGCTCGGACAAGCGCGCGAGCTCCATCGCGTCCTCGACGAAGCGAGTGATGCCGAACTCGCTCAGATCGCTCGTCGACGAGACCGCGACGCGACCGCCGCAGATCACGCGCAGGCCCACCGATCGCGATCCCGCTTCCTCGACGAGCTCGGGCGCGGCCAGGCGCACCTTCGTCGAGAGATGCGATCCTTCGTTCACGACGGCTTCGGCGACGTCGGCGCCGGCCTTGCGGGCGCGCTCGACGATCTTCGCGCCGAGATCGAGCAGCTCTTTCGAATGATCCTTGCTCATGCTTTTTCCTCATTCCGTCGGCGCGTCCCTCCGGTCCCTTCCGTCCGCGTGCTGCGCACGCTCCCGTCCGGGCCCTCCGTGACGAGCACTCCTGCCTAGACCTGCGTCCCGCCGACCGTGATGCCGGAGATCTTGATCGTCGGACATGCAACGCCGACCGGCACCGACTGCC
>CAYSCF010000025.1:0-8784 GCA_964429305.1 uncultured Sandaracinaceae bacterium | reverse complement strand
GTGATGCCGGAGATCTTGATCGTCGGACATGCAACGCCGACCGGCACCGACTGCCCGTCCTTGCCGCACGTCCAGATGCCGTCGGAGAGCTGCATGTCGCGCCCGAGCATCGTCACCTTGCGCATGACCTCGGGACCGTTGCCGATCAGCTGCACGCCCTTGAGCGGCGCGGTGATCTTGCCGTTCTCGACGAGGTACGCCTCGGTGAGCGAGAAGACGAAGTCGCCGTTGCTGATGTCGACCTGACCGCCGCCGAACTTCGACGCGAAGATGCCGCGATCGACGCTCTCGAGGATCTCCTCCGGATCGTGCGGCCCTTCCATCAGGAGCGTGTTCGTCATGCGCGGCATCGGATGCGAGCGGAACGACTCGCGCCGACCGTTGCCCGACGCGGGCGTCTTGAAGTGCTCGCTGCTCTGGCGGTCCTGCATGTACGCGCGCAGCACGCCCTTCTCGATCAGCGTGATCGCCTCGGGCACGTTGCCTTCGTCGTCCACGTCGATCGATCCGCGCGAGCCGGCGATGCGTGCATCGTCGACGACGGTGCAGAGCTCGCTCGCGACGACTTGACCTATCTGATCGGTGTAGTTCGACGTCTTCTTGCGGTTGAAGTCCGCTTCGAGACCGTGGCCGACCGCTTCGTGCAGCAGGATCCCGCTGTCGCCGGGCGCGAGCACGACGTCCATCTGTCCGGCCGGCGCCTCGCGCGCGTCGAGCATCGTGATCGCCTGCCGGACCGCTTCTCCTGCGTGCCACTCGGGCGACTTGCCGTCGAAGTAGCTCAGATCCAATCGGCCGCCGCCGCCGCTCGATCCGGACTGGCGCTTGCCGTTCTGCTCGGCGATGGCGCGGATGCCGAAGCGCATGAGCGGCTGCACGTCGTGCACGAGCTTGCCGTCGCTCGTGGCGATCAAGATCTCGCGGTACTCCTCGGCGAGCGACGCCTCGACGCGCTTCACGCGCGGATCGGCGGCGCGCGCGGCCACGTCGGCGCGTCGCAGCAGCTCGCGCTTCTCTTCGCCCGCAACGTCGAGCGTGAGCTGCTTGACGTCGTAGCGATGCGGCGGCGCGATCGACGAGAGGCCCATCGGCTCGAGCGTCTTGCCGCCGTCGGCGATCTGGCCCGCGATCTTCGCGGCGCGCTCCATCGACTCCGTCGAGAGATCTTCGGTGTACGCGTACCCGGTCGCGTCGCCCTTGCGGACGCGCACGCCCAGACCGAGCGAGACGCCGCGGCCGGCGGACTTGAGGATCCCGTCCTCGAACCCGTAGCTGCCTCCGACCTCGTACTCGAAGAAGAGGTCGGCGTACTCGCCTCCGCGGGCGAGAGCGACGGAGAGAAGACGTGACGCGGTGGCGACGTCGATGGGGGCGCTGCCGCCCGGCCCGAAGGGCGCCCGATAGCGCTGGCTCATGGGCGCGACTGTAGTGGCTCGGTGGCTCGGCTGGAAGCCGTGTGAACGGTCGGGGCGCTTCGCCTCGCGACTCGCCCGTCCTGGGGCGAAGCGATTGAATGCGTCGCCGCGTTGGGCGTCGAACCCGCGAGATCCGGGCGGCCTACCTCCTGCAATGGCCCGAGGCGAGACGAGGGGCAGACATGGGACGACTCATCCGTTGGTCATTGGCCGCCGCGATCGCGACGTGCGCTGCGTTCTTCTCCGTGCCCGCGACGGCCCACGCGCTGGCGTGCGGTGGACACTTGGTCGAGCTGGGCGACAACATCGCCTACGTGCAGTCGGTGTGCGGACAGCCCACGAGCGTGAGCAGTCATCAAGAGACGCGCGGCGTGTACGGCGGCTACTCCTCGCGCTACGGCGGCTACTACGGCTCGACCGCGTCGACGACCGTGCAGGTCGACGTCCTCTTCTACGACTTCGGGCCGACGCGATTCATGGAGCAGCTCGAGTTCGCGAACGGGATCCTGCGCAGCGAGAACATCGCGGGCTACGGCACGGTCGCGGGCGCGCGCGCGCGGCGCGAGTCGATGCGCGGACCGCGCAGCGCCTACGTGCGCGAAGACGACTGATCTCTTCCGCCCGGAGATCGGCGACGATGCTCGCGTGAACGTCGCGAGCCACATCGAAGAGATCGCGGGGATCCGCTCGTTCGTCGTCGTGCCCGAGCGTGCGGGGCCGCTTGCTGCGATCCTGTTCTACTCGGACATCTTCCAGCTGACGCCGCCGCACCGCCGTCTCGCGGCGCGCCTGGCCGAGCGCGGATGTCTCGTGATCGCGCCGGAGATCTATCGAGGCATCGAGCCGCCGGGCGTCGTGCTCGACTTCGATCGGGATCGTCAGCGCGCGCTCGACGACTCGACGCGTGTCCGCGTGGAGGACGCCGACGCCGATCGGGACGCGCTGATCGCCCATCTCGCGTCGCGACCGGGCGTAGATCCCTCGCGCCTCTTCGTCGCGGGAAACTGCTTCGGCGGACACCTCGCGTTTCGCGCCGCATACGATCGACGCGTCGCGGCCGTCGCGTGCTTCTATCCGACGACCGTGCACGCCGATCGGCTCGGCGCGAGCGAGGGCGTCGACACGCTCACGCGCGCCGCCGAGCTGCACGCGAAGCTCTTGCTCGTGTGGGGCGCACGCGATCCACACATCCCGGCGGAGGGACGTGCGCGCATCGAAGAGACGCTCCGTCTCGCGGAAGCGCGCTTCGAGACTCGCACCTTCGACGCCGAGCACGCGTTCATGCGCGACGAAGGACCGCGCTTCGATCCGGTCGCGACCGAGGCCGCCCTCGAAGCGACGTTCGCGTTCTTCGGCGTCTGATCGTCAGAACGCGCCGAGCGCGCTCAAGCCCACGTTGTCGAGGCCCGCGGCTCCGAGAGATGCGGTGGGAACGACCATGACGCTCGCGCTCGGCGTGGATGGGACGGCGACGCGCCGCGGCACGAGCCACATCGGGATCAAGTAGCCCGCGACGAATCCGACCGCCGCGCCGACGAGCACGTCGGTGAAGTAGTGCTGGTCGGCGAGGATGCGGAAGAGCCCGACCGTCGTCGCCGCGAGCAGCGAGACACCACAGGCCGCGCCGTCGGCCACGGCATCGCCGTAGAGCCCGCGCTCGAGATGGATCGCGCACGACGCGCCCGCCGATGCGAACGAGATCGCCGAGTGACCGCTGTAGAAGCTGGCGCCCGACGAGGCTGCACCACAGTCCGCGGCCATCGAGGCGGCGCAACGCTCGACCGGTCGCTCGCGCGCCGCGACGTACTTCACGAGCGAGTCGAGCGTGAGCGTCACGCCGATCGCGAGCGCGTAGGCCGCGGTGCCCTGCCACGCGAGCTCCGGATCCCCTTGCACGAGCGGCACCGCGAGCCCGTCCACGATTCCGCCGTACGCGAGGAGGCCGCCGACCATGACGTCGCTCGCGCGCGCGATCGCCGTTCGCGCTCCGACGTCGGAGAGACGTAGGCCGTCACGGATCGCGTCGTCGAAGGGATTGCCGCCCCAGGTGCGCGCCGGATCGACGTCGCCGACCGCGAGCGCGAGACCGAGCCCCACCATGATCGCCGCCGCGAACGTGACGCGCGGTGCATCCGGGCTGCGCGGTGTGCGCGCGACCTGCGCGTGGGCCGAGGTCGTCAGGACGAGCGTCCCGATCACGACGAGCAGCGGGAGGCGCCGAGCCACGAACGCGAGCGTAGCGCGCAACGCTCCGCGCGAGCTGCCGATACGTGGGCATGGGCGAGCGATTCGGTGACTACGAGATCGAAGGACGCCTCGGCGCCGGAGGGATGGCCGAGGTCTACGTCGCGCGACGCGCGGGGCCCGAGGGCTTCGTCAAGCGCGTCTGCCTGAAGCGCGTGCTCGCGGAGAGCGAGTCGAACCGCGACCTCGTCGCGCAGTTCCACGACGAGGCGCGCCTCTGCGCACACCTGCTCCATCCGGCGATCGCGACCGTGCACGAGCTCGGTCAGGTCGACGGCAAGTGGTTCATGTCGATGGAGCTCGTCGATGGAATGGACCTGCGCTCACTCGCCCTGAGCCTGCGCGGGCGCGGCGCGACGCTGCCGCACGACATCGTCTTCTACGTCGTCCGCATGCTCGGCGAAGCCCTCGCGTACGCGCACGCGCTGACGATCGACGGCAAGCCCACCGGTCTCGTGCATCGCGACGTCACGCCGTCGAACGTGCTGCTCTCGGTGCACGGCGAGGTGAAGCTCGCCGACTTCGGAATCGCACGCTCGACGACGCAGACGCACCGCACGCGCACCGGCGTCGTGAAGGGCAAGGTGCCTTACATGCCGCCCGAGCAAGCGCTCGGCGAGCCTCTCGATCGACGCACCGATCTGTTCGCGCTCGGTGTCGTGCTCTACGAGCTGATCGCGGGACGTCGTCCACACGACGGACCGACCGATCTCGACACGCTCACGAACGCGCAGCGCGGGCGTCGCACACCGCTGCGTGAGCTCGCGCCGGAGCTGCCCGCCGAGGTCTCGACGCTCGTCGGCCGACTGCTCGCGTCGCGTCCGGACGATCGCCCGGCGAGCGCGGACGAGGTCGTGCGGGTGCTCGGTGCGCTGCCGACGGCCCGCGATCCGCGGCGCGCGCTCGCGTTGCTCGTGGAAGATGCGCGACGCATGCGTCAGGGCGCGCCCTCCACGCGTGTCCGCGGTCGACGCGCGATGGTGAACGTCGATCGCGCCGCGCCCGTCGACGACGGTCCGACCGAGATCGGCGGCGAGCGTCCGACGGCCGCCACCGCGAGCGAGGCGCGCTCCTCGAGCATGATCCAGCGCGCGATCGGGCCGAACCGCGCGCTCCAATTCGCCGTCGGCTTCTCCATCACGCTCGTGCTCGGCGCGCTCGCCTTCGGTGCGCTCGCGCTCGTCCTCGGCGGCGATCGGATCACGCAGGCGCTCGCCGAGCCGCCCGTGCCCGTCGCGAGCGCGACGCCGGTCGATCCACCGAAGCCACCGGTCGCCGTCGTCGCTCCGCCGCCCGTCGTCGTGCCGCCGATCGCCGCCGCTCCGGTCGCGCCGGTGCTCGTCGAAGCGCCACCCGCACCCGCAGCCCGTCATCGTCGCAGCCACGCGCACGTCCCCGTCGCCGACGACGCGAGCCCGAGCTTCGGACGCATCCAGGTCGTCGTCGTTCCGTTCGGAGACGTCACGCTCGACGATCGTCCCCTCGGACGCGCGCCGCTCACCACGACCGTCGAGGCCGGTCGTCACGTCGTCGTCGTCAGCAACGGCGGCGCGCACGTCGAGCGTCGCGTCACCGTCGAGCCCGGCGGCACGCAGCGCATCGTCGTCGACCTCGTCGAGATGGAGTGACCGATCGCGCAACGCGTTTCGGCACCGTCCGAGAAGACCCACGTCCCCTGGTTCCCCGTTCCTCCACCCAATCCTCATAGGAGTCCGTCATGTCGCAGATCCCCGTGTTCCTGTTCCTCAAGGCCGATGGCAACGACGTCGAAGCCGAGTCGTCCATCCAGTCGATGGCCGACATCGACGTCAGCAAGGCCATCGAGTGCCACTCGTACGAAGAGGGCGTCTCGGTCGGCTTCGACAAGCGCTCGTCGTGGGCGCAGTCGGATCGCACGTACGAGCCGATCTCGATCACCAAGTGGGTCGACAAGAGCTCGCCCGTGCTCGCGCAAGCGCTCACGCGCTCGCAGCAGTGCTCCGGCGAGTTCAAGTTCTTCCGCCCGATCGCCGACGGCGGCGGCTGGGAGCACTGGTTCACCGTGAAGATCGAGGACGCGCGCGTGTGCCGCCTCAAGCGCCGCGTGTCCGAGGGCACCGAGGATGCGCCGCTGAAGGAGGACGTGAGCCTCGTCTTCTCGCGCATCACGTGGACGCACGTGCCGGGCAGCAAGGAATTCGCCGACAGCTGGCGTGAGCGCAACGGCAGCTGAGCGCCGAGAAGAGGTGAGCGATGCGAGGTCTGTTCGACCGGCTCGATGCCGGCGCACGCGAGCTGGACGACGCGCGCTCGATCGCCGCTCACCTCCGCGTGCTCTTCGGAGCACGTCACGGATCGGCCGCCGCGGCCCCGGATCTCGGCCGGCCCGATCTGACGGATCTCGTCCACACCTGGCCCGACGGCGCGCGAGGGATCGAGCGCGCGCTCAAGACGCTCGTCGAGCGCTACGAGCCACGCCTGGCCGACGTGAGCGTGCGCGCCGTCGCGAGCTCGGAGCCCACGTCCCTCGCTTTCCAGGTCCGCGCCCGCGCGGCCACCCGACGCGGCCACGCGTATCGCTTCGTCACGGAGATCGACGCGCTCGGCCGCTGCACCGTTCGTTGAGGACGCCATGACCTTCGATGCGACCTATCGAGACGAGCTCGCGTTCCTGCGCGAGATGGGGCGCGAGATCGCCATCGAGCACCCCGGCCTCTGCGACACGCTCGCGGAGCCGGGGCGCGATCCCGACGTCGAGCGCTTGCTCGAGGGCTTCGCTTTCGTCGCGGCCCGCACGCGAGAGCGCGCGGACGACGCCATCCCCGAGGTCGTCGATGCGATCGCAGAGATGATCGCGCCGCATGCCGTGCGGCCCGTACCGGCCTCCACCGTGGTCGAGCTCACGCCGCGCGGATCGATCGCGCGCGATCGCGTTCACGTTGCCGCGGGCGCGGCGTTCGGCGGCCGACCGATCGACGGGACACGCTGTGAGCTGCGCTCGACGAGCGGCATCGATCTCTTGCCGTTGATCGTCGAGCGCGCGGTGCTCGATCGCTCGCGCGCGCGCACGCCGCGCCTGGTGGTGTCGCTGCGAACACCCCGCGCATCGCTGGATCTCGTGCATGGCCCGCGACCGGTCCGCTTCTTCGTGCACGCACCGCTCGGGATCGCGAGCACGCTGCTGCTCGCGATCGATCGACATCTGCGACGCGTGTCCGTGCGGGTCGGCGATCGCGAGACGGCGACCGGGCTCTCGGCGCAACCGGTCGACCCCGACGTCGAGCCTCATCTCCCCTGGCCCGAGCGCTCGCCCGAGGCGGCGCGCCACCTGATCGAGCTCGCGTACTTTCCCGAGCGACACCTCTTCTTCGACGTCGCCGGGCTCGATCGCGTTCCTCCGGAGGCGCGCGCGGAGCGATTCGACCTCTGCCTCGACCTCGCCGAGGGAGCACCGCTCCCCGATTCGCTCGCCGAGGACGCGCTGCGACTTCATTGCGTGCCCGCGATCAACTTGTTCCCGTGCGATGCCGAGCCCATCTCGTGGCGCGACGACGTGCGCGACGTTCCGCTCCGCGCCGCCGGGATGCCGCCGAGCGCGATCGAAGTGTTCGACGTGCGCTCCGTCGTCGGGCTCGCGGAAGGCGCCCGGCGGCGTAGCTATCGATCCTTCGTCGGCTTCGATCACCTGGCTGCCGCCGGCACGACGGGCTTCTACGCGCTCCGTCGCGCGGTGAATGCGCGCGATGGAGCGGTCGACACGTTCTTGCGCGTCGGTGCGCGCGCGTCGAGCGGGCTCGAGACGCTCTCGATGGAGCTTCGATGCACCAACCGCATGCTCGTCACCAAGCTGCGCACCGGCGACGTGTGCGAGCCCATCGCCGGCTCGCCGGCCGTCGCCTCGTTCACCAACCTCTCGCCGCTCGGGCCACGCGCGTCGTGCCCGACCGGGAGCGGGGCCCTCCATGCGCTCGTCGGCGCGAGCGCATCTGCGCGCCGGACGCATCTCTCGAGCGACGCGATCGCGGCGTGGTTGGCGACGTGCGCCGTCCCCGCAGGCTCGGACGTCGCGCGCTCGCGCGTGTGCGCGTCACTCGCACGATCGATCCGCGACGTACGCGAGAAGCCCTTTCGCGCCGCGCGCCGCGGCCTCGTCGAGCGTGGGCTGAGCATCGAGATCGACATCGACGAAGCACTCGTGCCGTCGGTCGGCGAGGCCTATCTCCTCACGCGCGCGCTCGATCGCGCGCTGGCGTGCGAGCTCCCGCTCGACGTCCAGCAACAGGTGACGGCGGTTCTCTCTCCGTCGCGGACGCGCGTGACGATGCCCACGCGAGCGGCACCCGCATGAGCCGCATGGACGTGTTCGCGCGGTGGGCCGCGATCGAGCGGGCAACTGGCGCTCGCATCGGGGCCGCGCGACCGCGCGACGAGCCCGTACGATTCGCTCCGTCGACGGGCCTCGAGTTCCCCGCGGTCGACGCCGAGCGCTCCGAAGACGGTCGCACGTGGACGACGCATCTCCTCGGTCTCGCGGGCGCCGAAGGCGCACTGCCCCCGTACATGCTCGAAGAGCTCGCACGCGAAGATCCGGATCGCGCGACGCGACGCGCGCTCCTCACGCCCTTTCATCATCGCGCGACGGCGCTGCTCTTCCGATCGGTGCATCGCTGCCGAATCCCCGAAGAGACGCGTTCGCTGAACGATCCATGGCCGACGCGCGTCGCGGCCCTCGTCCGACCCGGTATCGGTGAGGCAGCGCTCGATCGCGAGGTCGCGCTCGTGCTCGCCCCGCTTCTCTTCGCACCGCCGAGCGCCAGCTCCCTTTCGCGGGCACTGCGCCTCGTCGGGGCGCGCTGGCTCGACGGCGTCCCCATCTCGCTCACCCAACGTACCGGTGAGCGCGTGCCGATCGACGAAGCCTCCCGATCGCGTCTCGGCGCGACGCGGCTCGGCGACACCGCGCTGCTCGGCGGGCACGTGACGGATGTCGCCTCACGCGCGACGATCGCGATCGGCCCCGTCGCGAAAAACGCGCTCGAGCCAGGCACCGCAGCCCTCCGCGCGCTGATGCTCACGGTCCGCTGGCTCGGGGATCCGACGACCGAGATCGTCGTCGTTGCACGGACGGTGGACGCCGCCGCGGGCC
>CAYSCF010000024.1:0-40781 GCA_964429305.1 uncultured Sandaracinaceae bacterium | reverse complement strand
GACGTGATCGGTGGCCTGCTCGAGCAAGACGGCGAGAAGCTGCTCGATGGCTTTCTGCGGATGGGCTTCGCGTCCCAAGAGGCGAACCACGATCTGCTGAAGCGGACGGTCGAGACGTACTTCCAGCGCCTCTTGCAGATCAAAGACCGCACGCCCGGCGCGCTCATGCGGGCGAACCGCAACGAGCTCGAGCAGCTCGTCGATCCCGAGGTCGCGCGCGAGGAGCTGCGCGAGCTGATGCGCTCGGTCGAGTATCCCGACGGCTGGTTCTACGTGGAGCGCGCGAGCGTGCTCGCGTTCTGGCTCGTGGGGCAGATCGATCCCGACGTGGACGCGATGCGCGTCGGCTATCCGTACGTGATGCCGCTGCTCCAGGCGAAGCTCGGGCGCATTCCGATGCCGACGTTCCTCTCGGACGAGGAAGAAGCGGCGGCGGAGAACGTAGCGCCCGCCGAGCCCGAAGCCGCGGCCAGCTAGTCGATCGGCGGAACTTCTCCGCGCGAGCGCTGTCGGTACCGGTGAGCCGCGGAGCATCCAACCGCTCGCGGCCCGAGGAGCCATGCGCGAAGGACTTTCTTCTCACGCGTCCGGACCCGTCCGTCCCGGCGCCATGACCACGGCCATGCGAGCTGCACGGCGAGACCCGCGGCCCGAGCAGAACGCGCTGCGCGTCGCCATCGCGCGCGCCGGCCGCATCGATCGCGAGTGGGTGCTCGAGAGCGGCGAGGTCACGTTCGGTCGCTCCGAGGTCGCGGACGTCGTCATCGCCGATCACGTGGAGCGCGAGGCGACGCTGCTCGGCATCGACGACGGCGTGATGACGCTGAACGTCCCGGCCGGCGCATCGGGGCGTCTCGCGCTCGATGGCGTGGCGATCGATCTCGCGACGATGGCGTCGCGCGCGATCACGCTGGAGACCGGCGCGCGCGGCCGCATCGTGCTCGCGGGCGCGGGCGAGGAAGCGATCGCGGTGCTCTTCCAGCGCGTGGTAGCGCCGGAGAAGCGCAACCGTCCGGTGCTCCCGGCCGTCGTGCGCGGTGGCCTGTTCCAGCGCGTCGACTGGCTCTTCACGGCGCTCGCGGCTGCGTCGTTCATGGCGCACCTCACGTTCGTGGTCGGCCTCTCCAACTCCGACTGGCCCGTGCAGAACGTCGCCGTGATCGAGGATCGGTACGCGGAGACGATCTTCTCGCCAGTCATCGAGCCGCCCATGCCGACGATCGAGGACCCGACGCAGCCCAGCGACCCGACGACGCCTTCCGATCGCACCACTCCGACGAGCGATCCCGCGCCCACGGGCCCCGCGCGTCCGCACACGCCCCCGACGCCGCGCCCGGCGCAGTCGGATCCAGACGCGCAGATCGCGGCCACCGAGGCGATCCGGCAGGCCACGCTCATGCTGACGGGCGCCAACGGGATCGGCGGCTCGCTCACAGACCTGCTCCGCAATGGTGCGCCGACCGATCATGCCGACGTGATCTTCGCGCAAGTGGACGGCGCATCGCCGATCGCGGCGGTCGATCACATCGCCACGCGCACGGGCGCTCCGGTCGGAGATCCGGGCTTCGGTCTGCACTCGCTCGCCACGACGCCCGGGGAGCGTCCCGAAGGCGACCACGGCGTGACGGAGACCGGCCCGCATCGTCCGCACATCGATCTTCGCCCGACCGACGACCCGCCCGACACCGCGGTCTTCGACGATGCGCTCCTGCGCCGCGCGCTCCGCGCTCGGATGTCGGCCATCCAGCAGTGCTACGAGCACGAGCTCACGCGCTCGCCGGGCCTGGCGGGACGCATCTCGCTGTCGATGCAGGTGGAGCGCATCGGCACGCTCAGTCACGTCGAGGCGGTCGACGACAACCTGAACGCGCGCAGCCTCACGGACTGCGTGATCAACAACGTGCGCACGATCCGCCTGGTCACCGGCCCGACCGAGCCCGTGACGGTCGAGTATCCGATCGTGTTCGCTCCGCAGAGCTGAGCGCGCCCTTCGAGCCGGCCGAAAGCAAACGACGACCAGGGCTACGAGGCCTTGGTCGTCGTTTCTTCATCATCCGTGGGTGGGAATCTCGAACGGAACAGGCGACGCCCACGATCACCGCTGGGGAGCGATGATCAGCTCAGTCGTCGCAGGAGCGTAGGTTCTGCGAAGGCGTGGATGCCTCCGCAGCCGATCTCACCACTCGCCGCCGTCGTCGTCGCGGCGGCGCTTCTTGTCGAAGTCGCGCTTGCCGCCACCACCGCCGCCGCCACCGCCGCCGAAGCCGCCGCCACCGCCGCGACCACCACCGCCGCCGCCGCCGCCGTAACCACCACCGCCGCCGCCGAAGCCGCCGCCGCCACCGGCCGGACGGCCACCACCGCCACCACCGTAGCCGCCGCCACCACCGCCGCCGTAGCCACCGCCGCCGCCGCCGCTGCGGAAGCCACCGCCGCCGCCGCCGCCGCCGTAGCCGCCGCCACCGCCACCACCGAATCCGCCGCCACCCGCGCGCGGGGCGCGCTCACGCGCCTCGTTCACGTTGATCGTACGCGAGTCCAGGAGCGCGCCGTCCATCTCGGCGATCGCCTGATCCGCGTGCTGATCGGTGCCGAACGTGACGAACCCGAAACCACGCGACCGACCGGTCTCGCGATCCGTGATCACCTTCGCCTCGGTCACCTCGCCAAAGCGCTCGAACGCCTGGCGCAGTCCGTCATCCGTCGTTCCCCAGCTCAAACCACCCACGAAAAGCTTCTTCGCCATCGACCCATCTCTCTCTTTCTCTGTCTTCTCTCATCATCAGAAGACGAGTGACTGCACTCGTCCCCTCGCGCAGCCTCACGGCCCGCGACCTCTTCACTCGACTCCCTAGCTGGGCCTCTCCGACGTCACAAAAGGCAGCCGATGCGCTTGCTCGCCGAAGGATGAGGCGAGGCAGGAGGCGCGGGCGCACACGAGTGACGGACGATGGGGCGACACGAACGGGCTCGAAACGCTACGACGCTAGCAGCAGTCCAGCGGGGATGGAAGCGCCTTTTTTTCAAGCCCTGTCCGGGACAGGCTGCGGAATGGGTCGCCGAGGCGGCCGACCGGGAGGCGCCGAGAGCTGCGCAGCGAGCAGGAACGGGACGGCCAAGAGCACCAGGTCGACGCTCGGATCTAGCTGTTTTCCAAGGCCTTCTGCGACCAGAAGCGCGACGTTGACCACGGTGTAGACCGGGTCGATCTGTACGCGGTGCTGGCGCAGGACGTTCATCATCCCCGAGACGACCGCACTGATCTCCACGTCGGCCAAGCGCGCCCCGTAGAGCTGCGTGAGATACCCGGCGACGTCCCGCTCGTACGACGCGTAGTCGGTCGTCCCGACGGTGGGCGCGTACTCGTAGAAGAGCTCTGCGCATCGCTTGCCGTCGCGCGCCGCGAGCGCCGAGAACGTGTCGAGCCACGGTCGCCGCATGTCCTCGGGGATCTCCGTCGCGAGGCCGAGGTCGAGCATCGTCATCGTCCCGTCCTCGGCGAGAAAGATGTTCCCCGGATGCAGGTCCGCGTGAACGAAGCCGTCCTCGAACACCATCTTGAGGATCGCGCGGCCACCGCGCTCGGCGAGCTCGTGTCGATCGCCGCCGACGCGATGGAGCTCGGTCGCCTTCACGCCCGGCGCGCGCTCCATGGCGAGCACGGTGCCGCCGCTCAGCTCGCGCAGCACGACCGGGAATCGCACGTTCTTCACGCGTCGGAAGTTGTGCGTGAAGCGCTCGTTGTTCTCGCGCTCGTGCTCGAAGTCGAGCTGCTGCGCGAGCGCGTCGCCGAAGCGCTCGATCGCGCCGGGAAGCGAGAGCAGATCGACCGTCGGGATGCGATCGGCGATGCGCGCGAACAGGCGCATGAGCACGAGGTCGCGCTCGATCTGCTCGCGGGCGTCGGGCCGCTGGACCTTCAGTACGATCTCTCTTCCGCTCGTCAGGTGCGCGAGATGCACCTGCGCGACGGACGCGGCCGCGAGCGGAACGGGATCCACCGACGCGACGAGCGCGCGCTGCTCCGGCGTCCATGCGCGATCGAGCACGCCCTGGATCGCGTCGATGGAGATCGGCTTCACGCGATCCTGCAGGCGCGCGAGGCCCTCGACCCAGCCGGGCGGCAGGAGATCGGGCCGCGAGCCCAGGATCTGGCCGAGCTTCACGTACGTCGCGCCCAGCCGCTCGAGCGCGGACGCCAGCAACGCACCTTGCTCGACCTCACGCTCGTGCGCCGTGGGCGGAACGTCGCGCGTCAGCAGCCACCCGAGATAGCGGAACGGAACCAGGCCCAGGACGAAGGCGATCGCGAGCGACCGGGCGAACAGACGGAGCGAGGCCACGACGAGGCCGCAGCGTTAGGGCCAACCGTTGACCGGCGCCAGCGCTTGCGGTACGAGCAGCCCCGTCATGATGACCAGCGAAGAAGTGGCGCGCCTCAAGGCGTCGGACGAGTTCTGGACGGGCCCGCGGTTCGTCGGGCTTCTCTTCCTGACGCTCACCATCGCCATCGCGGTCATCTACTCGATCTCGTCGCTCTACTCGGGTGACTGGACGTGGCAGCCGCTGGCGCACGACCCAGCACACGAGCTGCTGCCGAGCGACTGATCGCGGTACGCTCGACCGATGCGTCGAGCGTGGCTCAGCTGTCTCCTCTGGGTCGCATGCGCGCAGCCGGGTGGCGGCGTCGATGCGGCGACCGCTCCCGATGCCTCCAGGGTGTCCGACTCAGGGCCCGACGGTGGCCCCGAGCTGGACGCCATCGATGCGTTCACGATCGATGCGCTCGTGAGCGATGCCGGGCCCGACAGCGGCCTCGACGCTCCTGATGCGAGCGTGCCCCCCGCACCGGTCCGCCCGGTCGTCTACCAGCTCGTCGTGCGGCTCTTCGGCAACACGAACGAGACGCGCGCCGTCGACGGGACGATCACGCAGAACGGATCGGGCCACTTCTCGGACGTGACCGCCGATCGGCTCGCGTCGATCCACGCGCTCGGCGCCACGCACGTCTGGCTCACGGGCGCGCTGCGCCAAGCGACGCTGACGGACTGGCCGTCGGTCGGCCTGCCGCCCGACGACGGCGACGTCGTGAAAGGCCGCGCGGGATCGTTCTACGCGATCCGCGACGCCTCCGACGCATCGCCCGATCTCGCCGACGACCCCGCGCATCGCCAGGGCGAGCTCGACGCGCTCATCGCGCGCATCCACGCCGCCGGCATGCAGGTCGTGCTCGACCTCGTGCCGAACCACGTCGCGCGCTCGTATCACTCGGTCGTCCATCCCGAGTGGGACTTCGGCGTGGGCGACGATCAGAGCCGCTTCTTCGCATCGTCGAATGCGTTCTTCTATCTGAGCGGCGGCCCGCTCGTGCTCTCGCATCCGTCGTCGTGGACGCCGAGCGGGATCACGTTCGACGGACACTTCGCTCCGGAGGACGGTTCGAGCGGTCACGCAGCGCGCGCGACGGGCGACAACTTCACGGGCCTCAATCCCTCGGCCAACGACTGGTACGAGACGGTGAAGCTCAACTACGGGCTCGACTTCACGAACGGCTCGACCTCGTTCACGCCGATGCCGACGACGTGGACGCTCGTCGATCACGTGCTCGCGTACTGGCAGGCGCGTGGCGTCGACGGCTTCCGGTGCGACTTCGCGCACTACGTCCCCGACGAGGCGTGGCGCTATCTGATCACGCAGGCGCGCGCGCGCGATGCGAACGCGTTCTTCTTCGCCGAGGCCTACGATCGACTTCCGAGCCTCGTCGGCGACGGATTCGACGCCGTGTATCACGACGCGACGTACGACACGTTCAAGAACCTCTACATCGGTCACGCGAGCCAGAGCGATCTCTCCGGCGTGATGGGCGCGCTCGGCGATGCCGATCGCAATCACTACGTCGAGTACCTCGAGAACCACGACGAGCGCCGCATCGCATCGCCCATCGTGACGACGGGCGGCCCCGACGACAGCGGCTTCGGCAGCGCGGCGGCCGCGCACCAGCTCGCCCCGATCCAGTATCTCTGGTCGGGCGGCCCGCTCCTGATGCTGAACGGCCAGGAGCTCGGCGAGCCCGGCGCGGGGGTCGAGGGCTTCGGCGGCGACGACGGTCGCACGACCATCTTCGACTACTGGTCGATGCCGACGATGGTGCGCTGGCACCAAGGAACGTCGACCGCGAGCGAGACCGCGCTGCGCGCGTGGTACGGCGATCTGCTCGCGCTCGCGCAGGATCCCGCGATCCAGTCGAACCGCTACTGGGGCCTGGAGTACTTCGACAACACCGCGATGTTCGGCGACTGCCCCGACGCGTTCTACACGTTCGCGCGCTTCGAGACGGGCGCTCAGCGGCTCGTCGTGGTGGTCGCGAACTTCGCGGTCGGCGCCGCGAGCAGCGGCCACGTCCGTATCCCGCTGGATCTCGCGAGCGCAGCCGGCTTGCCCACGACGCGCGCGCTCACGGTGCGCCGCATCTTCGGCGTCGAAGGACACGCGAGCGAATCCGTCGGCCCCACGACGGTCGCCGATCTCGGCGCGACCGGGTTCGCGGCGAACGTCCCCGATCAGGCGACGAACGTCTACGTCATCGAGTGATTGCGACGGCGGTTTGGCGTTAGGATCGCGCCGTGGCGAGATCCACGCGCGAGCGCCGAGACGAGTCCTGGTGGCTCGTGACCCACGACGGCACGCGTCGTCGCATCGACGCCGGAGGCGTCACGCTGGGTCGGTCGGCGAACGCCGACCTGGTGCTCTCGAGCGAGCGCGCGAGCCGCATGCAGGCTCTCGTCGTGCTCTCTCCGGACGGCCCGCAGCTCGTGCAGCTCGGTCGTGCGAAGACGCGTGTGAACGGCGAGCTGGTCGAGCACGAGCGCGCGCTCGCGCACGGCGACGTGGTGGAGCTGCCGGGGCTCTCGCTCACGGCGACGCGCGAGGCCGAGACGAGCCGCGAGCGATCGCGAGACTGGTTGCTCCAACGCAACGACGGATCGCTCTACGGCATCACACGCAGTCCGTTCCGCGTCGGCGGCAGCGAGGACGACGACCTCTGGCTGGAGGCATGGGCGCCGCACGCTGCAGAGCTGCGCATCATCGAGGGTGCGCTCCATGCGCGGGGCGATGTCGCGATCGACGGGGACAAGCTCTCCGACTGGACGGCGCTCGACGCGGGCGCGGTGCTCGCGCACGGAGCCGATGGACTGACGATCGTGAGCGGAGTCTCGATTGCCGAGACAGCGACGGTGCAGGGCTCTCGCGGCGGCGGCGGCATGCGCGTCGAGGTGCGGCTCGAGTTCCTGCCGCGCGGTGGCCGTCTGTGTCTGCGCTCGCCTGCGATCGACGTGACCGTCTATCTCCCGGACAAGCGATGCGATCTGATGGCACTGCTGCTCTCGCCTCCCGAGCCCTTGCGCGCGGGTGACTTCGTCGAGGACGAAGTCCTTCTCGGACGCATCTGGGGCAAGGAGCTGAAAGCGCGGACCGACGTCAACGTGCTCGTCCACCGTCTGCGCAAGGATCTCGAGAGAGCGGGCCTCGATGCGACCTGGGTCGAGCGCCAGAAAGGAGGAGGCGCGACACGCTTCCTCCTCCTTCCCGGCACCCGCGTCACGCTCGCCTGATCCTCACTGCACCCAGTAGTCGACGAGCAGCGTCGGCGTCGTGCCGAACGGCACCGGCCGCGCGAAGAGCCCGAACTGGTACGGCGTGTGCGCCACGTTCGCCACGCGGCCCGTGAGCACCATCTGCGTCTCGGTGGACATCTCGAGCGCTGTCCCGTGCGAGTAGCGCTGGGAGTGTCCGATCGTCACGCCACCAGCCGACACCTCGGACGCCAGCTCGATCGACGAGGTGAACGCGTCGCGGCGCAGCACTGCCGTCGAGACGGCGGTCGAGGCCTCCACGTACCCGGAGCCCTCGCCCACGGTCACCGGCCCGACTTGGAAGCAGCTCCCGGTGCAGGTGGCATCCGCCATCGCGCGCGTCGGGTAGCTGTGGGGCATGCCGACCGTGTGTGCGAAGAGGCTCGCGGTGTCGCGCAGCGTACCGTCGTGCGCATCGTAGAGCGCCTGCGTGACGAGCAGCGTCTGCGGCGGTCGCGGGAAGTCGAGCGAGAGCATGTTGCCGATCTCGGTCGCATGCCCCATCGGCGCCGAGACGATGGTGTAGTAGTAGACGTCGAAGGGCACGACGCTGAAGACGACCGAGTCCTCTTCGCCAGCCGTATACGTGATCGACTGCGTCACCGAGTGCGTGGTCGCCGCCGTGCGCTCGAAGTCCTGCTCGAACGTCGTCGTGAAGCTCGCCGTCGCGACACCGAACAGATCCAGCTCGTAGCCGATCGACCAGCTGACAGCCTCGCCGTAGGACCGCTCGACCGTGGTCGACATCGTGCTCGCATCGCCGAACGACGTGCTGCAGTTGCCGAGGTCCTGCATCTCGCCGCTCGACGCGTCGTAGCAAGGCGCGGCAGAGAGGAGCGCGACCGGCGTGGGGTCGGTGAACTGCAGCTCGTGCGTGCCCGTGAAGCGGAGGATGGCCGAGTCGTCGTCGAGGTTCGCGGCGACGAGCATCCCGCCGAGCGTGTCGCCATCGGATCCGCTCGCGACCGCATGCCAGCTCCAGGTGTCGCCATCGAGCGAGCCGACGTAGAGATCGCCGTTCACGAAGTGCGCGGCGATCAGCTGATCGCGACCCACGACGCCCGCGGTCGACGAGAACTGTCCGTGCGTCGCCATGGTCGGAACGCAGAGACTCGTGATGCAGCTGAGGTCGGAGAACGCGATCGAGACGCGGCCGACACCGGTCGGCAGCGCGAACTGAGCGGACGTGACCGCCGTGGTGCTCGACGAGGCGGGCACGCGATCGAGCCCGTAGTACAGGAAGGACGTCACTGCGATGTCGTCGACGCCGTCACCGTTCGCGTCCAGCACCTCGAAGTCGGTGAGGATGTTGCCGTACTGACCGACGATCGCGCCGTTCGACACGATCGGCCCGAAGCTTCGGAACCACGCGTACGACGTCGTCGCGTCGTCCATGATCGCCAGACGCCAGTTGCTGCCTCCATCGTCGGTCCGCCCCTCGAACGCGATCTCGTCCATCGCGTCGCCGTCGAAGTTGCCCGCACGCAGGAACGCCCACGTGAAATCGTTCGCGGCGCTGCTGTCGAGCGGATTGAAGAGCGTGTCACCCGATCCGGTGTGCGTCGTGCCATCGAAGAAGTCGGTCGCGACATGGCCCGCCGACACGTGCGCGACCACGAGCTCGTCCGTGCGGTCGCCGGGTGCGCCGTCGAAGTCGCCAGCCGCGACCGCCAGGCAATCGGACCCATAGGCGATCGGCGAGCCCGCGAGCTGCGCGAAGCCGTGCGCCTCGTCGTCGAACACGTAGAGGTCGCCGTAGGCGAAGAGCAGCTCCTGCGCGTCGTCGTCGTCGACGTTCGCGGCCACGGCCGCATGATCGAGCCAGCCGTCGGGCACGGCGCGGTGCGTGACGCTCGATGCGAGCACGCGAGGTGTGCTCGCAGCGTAGCCGGTGCCGAGCGCGCTCGGCGTGCCGTCGATCACGCGGAGGCGCAGCGTGCTGTCGGCCTGATTGTAATAGACGACGGCGACCTCCTGGAATCCGTCGCCATCGACGTCGATCGCGACGCCGGAGCGCTGCTGGGCCGCGCTCTCGTTCCACGGTGAGTCCGAGGGCAGCAGGCGCGCCGCATGAAGCGCAGGCGCGAAGTCGTCGTCGAGCAAACCCTCGCGCTGGTGGCCGGTGTCGTCGTCGGTCCAACCGGCGAAGTACAGCTCGACGCGCGGGTTGATCGTCGTGAAGCGTTCGTGGAGCGGGTTGTACGTCGAGGGAACGCCCGACGGGAAATCGGGCAGCGCCGTGTCGACGCCCAGACCCGCGAGCAGGTCCGTGAAGCCGATGGGGCCGCCGTCCGGCGCGACGAACGCGTCCGGCGCGACGAACGCATCCGGCGCGACGAACGCGTCGGGCGCGACGAACGCGTCGGGCGCGCTCGGGCCCGCATCACCGACCGGCGCTCCAGCGTCGACGGGCGAGGCGATCATGGGCGTGGAGCAACCGGCGAAGAGCGCGGCCGCGAGGGAGAGGGCTACGAGAGGGCGGGCTGACATGCTCCAGAGGTGGGGCCCCGGACGCCTCGGGGCGATGTCAGCCCGATTTCAAGCGCGCCATCCAGCCCGTACGAGCCGGCCCACGATGCGCGCGGATCGATCCTCAGGGCGTGACTTCGACGCAGCCTTCGAGCGGCGGCGCCCCGTCCGGCGGCGCGGGCACGACGATGTGGAACTCGACGCGGCGGTTGGCCTGACGGCCGTCGTTCGTCGCGTTCGTGTCGATCGGGTGGAGCTCGCCGCAGCCGGCCGCCTCGAGGCGCGCCTGCGTGACTCCGTGATCCACGAGCCAGCGTACGACGCTCGCCGCGCGACGGCGCGAGAGGTCGAGGTTGCGATCATCGCGTCCGCGATCGTCGGTGTGACCTTCGATGCGCACGCGCTGGATCTGCGGGTTCGCGTTCATGACGGCGAGCACTTCCTGCAGGATCGGGAAGCTGCGCTCGAGGATCACGTCGCGGCTCGTGGCGAACTCGACGCGCTGCAGGATGATGATCTGCCCCGTCTCCTCGTCGAGACGCACGCTGCGCGGGCAGCCGTGCGCTTCGGCCGTGCCGGGCGCGGTCGGACACTCGTCGTCCGGATCGAGCACGCCGTCGTGATCGTTGTCCGGATCCGGGATGCCGTCCTGATCCTGGAAGCCGTCGTGATCCTCCGGATCGAGCGGTGCGCCGTCACTGACGTCGGGCACGCCGTCCTGATCGTTGTCCGGGTCGGGCACGCCGTCCGCGTCCTGGAATCCGTCCGGATCCTCGGGCTCGAGCGGTGCGCCGTCGTCGACGTCGAGCACTCCGTCCGAGTCGTTGTCCGGATCCGGGCACCCGTCCGTGTCCTGGTAGGTGTCGACGTCCTCCGGCTCGGCCGGGCACTGATCGACGTCGTCGCGGATGCCATCGTGATCGGCGTCGCCGGGCTCGGCGATCTCCGGCACCGGCTCGGCGGCGGGCGCCGCGTGACACGGGCCGTCCCACGCCCAGCCCACCGAGAGGATGCCGCGTGCGTTCGGCGAGCCGTAGCCGCGCGTGAGACCGCCGCCACCGGCGAGGCCGATCGTGAGATCGCAGACCGGATGGATGCGGACGCCACCGATCATCTCGAAGGGCGTCCACTCGCGCTCGAAGAAGTGATCGAAGTTCGTCGCACCGTAGCCCTCGACGGTGAGGTCGAGCACGTTCGGCAGCGCCACGAACGTCGCGCCGATGCCGTACGTCAGCTCCTGGCCGACCGTGAGGTTCAGGATCTGCGTCTGCTGGCGAAAGCGCCCGCCGACGTTCAGGCCGATGCGAAAGCGCCCGTCGGCGAGCCGGAGCTCACCGTTGACGCGCGGCAAGAACGCGAACGTCTGCTCGCCGGTGAACGCCTCCGTCTGCGTGACGAAGTTCGAGAGTGGCGCGGTTCCCGTGAGCTGGATGGCGAGCGCGAACACGTCGGCCGCTTCGCCGAACAAGCGCACGCGCACGCCGAGGTACGGATCGCCGATCTGCGTTCCGTCGGCGGTCGGAAAGCCGGGCGCGCCCTGCCCTTGGTTCCACAGCGAGACCGGCAGACCGCCGTAGATCACGACGCGATCGGCGAGCCCGAGCGAGAGGCCGAGCGTGCCGACGAGCTGATGCTCGACGATCGCGTGGCTCTGCGTCGACTGATCCCCGAGGCGCTCTTCGTAGACGAACGGGTCGTGTGCGTAGTCGACGACCAGTTGCGCGCCGAAGTTCAGGTGCCCGAGGTCGTTCGGGCGCGAGATCGCGAAGCCGTCGTTCGCAGTCTCCGCCGGGCGAAACTGATCGAGCGTGAATCCGCCACGCTGCGCCTCCACCAGGTTGGGGACGAAGACGAGCGCAGCTAATGCGGCCACGGCCACCGTCTTGCGACGGCGGCGCGCGATCACGAAGAGCAACGCACCGAGACCGAGCAACGCGCCGAGCGGCGAGCGCGTGCTCTGAGCACCGGGCGTCGCACACGCGCACGCGCCACCGGAGAAGCCGCCGGGAGCGTGCGGACCGAGACCGCCGTCGCCCACGCCCGCGTCACGCGCGCCGCCATCCGCGGCCGCGTCCACCGCCGCATCGTGCGCGCCCGCGTCGACCGCGCCGCCGTCGCGCACGCCGCCGTCGACCGCATCGTCGGTCGGATCGAGGTAGTTCGGGATGCCGTCGCCGTCCGTGTCGCCGACGCCTTCGGTGTGATCGTTGCCCATCACGCCGTCGGAGTCGGTGTCGAGCCAGTCGGGCAGGCCGTCGCCGTCGACGTCGTTGCCGAAGCGCATTCCGTCCGCACGCTCGCGCGCCGTCGGGATGCCGTCGCCGTCGTCGTCCGGATCGAGGTTGTCGGGGATGCCGTCACCGTCGGTGTCGTGCGTCACGCCGCCAGGCGCTTCGGTCGCCGTCGGGATGCCGTCGCCGTCGTCGTCGACGTCGAGGTAGTCGGGCGTGCCGTCCATGTCGGTGTCGCGGCGGACGCCACCGGGCGCTTCGGTCATCGTCGGGATGCCGTCGCCGTCGTCGTCGGTGTCGAGATAGTCGGGCGTGCCGTCGTGATCGGTGTCCATGCACGGGACGCCGCCCGCGCACTCGATCGACGTGGGCACGCCGTCGTTGTCGTCGTCCGGGTCGTCGTAGTCCGGCATGCCGTCGCCGTCGCTGTCGCGACACGGCATCGACGGGCACTCGTTCGCGTCGGTGATGCCGTCGCCGTCGGTATCGAGCATCGTCGGGTCGTACGTGAACGTGCTCGTCGCGTTCGCCGCGTTGCCGAGCGCGTCGGTCGCGTGCGCCGTCGCCGTGTGCGAGCCCGCCGTCAGAGCGGTCGTGGTCGCGATCGACCAGCTGCCGTCGGGGCCCGCCGTGACCGTGCCCACCATCGTGCCGTCGACCGAGACGACGACCATGTCGCCCGGCTCCGCGGTGCCGCGGATCGTGGGATGCGCCGTGCCGACCGTGCTGCCGGTCGCCGGCGACGTGATCGCCACGCGCGTGCTCGTGTCGACGACGAACGAGCCCGAGTCGGTCGCCGTGTTGCCCGCGGTGTCCTTCGCGACGGCGCGAACCGTGTGCGGGCCCTCGGCGAGCGCAGTGGGCGCATCGAGCGTCCACGTGCCGTCGGCGGCCGCCGTGACGGTGCCGACCAGCACGCCGTCGACGAAGACCTGCACCGTGCTGTTCGCCTCGGCGTTGCCGTGGATCGTCGGCGTGGTGTCGTTCGTCGTCGAGCCGTTGGCCGGCCCGGTGATCGCGACGGTGGGCGCCGCGGTGTCGATGGTGAAGCCGTGCTGATCGACTGCGGTGTTGCCCGCGGCGTCGGTGGTCTCGGCGCGCACCTGGTGCATGCCGTCCGCGAGCGCGGTGGTCGGAACGAGCGACCAATGTCCGGTTGCATCGGCCGTCGCCGTGCCGATCATCGTGCCGTCGACGAGCACGATGACCATGAGGCCTGGCTCGGTGTCGCCGCTGATCTCGGGCCGTGTCTCGTTCGTGTGCGTGCCGTCGCCCGGGCTGCGGATCTCGAGCGCAGGCGACATGGTGTCGACCGTGAACGAGCCGGTGTCGGTCGCGGTGTTGCCGGCCGCATCGGTGCCGCGGACGGAGACCGCGTGCGCGCCGTCGTCGAGCGGCGTCGTGAGACCGAGCGTCCAGTTGCCTTCGGCGTCGGCCGTGACCGTTCCGAGAACGGTGCCGTCGACCGTGACGACGACGGTGTCACCGGGCTCGGCCGTGCCGCTGAGCTCGGGCGTGCGATCGCCGATCGGGCCGTGATCGCCGGGCTGCAGGAACGCGACCTGCGTCGAGCCGTCCACCGTGAACGTGCTCGTCGCAGTCGCGGTGTCCCCGTGCGTGTTGGTCGCCGTCGCGACCGCCGTGTGCGGGCCGTCCGCGAGCGAAGTCGCGACCGTGACCGACCACGTTCCGTCGGCCGCGACCGTCGTCGTGAGCGCCGTACCGCCGTCGACGACGACGCTGATCGTCGCGCCCGGCTCGCCATGACCGCTGATCGGTGGCGTGCGCATCGTGATGCTCGTGCCGGTCGCGGGCGAGTCGATCGAGACGCTCGTGCCGCTCATCACGGTGAACGTGGAGGTCGCCATCGCCGTGTTGCCGGCGCCATCGGTCGCCGTCGCGACGGCCGTGTGCGAGCCGTTCGTGAGCGCGCTCGTCGTCGGGAGCATCCACGTGCCGTCCGCCGCGACGGTCGCCGTGCCGACGCTCGTGCCGTCGACCGTCACCGCGATCATCGCACCGGGCTCGCCGGTCCCCGAGATCGTGGGCATGCGCGTCATCACCGTCGAGCCCGTCGCGGGCGCCGTGATCGCGACCATCGTGTGAGCGTCGACCGTGAACGTGCTCGACGTGGTCGCCGTGTTGCCAGCCGCGTCGCGCGCGGCGGCGCCAACCGTGTGCATGCCGTCGGCGAGCGGGCTCGTCGTCGGGAAGGACCACGTTCCGTCGGCCGCGACGGTGACCATGCCGACGGCGGTGCCGTCGACGCTGACCGTGATCGTCGCGCCAGCCTCGCCGGTGCCACGGATCGTCGGCATCGTCGCGTTGGTCGTGCTGCCGTTCGCCGGCGCGGTGATCGCGACCGTCGTCGCCGAGTCGAGACGGAACGTGCTCGTCGCCGTCGACGTGCCACCCGCCGCGTCGGTCGCCGTCGCGCGCATCACGTGCATTCCGTCGGCGAGGCCCGCCGGTGTCGGAAGCGTCCAGTGACCGGTGGCGTCCGTCGTGGCGGTCCCGACGCTGGTCCCGTCGATCGTGACTGCCACCATCGCGCCCGCATCCGCGGTGCCGGCGATCGTGACCGTGCGAACGGTCGTTCCGTTCGCAGGCGTCGTGATCGCGACCTCGCGGCGACAGTCCGTGTTGCAGCCATCGCCCGCCACGCGCGCGCCGTCGTCGCAGGTCTCGGGCGCCGTGATGCGCGAGTCACCGCAGATCGCCGACGTCGTGATGACCGTGGGCTGCTGGCCGGGGGTCGTACCGTCGCCGTCCGAGTTGCCGTTGAACGTCGTCATCGTGCCGAGCGTCAGGCCCGTGTAGCCGACGGTCGCCGTGTTCATGATCGTCGTGCCGGCGGTCAGCGTTCCGAGCCGGACGTGGAAGGTGACCGTGAATGTCCCACCGGGATCGATCCGACCTCCGTTGAGACCGTTCGCGCCCGTGCCGAGCCGCGCGTGCACGGTGTTCGCGACCGCGTCGTAGTTGCCGGTGTCGTCGACGGGCAGGTCGGTGACCGCGATGCCGTTGATCCGGATCGAGCTCGCGATGTACGTCGTGCCCGTCGGGATCACGTCGGCGAGCGCCACGCCGAGCGCGGGATCCATGCCGTTGTTCGTGCCGACGATCGTGTAGAGCAGATCATCGCCCATCACGACGTCGCCGCCGTTGACGTCGCTGACGGTCTTGGTGAGATCGATCTGCGGCGCGAAGATGTCGGTTGCGAACGTCATCACGCCGATCTCGATCACCTCGCCGGTCGTGACGGCGCGCACGCTGGCCGCGCGACATCCGTTCGGCAGCGCGCCCGGCTGCGAGAAGAGGTCCGCGTCGAAGCCGAGCGTGTTCGCGTACGCAGGAGCACCCGGTCCGCGAACGCCGCGGATCGACACGGTGCTGTTCCCGATGTCCGTCGTCGGATTGATTCCGCCGTCACCGACGGCGACCGCACCGGTCGCCGGCATCGTGCAAGACACGGAGAGCGAGTCGCCCAGGCCGCGGTCGCCTTCCCACGTGATGAGCCCGACGGTCGTCTGGACCACGCCGGTAGGCGGCGTGACGAAGCCACTGATCGGGAACGTGACGCCGCCGTTGCCGTACTGCTCGAACCCGTCGAACACCGTCAGGTTGCGGAGCGCGAGCGTCGGGTCCGCGAGCACGACTACCAGCGACCAGCCACCGCGCAGGTTCGACTGCGGGTTGGTCGCCGTGGTGTTGGTGCACTGGATGTTGCCCACCGCGTACGTGCCACCGCGCGCCGCGGCGACCTGCGTCGTGACGTCGACGAAGCCCATGTAGCGATTGATCGCGCCGACGCGCGTGAGATCCGCCGCCGCCGCCGTGACGTTCGCGTACGCCGCGGCGCCGGGCACGCGGAACGCGACGGTCCCCTCGCTCGCCCGAACTGGCATCGGATCGCCGACGAGCGCGTCGTCGCAGCTCCAGTAGAGGCCCGCCCACTGCACCATGGCCGTGGCCGGAATCGTGAGATCGGCGGTGCTCGAGTCGAACGTCGTCCCGTCGGCGTCGACGTCGATGAGGTCCATCGGGAAGTCGTTGTTGACCAGGCTCCGCGTGCCGTCCGCCTGGGCTGTAGCGCAGGCGACCCCACCAACGCCGGTTCCACCCATCGCCGACGTGGTCCCGGCCCTACAGGTCAGAATCGAGTTGCTGGCGATCGCGATGTCGCCGTGGATGCTCGCGGAGGTCCGCAGAGTCGGTGCGCGCTGAGCAGAAACCGTGAAAACAGGCGCAAACGCGAACAGCGTCGCTCCGAGAGCGACGAGCGGGCCCCAAGACTTCCTCATGCGCGAGAACCTCCGGTGCGCGCAGTTAGCACGACACGCGCCACGATCCCGAGGGGCGATCCCCGACGCGGCCTGCTACACCGCGCGCCGCTGTGAGCACGGTCGTACTCGAAGACGTCTCTCTCTCGTTCGGCGCCCGGCCGATCCTGGAGAACCTGTCTCTGCGCATCGCAGAGGGAGATCGGATCGGGCTCATCGGGCCGAATGGCTCGGGCAAGAGCACGCTGCTGCGGATCTTCGCGGGCGATCAGCAGCCCGACTCGGGCACGGTTCGGACCGCGCGCGGCGTGCGCATCGGCTGGCTGCCCCAGGACATCGCCGTCGCGGGTGGGCAAGGCCTGCTGCCGTTCGTGATGAAGAGCGTCCCGGGCCGCACGGAGCTCGAGGCCGATCTCACGGCCGCGGAAGCGCTCGTGCAGGATCTCGCGGAGCAGGAGAAGCACGACGAGATCGTCGTCGCATCGGAGCGTCTCGCCGATCTGCACGCCGAGCTCGCACGCTTCGATGCGCACTACTCCGAGCACGAGGCGATGAAGATCCTCGCCGGTCTCGGGTTCATGACGCCGGACCTCGGTCGCGATCTCGGCGAGCTGAGCGGCGGCTGGAAGATGCGCGCGGTGCTCGCCGCCCTGCTCTTCTCGCGTCCCGACGTGCTCTTGCTCGACGAGCCGACCAACCACCTCGACATGCCGTCGGTCGCTTGGTTCAGCGACTTCCTCAAGGCGTACTCGCGCGCGTTCGTCCTCATCTCGCACGATCGCGAGTTCCTCAACGAACAGATCAGCAAGGTCGTGACGTTCGAGGTGGAGGGCGTGCGTCAGTACCCCGGCAACTACGAGCGCTATCTGGTTCAGCGCGCCGAAGAAGAAGAGATCCTCGAGAACAAGGCGAAGAACCTCGAGCGCGAGCGCGACAAGGCCGAGCAGTTCATCAATCGCTTCCGCGCGCAGGCGACGAAGGCACGCGCCGTCCAGAGCCGCATCAAGGCGCTCGACAAGATGGAGTCGGCCGAGACCTATCGGAAGCGCCGCACGATGGCGTTCACGTTCCCGGAGGTCGCGCGCGCCGGCAACGAAGTCGTGCGCATCGAGAACGTCACCAAGAGCTACGGCGAGCGGCGCGTGCTCTCGAACGTGTCGCTGCACGCGTACCGCGACGAGCGCATCGGCATCATCGGCCCGAACGGCGCCGGCAAGACGACGCTGCTCAAGATGATCGCGGGCGAGATCGAGCTGAGCGGCGGCACGATCACGCTCGGCCACGCGGTCACGCCCGGCTACTACGCACAGCACCACGCCGATCTGCTCACCGCGAAGAACACCATCCTCAACGAGGTATCCGCCGAGAATCGCGAGGTCGGCGCGGGCCGCGTTCGCTCGGTGCTCGGCGCGTTCTTGTTCAGCGGCGACGACGTCGAAAAGACGATCCAGGTGCTCAGCGGCGGCGAGCGCGCTCGTGTCGCGCTGGCGAAGCTGCTCATTCGTCCCGGAAACCTGCTCTTGCTCGACGAGCCGACGAACCATCTCGATCTCGACTCGACCGAGAGCTTGATCGAGTCGCTCTCGAGCTTCGGTGGCTCGATGATCTTCGTCAGCCACAACCGCGCGCTCATCCGCAAGCTCGCGACCAAGATCTGGGTCGTCGAGGGCGGCACCGTCACCGAGTACATGGGCTCGCTCGACGACTACATGCAGCGCGAGCGGCAGAAGCTGCAGCAGGCATCGAAGGACGCCGCCGCGCTCAAGACCGAAGCGAAGCGCCCGCAGACGCAGCCGCCGCCGGCACAGAAGACGTCGGCGAAGGCCGCACCGATCGCGCCGCCGAAGCCGCCGCTCGACGAGAAGGCGCGCAAGCGCGAGGAAGCGCAGAAGCGCGACCAGCGGAACAAGGTGATCGCGCCGCTGAAGAAGAAGGTCGAAGACCTCGAGGCGCGCATCGCCGAGATCGAGAAGAAGCAGGTCGAGCGCAACGAGAAGCTCATGGAGGGCAGCGTCACCGACAAGGAGCGGTTCGCGCTGCTCGACGGGCTACAGGTCGATCAGAGCAAGCTCGACGAGCTGACCGAGCGCTGGGAGCAGACTCAGAAAGAGCTCGACGAGAAGGAGCGCGCGCTCGCGTAGGTGCATCTCGCTCTCGCTCAGTCGTAATATCCGGCCTCGACGTGAGCGTCCCGGATCTCTCATCGATGCGTTCGCTCCTCGATCGCGGCGACGAGACCGATCGGGCATTCGTCGATGCGACGCTGCGCATGCGGTGGGCGCGCACCGAGGACCTCCGCGAGCGCGCCAGTCTGCTCGACGTGCATCGCACTCTGGTCTCGACGTCCGCGCGGGCCCACGCCGAGCGACGCGACCAGATCCGCACCGGCGCCTTGCGCGGGCTCGCGCTGCGCCGCGTGATCGAGAAGACGCCGCTCGAGCGACGCGACCATTTCGTCGAGGAGCTGCTCGGCGTCGCCTATCCGCCGCTCGACGAGCCCGCTCTCGCGCACGAGCGCATGCCCTACACGCCCGGGGGCTTCGACGAGATCGTTCACGCACTCGACGCGACGCAGCTCCGCGCGGGCCAGCAGCTCGTCGACCTCGGCTCGGGGATGGGAAAGGTCGTGCTGCTCGCGGCGCTGCTCGGCGGCGCGCGCGCGGTCGGCATCGAGCGTGATCGACCGCTGCACGAGGCGGCCGAAGAAGCCGCGCGCGCTCTCGGCGTCCAGGCTCGCTTCGACTGTCGCGACGCGTGCGACGCGAGCATCGCCGAGGCGGACGTCGTCTTCATGTACATCCCGTTCACCGGCGAGACGCTCCGAACGGCGCTCGAGCGCTTCATGGAGCAGGCACGCGCGTCACCGCGCCGAAGACATCTGTGCACGAGCGCGATCGATCGGCGCGTGCATCCCGCGCTCGTGCCGGTGGGCGAGCCGCGCTCGTGGCTGCAGGTCTATGCCTGGGGCTGAGGACGTGGCATCGCGAGCGTCACGCCTTCGGCGTCGGCGACGGTGATCACGTAGCCCGTCGCCCACAGCTCGCGCAGCGGGGCGACCGGACATCCGCCCGCCGGCAATGCCGCCGCGATCCAGATCGCTTCGACGAGCGCAGCGAGAGACACCGAGCGCGCGAGCATCGGACGATCGGGCCACGTCGCGAGCACGGAGTCGTGAACGGCGTCCTCGAGCGCGTGGGCGCGTGCGAACGCGACGAGCTCCCAGTCGCGACGCGAGAGCGCGTCCTGCGCGAGCGCGAGAGGCCCCGCGAGCAACGAGAACGCCGCATCGACGTCGCTCTCGAGCCAAGCCCAGCGAATGCGCGGTCCGATGTCCGCACCGATCCGTTCCCGCAGCGAGCGTACGGAAGCCTCCGCGCGATCCACGCCGGAGACATCGGTCGCGAGCGCCATCGCGAGATCGAGATCGGCGCCGCGCCACGGCTTGCGATCGAGCCACGCGGCGGGCGCGACGCGCGCCCAGAGATCCATGACGCCCGCCTCGGGATCGACCCGCGCGAGACGCCGCCACTCGCGCTCGAGGTCCGTCATCGTGCGCGGCACGCGCCCATCGCCTGCGGCGAACACCTGCTCGCGCGCCTCCTCGATCCGTCGGACGCAGTCGGAGATCGCGCTCGCCTGCTCTGCGCGCATCGCGCGGCGCTCGAGCTCGAAGCCGTCACGCTCCCGCGCGCACCGCGCGGCGTCCGGCCGGCTCGGTCGAAGGAGCTTCGAGACCAGGTCGGGCCAGGGGTCGTGCATGACGCTCGATTCACGTCGGCTCGCCTCTCCGGTCCCTTCCGTCCGCGCGCTCGACGCGCGCTCCCGTCCGGGCTCTCCGTGGCGAGCACTCATGTCGGCAATTGCAGCAGATCGTCCCGGCGAGGGCAACCCGCGAGCGTGAGGCTTGCGCGACTCGACGCCGGAGGGCATCGTGGGCGCGCTTGAACTTCGGTTCAAAATCCGAATCGCAGCCTCCGCGGCTGAAAGACCGGCTCCGGGAGACCACGCGGCTGGCGATCCTCGAGGCCGCCGAAGAAGTCTTCGCGCGCGACGGCGTCGAGCGCGCGCGTGTCGACGCGATCGCGTCCGTCGCCGGCGTCTCCGTCGGGAGCATCTACAACTACATCGGCGATCGCGACGCGGTCTTCGCGGCGGTCCGCGATCACCGACGCGCCGAGATCGTCGCCGTGATCGACGCCGCGCTCGACGAGACCGACGGCAAGGGCGCGGCGGCCTCGCTCGAAGCGCTCGCGCGCGTGCTGCTCGAGCACGTGGAGCGACATCGCGGCTTCTTCGCGATCGTGATGGAGACCGCCGATCGCGGCGGGGGCGGCCCACCCTCCGAGACGGTGTCGTCGCTGACCGCGCGCGTGAAGGCGACTCTCCGCCGCGGCGTGCGCGAGGGATCGCTGCGCACCGACTCGAGCCGCACGCACGAGGTCCTCTTCCTCGGCATGCTCAAGGCCGCGATCCGCGCGCGTCTCGTCGATCCGAGCGGCCCGAGCCCCGCCACGTGGGCGCGCTCGCTCACGAGCGTGTTCGTCGAGGGCGCTGCTCCCAGAAAGGCATCGCGATGAGCGCCGTCGCCACGACCTCGATGCCGCCGGGCATGGCGAGCGCCGAGCCCTGGAAGCCGAAGCACAACAAGTGGCTCGTCACCGTGTCGATCACGTTCGGCACGCTGATGGGCGCGATCGACTCGTCGATCGTCAACGTCGCGCTCCCGCACATGCGCGGAACGCTCGGCGTCACGCTCCAAGAGATCACCTGGGTCAGCACGGGCTACGTCGTCGCGCAGGTGCTCGTGATGCCGCTCGTCGCCTTCCTCGGGCGCCGCTTCGGACAGAAGAACGTCTACCAGTTCTGTCTCGTGCTCTTCGTCGTGGGCTCGCTGCTCTGCGGCTTCGCGCGCTCGCTCGAGTGGCTGATCGTGTTCCGCGTGCTGCAAGGCTTCGGAGCCGGCGCGCTGCAGCCGACCGAGCAAGCGATCCTGCGGCAGACGTTCCCGCCCGCGGAACAAGGCACGGCGATGGCGCTCTTCGGCATGGCCGTGATGATCGGTCCCGCGGTCGGCCCGACGCTCGGCGGCTTCATCGTCGATCACTATCCGTGGGAGTGGATCTTCTACATCAACGTGCCCGTCGGCATCCTCGGCTTCCTCATGGTCTCGGCGTTCGTCGAGGAGCCCGAGGACATCCTGCGCGCGAACAAGGTGCTCGCCGAGCGCGAGCGCGGGCACGTCGACTACGCGGGCATCATCCTGCTCTCCGTCGGCCTCGGCGCGCTGCAGTACGTGCTCGAAGAAGGTCAGGACGACGACTGGTTCCAGTCGACGCACATCACGCTGGGCGCGTTCGTCGCGGTCTTCGCGCTCGCGTTCTTCGTGTGGCGCGAGCTGACGGCGACCGCACCCGTCGTCGCGATCAGCCTCTTCCGCGATCCCGTGTTCGCATCCGGCACCGTGATCGGCTCACTCATGTTCGCGATGCTGATGGCGAACATGTTCCTCTTGCCCGTGTTCATGCAGGAGCTGCTCGGGTTCACCGCGACGCAGTCCGGGCTCGCGCTGATGCCACGCACGCTCGTGATGATGTTCGCGACGCCGATCGTCGGACGGCTCTATCGCTTCGTGTCCGCGCGCGTGCTCATCGCGTTCGGTGTCGTGTTCTTCTCGCTCGGCGCCGTGCAGATGAGCCAGTTCACGCTCGACACGTCCTCGACGGGGATCATCGCCGCCATATCCATCCAAGGGATCGGCTTCAGTCTGCTCTTCGTGCCGCTCACGACCGTCGCGCTCTCGATGGTCCCGCGTCATCGCATCAGTGACGCGACGGGGATGAACTCGCTCTTGCGGCAGATCGGGGGCTCGCTGGGCCTCGCGATCTTCGCGACGTTGCTCTCGCGCGCGACGACGACCGCGCGCGCCTCGATCGCCGCGCATCTCGATCCCTCGCGCCCGGAGGTGATGGCGCGTATCGCCGGGGCCGAGCAGATGTTCCGCGGACAGGGCTATGGTCCCGACCAAGCGCACGAAGCCGCGCTGCAAGCGCTCGCCGGCTCGGTCGCGCGCCAGGCGACCGTCGTCGCGTTCGATCAGATGTTCCTCTTCGCCGGGCTCCTCTTCCTCGGCGTCCTGCCCCTGTTGTTTTTCCTGAAGGCCCCGACGCCCGACGCGGCGGCCGAGCCGGTTCACGTGGAGATCGAATGAGCGCCCCCGAATCGAGTAGTACCGAAGCGAAGGCTCCGAAGAAGCCGAGCCGCCGTCCCGCGTTCATGCTCGGCGGGCTCGCGATCGCCGCGGTGATCGGCTGGTTCGTGCACGCGCGCCTCACCGCCGACCAGGAGGACACCGACGACGCGCAGGTCGAGGCCGACGTGGTGCCCATCGCGGCGCGCACCGGAGGCGCGATCCTCCATCTATCCGTCGTGGAGAACCAGATCGTGCACGCGGGCGACGTGCTCGTGGAGATCGATCCCGCCGAGCCCACCGCGCGCGTGCAGGCCGCGGAAGCCGAGCTCGCGACCGCGCGGGCCCAAGCGGCGCAGGCCGATGCGCAGGCCGAGCTCACGAGCGCGACCGCGTCCGCAACGCTGCACAGTGCGCGCGCCGGCGTCTCGAGCGCGGTCGATGCGGTGCACAGCGCCGACGCGCAGATCGCGGCTGCCCAAGCGGCCGTCGATCGTGCCGTGGTCGGCGTCGCGGCCGCGCGTCGCGCGCTCGATCGATCCACTGCGCTCCGTCAGCAGGGCTCGGTCGCGCAGGCCGAGCTCGACGACGCACAGACGCGCTTCGACGACGCGAGCGCCAACGAGGCGCAGGCGCGTGCGCAGCTCGCCACGGCCACCGCGAGCCGATCGGTCGCGACCGCCCACGTGGGCGAGGCACACGGCCAGCTCGAGCAGCGCGAGCCCGTCGACACGCAAGTAGCCATCGCGCACGCAGCCGCCGACGTCGCCCACGCGCACGTCACGAGCGCCGAGGCCGCGCTCGCTCTCGCTCAGCTCACGCTCTCGTACACGCGCGTCGTGGCGGTGCGAGACGGGGTGGTCTCGCGTCTCGCGGTCCACGAGGGCCAGCTGGTCGTGCCGTCGCAGACGCTCGCGATGCTCGTGCCGACCGAGACCTATCTCGTCGCGAACTTCAAGGAGACGCAGATCGGCCGGATGCATCCGGGCGATCGCGTCGACGTGCACGTGGATGCGTTCCCGGACGTCGAGCTGCACGGGCGCATCGAGAGCCTCTCGAGCGGCACGGGATCGCGCTTCTCGCTGCTGCCACCGGACAACGCGTCGGGCAACTTCGTCCGCGTGGTGCAGCGCGTGCCGGTGCGCATCGCGTGGCAAGAGCTGCCCGCGGGCGTCGAGCTGAGGCCGGGGCTGTCCGCGGACGTCGTCGTCCACGTGGGCACGCAGGCGGAAGCCCACGCCGCGCGCTGAACCTCCTGGGTTCCCGCGCAATTCGTTCCGCGCGACCAACGCTTTTCCGACAATTGGGCGTCTCACCGAGTGCGCAGATACGATCGCGCGACGCATGAGCAGTCCGTCCACCGTCTCCCTCCCTTCGGCCTCGGACCGCTCAGGCTGGCTCGATCGTGTCTTGCGCGTTCTCTCCGACGTGCGCGCAGGCGAGGCGCTGACCGCCCTGCTCTTCGCGTCGTCTCTGTTCGTCGGGCTCTTCGCGTACTACGTGCTCAAGACGCTCCGCGAGCCGCTGATCCTCGCGACCGGTGGCGCCGAGGTGCGCAGCTATGCGACCGGCGTGCAGGCGCTCGTGCTGATGGGGCTCATCCCGATCTACAGCTGGGTCGCGTCGCGCGTGAACCGCAGTCGGCTCGTGCTCGGCACGAGCGCGTTCTTCCTCGTGTGTCTCGAGGGCTTCGCGCTGCTCGCGCACTTCGAAGTGCCGTACATCGGCATCGCCTTCTACGTGTGGCTCGGCGTGTTCGTGCTGAGCTCGGTCGCGCAAGTGTGGTCGCTCGCGAACGATCTCTATCCGCAGCAGCAGGGCCGTCGGCTCTTTCCGATCGTCGCGCTCGGCGCGCCGCTCGGCTCGGCGCTCGGCGCGCTCGCGGCCGGTCACCTCTTCTCGGGCGGTCTCGCGATCCCGCTGCTCATGCAGCTCGCCGCCGGCCTCTTGCTGCTCCAGATCGGGCTGCTCGCGATCATCGTGCGTCGTCCCGAAGCCCGGAACGCGCCTGCTGCGCCGCTCACCGATCGCGGCGGCTTCGCGCTCGTGACGAGCGACGCGTACCTGCGCGAGATCGCGCTGTTGCTCGTCGTGCTCAACCTCGTGAACACGACGGGCGAGTATCTCCTGTCGCGTGCCGTGCTCGGCGAGGCGGCGACCGCGCTCGCCGCAGCAGGAACCGTCGCGGATCCCGCGGCATTCCGCGCGGACTTCCTGCGCCACACGTACGGAGACTTCTACTTCGTCGTGAACGTCGCATCCGTGCTCGTGCAGGCGCTCGTCGCATCGCGGCTCGTGTCGCGCTTCGGCGTCCGTGGCGCGCTCTTCGCGCTCCCGCTCGTGGCGCTCGGCGCCTACGCCGCGATGGCCGCGGGCGTCACGTTCGTCGTCATGCGCGCGATGAAGATCGCCGAGAACGCGACCGACTACTCGCTCGAGAACACCGCCAAGGCGCTGCTCTGGCTGCCGACCTCGCGCGACGTGAAGTACAAGGCCAAGCAGACGGTCGACGCGTTCTTCGTGCGGTGCGGGGACGTGCTCGCAGCGCTCGCCGTGTTCGTGTTCGCCGATCGCCTCGCCCTCGCGACGACGCACATCGCGCTCGTGAACGCGGCGTTCGCGATCCTGGCGCTCGGGCTCGCCTTCCGCGTCGCCCGTCGCCACGACCGCCTCGCGGTCCACTGAGGGCGCTCAGCGGAGCGCGGTCCGCTCACGCCATCGCGTGCGGCGCGCCGACCACGTGCGCAGCCCGGGTCAGCTCGGTCCGCTGCAGTCCTCGTCGATGCCCAGCACGCACGCTTCGAAGCGCGCGAGCGCGATGTCGTTGGCCGCCTCCGGCAAGCCGTTGAGCACGACCGCGATCGCGTCGCACGCCTCTGCGTTGCCCGCCGCACAGCTGCGATTGAAGGCTGTCCCTGCCGTCGCGACGTCCGCCTGGCGGACCACCAGGATCTCGCCGACCAGGAGACAGCCACCCAGCGCTTCGTCGTTGCACGCGCGCTGCGAGAGCTCGAGCGCGTGATCGGCGTCGACGACCACGCCGAACGGCCCGGGCTCCACGTACTGCATGGCGAGCCACGCGCACATGCTCGCCATGTTCTCGTCGCAGTGCCGCGCCGCGGCGCGCACCGTCGGATCGGTCACGGACGCAGGAAGGCGCGACATCTCGGTCGGCGTGCCGGGCGCGGCGGGTGTCGCGTCGTGCAGCACGCGCGCGACGGCCGGACAGGCCTGGATGTCGCCGAGCGTGCACGCCCGCTCGATGCGGCTGGCGTTCGCCACGGGGTCGCGGTGGCCCAGCATCGCGCACGAGGTCGTTCGTCCTGCGTCGCAGCCGACCGCGAGATGAGCGTCGGCGTTCGCAGGATCCAGACGCGCGAGCTCGTCGCATCCGAAGCCGCCCGGCATCCCACACGCGCGCTCGTAGAGTGTCCGGGCCTGCGCGGGATCGGCGGCGATGCCCTCGCCGCGCTCGTAGATCTCGCCGAGCAGCCAGCACTCGCGCGCACCGCCGGCATCGCAGCGCGAGCGTGCGTGCGCGATCTCCTGCGCGGAGAGCGGCGGCGGATGCTGGGGCTCCTCGGACACGCTCGGCGGCGGCGGCTCCTCGATGCGCTCGACCTCCTCGGGCCGCGAGCGATGCGCCGCGCGCTGCGAGGCCGACTCGTGCGGCTCTTCGTGATCGGAGCCACACGCCGAGAGGGCCATGGCAAGGAGAATGCAGCCGAGCGGGGTCTTCATCGCGTCCGAGATATACGCGGAGCAACGGCGATTCGCCCGCGTAGCGAGCACGCGCGCGTGGCGGTATCGTCCGCCCGTGCAGATCGAGGTCAACGGCGAGAAGCGGGAGCTGGCGGAGCACGCCACGGTCACGGCGCTGCTCGAAGCGCTCGGGCTCGGCGCGACGCTGGTCGCGGTCGAGCGCAACGGAGAGATCGTCCCGCGTGCTCGCCACGCCGCGACCGAGCTCGCCGACGGCGACAAGCTCGAAGTGGTTCATTTCGTCGGTGGTGGCTGAAGGAGTGACGATGAGTGACTCGCTGACGATCGGTGGCAGGACGTTCCGCTCGCGCTTGTTCGTGGGCACGGGCAAGTACGCGGACATGGCGCAGACGCGCGCGGCGCTCGAGGCGTCGGGCGCCGAGGTCGTGACCGTAGCCGTGCGGCGCGTGGACCTGGCGAAAGCCGACGCCGAGCTCGGGAAGTATCTGATGAGCGGCGGCTACACGATCCTGCCGAACACCGCGGGCTGCTACGACGTGGAGACCACGCTGCGCACCGCGCGTCTGGCGCGCGAGATGCTGGGCACGCCGCTGCTCAAGCTCGAGGTCATCGGCGATCAGGAGACGCTCTTCCCCGACGTGCCGGGCACGCTCGAGGCCGCGAAGATCCTCGTGAAGGAAGGCTTCGTCGTGCTCCCGTACACGACCGACGATCCGATCACCGCGAGGAAGCTCGAGGACCTCGGCTGCGCCGCCGTGATGCCGCTCGCGGCGCCGATCGGCAGCGGGCTCGGCATCCGCAACCCGTACAACCTCGAGATCATCCTCATGCGCGCGAAGGTGCCCGTCATCGTCGATGCCGGGGTCGGCACGCCGAGCGATGCGGCCATCGCGATGGAGATGGGCTGCGACGGCGTGCTGATGAACACGGCCATCGCGGGCGCGAAGGATCCGGTGCTGATGGCGAGCGCGATGCGCAAGGGCGTCGAAGCGGGGCGCGAAGCGTTCCGCGCTGGCCGCATCCCGAAGAAGCTCTTCGCGACCGCGTCGTCGCCGCTCGCCGGCATCGTCGGCAGCAAGCTCTGATGCGCGCGTTGTTGCTCGCGGGGATCTTCCTCGCGCCCTTCCAGTGCGCTTCGCAGACGCCGCCCGATCGCGCGCGCGAGGACACGCCGGGCGATGCGATCTACGGGCTCGCGCAGGATCTGGGGTCTCACGGCGACGAGCCCGGCGAGCGGCGCGCGATGCAGTATTTGCTCGATCGGTATCCGGACTCGCGGCACTGCGAGGCAGCCCGCATCTGGCTCGCCGAGCACCCGTCCAGCGACTGATGCCCGCCCCGTTCGATCTCTTGCTCGTCGTCGACCCCAGAATCGCGGGAGTCCTCGATGCGCTCGCGTGGCTGGGCGCCGAAGCGAACGGCGAGCGCATCGCCGTGCAGCTGCGCGCCAAGGATGCGAGCGACGTCGAGCTGCTCCATCTCGCGCGCGAGGTCGCCGCCGTGCAACCGCCGATGTCGCGTCTGCTGATCAACGGCCGCCTCGCGCTCGCTCGGGCCATCGCCGCCGACGGTGCGCATCTGCCCGAGAGCGCGGCATCGGTGAGAGAAGCGCGCGCGCTGCTGCTCCCGGGCACGTGGGTCGGCGCCTCGTGTCACGACGAGGCTGGTGTGCGCCGGCGTGCGAGCGAAGGCGCCGACTACGTGTCGCTCGGCCCGCTCGGCGCGGTTCCCGGCAAGCCGTCGATCACCGAGGAAGTGTTCGCGTCGATCGCGCGAGCGACGTCGGTTCCCATCGTCGCGCTCGGCGGGATTACGAGCGCCGCAGACGCCGACCACGCGCTCGCGCTCGGCGCGTCCGCGATCGCCCTGCAGCGCGGGCTGCTCTCTCCCGCGTGGATCCCCGACTGGCTCGCGCGGCGTCACGCGTCGTGAGCGCGCTCGACGCCGCGCTGGCGCGCATCGACGCGCTCCTCGACGAGGATCCGGTCCGCATCGGCGATCGAGGTCGCGAGCTCGTCTACGCGGAAGCGATGACGCGGTGGCTCGCGCAGCTGTCTCCCGACGGCAGCGATGCGCTTCGCGTCGCCGTGCGCGCGCAGCATCTGGCGCGATGGAAATCGCCGCGCGACGCCTTTCCGGACGGGCGGGTCGGCTATCTGCTGTGGCGCAAGGATGCAGGCGCGCGCCACGCGGAGACGGCACGCGCCATCGTGATCGAGTCCGGGCTCGACGAGGCCTTCGCGGACCGCGTCGCTTCGCTCGTGATGAAGAAAGACCGGAGCCGCGACCCGGAGTCGCAGTGCCTCGAAGACTGCGCGTGCTTGGTGTTCCTGGAGCTCGACTTCGACGCCTTCGCGGCCAAGCACGACGACGACGAGGTCGTCCTCGTCGTGAGGAAGACGTGGGGAAAGATGTCGCCTCGGGCGCACGAGGAGGCCCTGAAAATGGCCCTCTCCGCACGAGGAGCGGCACTCGTCGCGCGCGCCCTCGCGCGTTCGGGTTGACGTGCTCGGCTCCCGTGCATTACACGAGAGGAGTCGTGTCCCACGCCTCCGTCAGCACTGCCCACCACGAGACGCTCGCCGCGTCGCGCTGGTATTGGCGTCTGCCGGAGGTGGCTCTGGACTGACGACCACGTCACTCAGAGCTCCACCTCCGGCGCCGCCGGTGGTGGATCACTCCTGATCGCTGCTGGCCGCGCCCTCGCTTCCGAGGCCCCATGCGATCCACTCCCTTCGACATCCCCGCCGACCTCGACACGCCCGTCTCGGCGTTCCGCAAGCTCGCGCCGTTCCGACCGCGTTATCTGCTCGAGTCGGTGGAATGCGGCGAGCGTCTCGGTCGCTACAGCTTCATCGGCTTCGGCGATGCGCGCGAGGTGCGGCTCGATGGAGAGACGCTCTCGATCGACGGAGCCGAGGCGTCTGCCCCGGCCACGCGCGACGGTCTGCTCGATGCGCTGCGCGCCGAGCTCGCGCGCGCGCCTCGACCGCGCGCCGGCGACGCGAAGCTGCCGTTCGAGGGCGGGCTCGTCGGTGCGATGGGCTTCGAGGTCGCGCGCCGATTCGTCCGTGTGCGTGCGCCTCGCCTGCGGCGAACCGGGCCGGATCTCGTGCTGCTCGGAACGCGCTCGGTGCTCGTGTTCGATCACGTCGCCCATCGCGTCGCGATCCTGCACGATGGCGACGAGGTCGAGCGCACGAGCCTGCGCCGCGAGGTCGTCAACGCGCTGCGGGGCGCCTTGCCGAGCGTCCGCCGGCGCACGCGTGTGGGCCCGTCGACGCCCTCGATGACGCGCGAAGAGATGACGGAGGCCATCGGGCGTGCCCAGCATCACATCCACGCAGGCGACGTGTTCCAGCTCGTGCTCTCGCTGCGTCACGCGGGCGAAGCGGAGATCGATCCCTTCGAGGCGTATCGTGCGCTGCGCCTGACGAATCCCTCGCCCTACATGTTCTTCTACGACTTCGGCGACACGCAGTTCGCAGGCTCGTCGCCGGAGGCGCTCGTGCGGCTCGAAGGACGCGTCGCGCACCTTCGACCGATCGCGGGCACGCGCCGACGTGGCGAGACGCGCGACGAAGACGAGGCGCTGGTGCGCGAGCTGCTCTCCGACGAGAAGGAGACCGCGGAGCACGTGATGCTCGTCGATCTCGCGCGCAACGACATCGGACGCGTGTCGGAGACGGGCTCGGTCGTGGTCGAGCCCTACCGCGGCATCGAGCGCTACAGCCACGTGATGCATACGGTCAGTGGCGTCCGCAGCACGCTCGCCGAAGGCAAGGACGCGTGCGATCTCTTCGCCGCGGCCTTCCCTGCCGGCACCGTGAGCGGCGCGCCCAAGTCGCGCGCGCTCGAGCTGATCGATGCGATCGAGCCGTGCGCGCGCGGATTCTACGCAGGCACCGTCGGCTATTTCGGGCACGGGAGCACGAGCGATCACGCGCTCGCGATCCGCTCCATCTCGTTCTCGAACGGCGGCTACGCATACCAAGCCGGGGCCGGCATCGTGGAAGCGAGCCAGCCGTCTGCCGAGATCGACGAGATGCTCGCCAAGGCGGCGGCGATGAAGGGCGCGCTCCGGCTCGCCGAGGAAGGGCTCTGACGATGACCACGCCTTCCGTGCTCGTGATCGACAACTACGACTCCTTCACGTTCAACCTCGTGCAGGCGCTCGCGGTGCTGGGCGCCGACGTGCGCGTGGTCGTCAACGATGCGATCGACGTCGCGGGCGTGCGCGCCATCGCGCCGTCGCACGTCGTCGTCTCGCCGGGGCCGGGGCGCCCCGAGGATGCGGGCGTCTCGCCCGACGTCGTGCGCGCCGCGATCGAGGGCGCGCTCGACGCGCGACTGCTCGGCGTCTGTCTCGGACACCAGTGTCTCGGCCTGGTGTCGGGCGCGCGAATCGTCCCTGCGAAGCGCCTGATGCACGGACGCGCGAGCACGATCACCCACGATGGGCGCGATCTCTTGGCGGGACTCCCGCAGCCGCTCGTCGTCGGTCGCTATCACTCGCTCGCCGTGGACGAAGCGACGCTGCCCGCGACGCTCGAGGTGCAGGCGCGCACGGACGACGGCGAGGTCATGGCGATGCGTCACGTATCGGGCCGCGTGCACGGCGTGCAGTTCCATCCCGAGAGCATCCTGACGCCCGACGGCCTGCGCTTGCTCGACAACTTCCTGAATGGAGGCGCGCGATGAAGGCGCTTCTCGAGCGCCTGCGCGCGGGCGACACGATGGACGCGAGCGCAGCCGAGGCCGTGATGGACGTGCTCGCGACCGAGGACGTCGAGGCGGCGGATGTCACGGAGCTGCTGACCACGCTGCGCGATCGCGGCGAGACGGTCGACGAGGTCGCCGGCTTCGCACGCTCGCTGCGTCGGCGCGCGCTGAGGCCTTCGATTCCCGGGGCGGAGGACGCGGCCGACACGTGCGGCACCGGCGGAGACGGCGCCTCGAGCCTCAACCTCTCGACGGCGGCGGCGCTTCTCGCCGCTGCGTGTGGCGTGCCGATCGTGAAGCATGGCAATCGATCCATCTCGAGCCGCTCGGGCAGCGCCGACGTGCTGGAGGCGCTCGGCATGGCGCTCCCGACGGGCGACGTCGCGGCCGCATCGTGCTTCGCGAAGACGGGCTTCACGTTCCTGTTCGCGCCGCGTCACCACCCGGCCCTCGCACGCGTGATGCCCGTGCGACGCGCGATCGGACGCAGCGTGTTCAACCTGCTCGGCCCACTCGTGAGCCCCGTGACGCCGCGCTTCCAGGTCGCCGGCGCGTACAGCCTCGACGCGGCACGCGTGATGGCGGGCGCGCTGGCGCGGCTCGGCGTCGAGCGCGCGCTCGTGGTGCACGGCGCCCATGGCTGGGACGAAGCGACGCCCCTCGGACCCTTCGTCGCGATCGACGTGCGAGACGGCGCGTGCGTCGAGTCGGTGCGCGACCCGCTCGACCTCGGCATCGCGCGCTGCGCGGCGGCTCCACTGCGCGGCGGCGACGCGACGGGCAACGCGCGCCGCCTCCGCGCCGTCCTCGAAGGCACGGAGCACGGCGCACATCGCGATGCGGTCGTGCTCAACACGGCGCTCGTGCTCGAGGTCACGGGGCGCGCCGCCAGCGCTCGCGACGGCGTATCGATCGCACGCGAGGCGCTCGATCGCGGCGAAGGCGAGCACGTGCTCTGGCGTCTTCTGCAGGCGTGCCCGCGCACACCGACGCCGTCGAAGGGAGTCGCGCGTGTCTGACTTCCTCGACGAGATGGCGCGATCGAGCCGCCAGCGAGCGAGCACGCTCCGGGCGCGATCCGCGGCGCTCCATCGGGAGGCCGCGCGAGCCGAGACGCCCTTCCCGCTCGCGCTCGACGCATTCGGCGTCATCGCCGAGATCAAGCCACGCGCACCGTCGGCGGGCGTTCTCGCGGCTGCCGACGTCGCATCATGCGTCGCGCGAGCCGAGGCCTATGCGCACGGAGGCGCCGCGTGCGTCTCGGTGCTGACCGAGCCGACGCGTTTCGACGGATCGAACGAGCTGCTCGCCACGATCGCCGATGCGCTGCGCCCGCATCGTGTCGGCGCGATGCGAAAGGACTTCCTCGTCGATCCGCTACAGGTCGTCGAGGCCCGCGCGCTCGGCGCGAGCGGCGTGCTCTTGATCACGCGCATGCTCGACGACGCACGCCTCGGCGAGATGCTGGACGCGGCCCGCTCGCTCGGCCTGTTCGCGCTGATCGAAGCGTTCGACGAGTCGGACCTCGCGCGCAGCATGAGGGTCATCGGGGGCCGTCGCGAGGGCGTGTTCCTCGGCGTGAACTGTCGCGACCTCGCGACGCTGGCGATCGACCGCGCTCGCCTGACGCAGCTCGCGCTGCCGCGTGACATCGACGTCGTCGCCGAGAGCGGCATCGAAGTGCCTGAGCACGTTCGCGAGATCGTGCAGGCCGGCTATCGCGGCGCGCTGATCGGAACGACCCTCATGCGCGCGAGCGATCCGAGCGCCGCCGTCCGCGCGATCACGGAGGCCGCCTCGTGTACGTGAAGATCTGCGGGCTGCGTACGATCGAGCACGTCGATGCGGCGATCGCAGCGGGCGCCGACGCGATCGGGCTCGTCCTCGTGCCGTCGCCGCGCGAGGTCGACGTCGACACCGCGCGCGCTCTCTCCCGACGCGCGGGATCGATCGATCGCGTCGCCGTCTTCCGCGATCTCACGCACGACGCGATCGCGCTCGCGCTCGCCGCGGAGTGCACTCACCTGCAGGCGCGCGGCTCGGCGGCAGCCTTTCGCGCGTTGCCATCGACGTTGCGGCCGTTCCCCGCCGTGCTCGAGACCGATGACTCGTTCGACACGCTCGCGGCGCTCGACCAGCCCGTCCTCTTCGACGGCGCGACCCAGGGCAGCGGTCACGCGTCGTCGCGCGTACGCGCCGGCGAGCTCGCGCGTCGCGCCCGTCTCGTCCTCGCAGGCGGGCTGACGCCAGACGACGTCGGCGAGGCCATCGCGACCGTGCGTCCCTTCGGCGTCGACGTGTCGTCGGGCGTCGAGCATCGCCGCGGCGAGAAAGACGTCGCCCTCGTCCACGCCTTCGTCCGCGCGGCGCGCGCTGCGTCTCTTTCGCTTCGGGAGGTCTCGTCATGATGTTGAGCCCGTTCGTCACGCCTTCCTCCTCGAGCCCGGCGCGTTTCGCCGATCTTCCCGACGCGCGCGGTCGCTTCGGTCCATTCGGAGGCCGCTTCGCGCCCGAGACGCTGATGCCCGCGCTCGATCGATTGACCGAGCTCGCGACGCGAGCGCTTCGCGATCCGGCGTTCCAGGAGGAGCTCGCCGCCGAGCTGCGCGACTTCGTCGGTCGCCCGACGGCGCTGACGCATGCACGACGACTGAGCGAGCTCGCGGGCGCCGAGATCTGGCTCAAGCGCGAAGACCTCGCGCACACCGGTGCGCACAAGATCAACAACGCCGTCGGCCAAGCGCTGCTCGCCAAACATCTCGGTGCGAGGCGCGTCGTCGCCGAGACGGGCGCAGGCCAGCACGGCGTCGCATCGGCGGCCGCGTGCGCGCGCCTCGGCCTCTCGTGCGTCGTCTACATGGGCGCGGTGGACGTCGCGCGGCAGACGCCCAACGTCGATCGCATGCGACGCCTCGGTGCCGAGGTGATCCCGGTCACCTCCGGCGATGCCACGCTGCGTGCGGCGATCGACGAGGCCATGCGCGACTGGGTCGGCGACCCCGAGCGCACGTACTACTTGCTCGGCTCCGTCGTCGGCCCGCATCCCTATCCGTGGCTCGTGCGGGAGCTCCAAGCAGTGATCGGCCGCGAGGCGCGCGCACAGCTGCAGGCCCGCGCGGGGGCGCCGGATTTCGTGGTGGCGTGCGTCGGTGGTGGCTCGAACGCGATCGGGCTGTTCCACGCATTCCTCGACGATGCGTGCGAGATCGTGGGCATCGAAGCCGGCGGCGTCGGAGACGGAACGGGTCAGCACGCAGCGACGATCGCGCACGGCCGGCCCGGCGTGCTCCACGGCTGCCACACGATGCTGCTCCAGGACGCGAACGGACAGGTGCAGGGCACGCGATCGATCTCGGCGGGTCTCGACTACTCGGCGGTCGGCCCCGAGCACGCGTACCTGCATCACGTCGGTCGCGTTCGTTACGAGAGCGTCGGCGACGAGGAGGCCCTCGCGGCGCTCGACCTCACTTGTCTTCGCGAGGGCATCCTGCCGGCGCTCGAGTCGTCGCACGCCATCGCGGGCGCGCTGCGCATCGCCGCGCGCAAGCCTGGGTCCCGCATCCTCGTCGGCGTATCGGGTCGCGGCGACAAGGATCTGCCCGCGCTCCTCGCGCGCGAAGGTGCGCGATGAGCCAGCTCGATCTCGAGCGCGCGCTGCGTCGCGCCCAAGGCCCTTCGGTCGTCGCGTATCTGACCGGAGGTCATCCCGATCGTGACGCATTCCTCCGTTGCCTCGCGTCGCTCGAGCACGAGGCCGATGCGATCGAGATCGGGATCCCGTTCAGCGATCCGATGGCCGACGGCGCCACGATCCAGCGCGCGAGCGGTGTCGCGCTCGCGGCGGGCGCGACGCTCGGAGGCATCCTGGCCGATCTCGCGTCACATCCTGCGAAGCGTCCGCGCGTGCTGATGAGCTACCTCAACCCGCTGCTCTCGCTCGCGCCCGGCGAGCTCGCGCCACGGCTGCGCGCAGCGCTCGTGAGCGGCGTCGTGGTCCCGGATCTCCCGTTCGAAGAGAGCGGCGCGTTGCGCGCAGCCCTGGCGGCCGAGGACATCGCGCTCGTGCCGATGATCACGCCGCTGACGAGCGAAGCGCGCATGCACGCGATCGTCGCCGCGGCGCGAGGATTCGTCTACGCCGTCACGTCGACGGGCATCACGGGCCAGCGCATCGATGCGAGCGACGCGCTGAGGCGATATCTCGAGCGAGCCCGCGCGACGTCGCCCGTTCCCGTGATCGCCGGCTTCGGCGTGCGCACGCGTGATCACGTCGCGGCGCTCTGCCCTCCCGCCGACGGCGTCGTCGTCGGCAGCGCGATCGTGGAGGCCGTCGAGGCCGGTGCACCGCTCGACGCGCTGGTCCGATCGCTCCGCTGACTCAGGGAGCACAGAGCGGCGTCTGCCGCTGGTGCGTGTCGGGCCGGGTGGCGCTCTCGAGCATGCGCAAGCACGTCGAAAGCACTTCCCGATCGGCGGGCGATGCCGCGGCGAGCGCCGCCGACGACGCCTCGCGCGCCCGCGCCGTCGCACGCGCGCCTTCTTCGTCGTCTCCTCGCACGAGCGCATCGATCGCGAGATCGATCGCGGCCGCGAATCGCACGACGGGATCGGCATCGTCCGCCGCGGCCCCGTCGACCGTTCGCGCGTCGATCGACACGATGCGATCCACCCCGACGTCCATCGCGATGAAGGGCGGACTGTCGTGCATCTCGAGGACGCCTCCTCGAACGACGCCCCAGACGAGCGTCGTGTCGCGGACGTGATGCGGGACCTGCTCGACGCACGTGCGACCCGGGCCACCCATGTGGCAGTCGATCGTCACGCACGGCCCCCATCGCACACACCGCTGCGTCACGTAGACATCGTTCCAGCGCACGAGCACGACGAGGGTCGGCGTGCCTTCCGGAAGCGTGATCGCGATCGTCGCGTCGCCGACCGTCGAGGCTTCGAGTGCCGCCCGGACGATGCGGCGGACCTCCGCCGTCGCCGCGAGGGGCGACCCTGCGCACTCGGCGATCGGCGCGAGGATTCCCCCATCGTGATCGAGCACCGGCTCACGCACCGGAGCGCAGTGTGTCGGGCCGTACGGTGGGCTCGCATCCCTCTGACAACGGAACGCGAGCGTGGCGACGGGGCCCGTGGGCCCGGGCACGGCGCCCACGGGGACCACGTATCGATGGTAGGCGATGCGCGTCGTCTGGACCTGCGCGCGAGCGGCCATCGGCGCACCGCACATCGCGGCGATGCCGAGGAGTGGGAGCAGTCGCGCCGAGCTCACGCGAGCACGCGCGCGAGCGTGCACTTGAGGTAGTCGCCCTCGGGAAACGCCGCGAGACGCGGATGATCGGCGGGCGCGCCCCAGCGCTCGAGGATCTGGATGACCGCACCGACCTTCTCGGCCGCTTCCAGCAGCGTGCGATCGAAGAGTTCGCGGCCGACGTGGCTCGAGCACGACGCCGCGAGATAGAGCGCGCCCGGCGTCAACAAGCGAAGACATCCGCGATGGAGCGCGCGATAGCTGCGCACCGCATCGGGCACCGACGCCTCGTTCGGCGCGAAGCTCGGCGGATCGGAGATCACGAGATCGAAACGTTCCGAGCGTGCGCGCAGCTCGTCGATGACCTTCGGCACGTCACCCGCGATGCCGGTGTGTGCGCCCGGCGGCAGCCCGTTCCGCTCCCAGCCCTGCTGCGCGAGCGCGAGCGCGCCCTCGGCGACATCGACGGTCGTGACCTGCGTCGCGCCGCCGAGCCCCGCCGCGATCGAGAACCCGCCCGTGTACCCGTAGAGGTTCAGCACGCGCCCACCGCGTGCGAGCTGCCGCGCGCGCAGACGCGACTCGCGGTGATCGAGGAAGAGACCCGTCTTCTGGCCGTTGACGAGATCGGCGCGCAGCCACATCCCGTGCTCGCGGACGTCGATCGGCGCGCTCGGCAGCACGCCGCGCGCGACCTCGGTCGTCTTGCCTTCGCCGCGCCCGCGGCGGATCAAGATCGCTTCCGTGCGACGCGCGGAGAGTGACGCGACGACGTGGGGGAGGATCGTCTCCGACGCTTGGCCGTCCGTCTTCGCGACGAGCGTGCCCGCGTAACGATCGACGACGATACCCGGAAGGCCATCGCCCTCGCCGTGCACCATCCGGAGCGCATCGGTCTCGGGCGGCACGATCCGGTCACGCAGTGCGAGCGCGGCCTCGACCCGTCGATCGACGAGCGCGCGATCGATCGGCTCGTCGCGACGCGAGAGCACGCGAGCGCCGATCGGGCCGCTCTCCACGAGCGCGCGCGCGACGAAGTGCTTCTCGCGATCGACGATGCGTACGTCCGTGCCGACGGGCAGCTCGTGCGGCATCAGCGCGTCGCGCCAGATCCACGGATGGCCGGCCGCGATCGCGAAGCGAACGTCCTTGCGCAGCTGGATGCTGGGGCCCGTCTCGGCTCGTCGCGCTCGCACGCGCCATCCCTAGCAGGCTGCCGAGAGAGTCGCTCGCAGCAGGTTCCGCCGATGCGCGCCGACCTCCGGTCGGCTTCATCGGCAGCCTGCTGGTCTATGCTGCCGCGCGATGCACGGTTTCCTCGCCCGCAACTCGCCCGACGAGCTCCTCCAGGCTTCCGCCGTCGCGCTGCTCGTCCTCGTCGTCTCGATCGCGCTGCGCCGCTACGTCCTGGCGCGGCTCGCGGCGCTCGCGGCCAAGAGCGAGACGGTGCTCGACGATCTGGCGGTCCTCTTCTTCCAGAGCATCCGGGGCTGGGGCTGGGGCGCGCTCGCGCTGGTCGCCGGCGTCTCGCAGCTGACGCTTCCGTCCGGGCAGTCGTCGCTCCTGCACGACGTCTTCGTGGTGGTGTTCGCGATCCAGCTCGGCCTCTCGCTGCAGACCGTGATCGCGGCGGCGGTCGCCAAGCGGCGCGAGCGCGAGGGGCGCCCCGGTGCGGCCACGACGCTCGCAGCGGTCGACGCGATCTCGCGCCTCTTCGTGTGGAGCGCGATCCTGCTCGCGGCGCTCTCGAACCTCGGCGTGCAGGTCTCGGCGCTCGCGGCGACGCTCGGTGTCGGCGGCCTCGCGGCGGCGTTCGCCGTGCAGAACGTGCTCGGCGACGTGTTCGCTTCGCTCTCGATCTATCTCGATCGTCCGTTCGACATCGGCGACGCGATCCAGATCGACACGCTGAGCGGCGTCATCGAGAGCATCTCGTGGCGCAGCACGCGCATGCGCAGCACGAGCGGCGAGCAGATCGTCTTCGGCAACAGCGATATCGCACGCGCTCGCATCCAGAACTTCCGGCGGCTGAGCGAGCGACGCGTGCTCCTCACGCTGCGCCTTCCGCTCGACATGCCCGTCGAGAAGCTCGAGTCGATGCCGACGCGCATCAAGACCATCATCGAGACGCAGAAGGACGTTCGCTTCGAGCGCGCGCACATCGTCGACGTGGGCGAGAGCGCGTTCCAGCTCGAGACCGTGTTCTGGTGCACGACCAGCGAGTACGAGACGATGCTCGATCGCAAACAGGCGGTCATCATCGGCCTGCGCCGCGTGCTCGACGAGCACGGCGTGCCCTTCGCGGTCCCACGCACGATGATCGAGCGACCGAAGGGCGCGACCTCTTGAGGAGCTAACGATCGTGGTCGTGCTCGTAGCGGCGGAAGCCCATCAAGAGCGCGCGATAGAGCATCTCGCCGATCACGCGGTAGCCGGCCGGCGTCGCGTGCCGAAAATCGCCGCCCGACAGGCGCGGCTCCTGGCGGAACCAGCGGCCCATCGCGCCCTCGCCGCCCATCGCCGTCCACGTATCGAAGAACGCGCAGCCCTCGCGGCGCGCGGCCGAGCGCATGCCCTCGACGATCAGCGGGATCGTCGGGAGCGTGGTGATCGCGCCGCGCTCGTCGCGCTCGGCTTGATCGAGCGGCGCCATCAAGAGGCAGCTCGCACCGGGCCTCGCCCGACGCACGAGACGCGCGACGTGCCGGAACGTCGACTCGAACTCGGCTTGCTCGCGCTGGTCGTCGGCGTCGTTGCCGCCGAACGCGATGACGACGAGATCGCTGTGACGCGCGGCGAGCTGTCCGGCGAGATGCTCCGGGTCGAAGCCCATCATGCGCTGCGCGCGCGCGCCGACCATCCCGAGCGAGTCGTAGACGACGCCGCGGTCGCCGTTCTCGACGACGACACCGTAGATCCGCGCCTCGCCGTGGCCCATCGCGCGGATGGAGAGGCGATGCGCGCCCGCCGGGACGTCGACGTCGAGCACGGCATCGTCGACGGCGTGCGTGCTCGGGCCCGCGTCGACGGTCTCGTCGATCGTCTCGGGCTCCGGCGCGCTCTCGTCGGCCAGGCGTGTGTCGATGCTCGTCCAGCCGCCACCGTCGACGCGATAGTCGAAGCGACCGCCGCGATCGAAGCGCTGGTAGAGGACCTGGAAGCGCGTGGCGCTCGTGCCGACCGGGGATCGATCGGGCGCCGTCTCGAACCACGCGCTCGCCCCCGCCTCGCCGCGCGCCTGGCCGCCGCCGATGCCGTAGCGACCGTCGGAGAGCGACTGATGCGTGATGTCGAGCAGGCGCCAGTCGCCTTCGGACTCGGTGCGCACGTGATGATGGCCGTACGGCAGGGTGCCGTGCGTCGCGAGCACGAAGCCGCTGCCGGCATCGCCGAAGCGACGCTGCAGGCGCTCGCGCACGGTCTGCGTGATGCCGTCGAACGCAATCGTGCTGTCGCCGAAGTGCGCGACGCGCGTGATGACGGCCTCGCCGCGCGCGGTGCGCTCCAGCGAGCGATAGAACGCGTCCATCGCGCCCTGCGTGTCCTCGATCTCGAGCGGTAAGCCGGAGACCTCGGCCATCGAGATCAGAGGCGCGCCCGTCCCCGCATCACTCTCACTCTCGCTCTCGCTCTCGCTCTCGCTCTCGCCATCGCTCTCTTCCTCGGTCGCCGCCGCGAGCAACACCGGATCGAGCGCGACCTGGGGCGCCTCGATGTCGGTCCCTTCCGGATCCACCGGCCCGGCCGGCTCGGCGGCGCTCGCGACCTGAAGCTCCTCGCCCCGCTCGAACAGGCGAACGATCGGTACGCCCTCGCCCGGCTCCCACGGCCGAAAGCGCAGGAGCGATCGCGACGCGTACGTTCCGAGCGCGAGGACGAGGCACACCGCAGCGACCGTCGCGAGATGCGCGAGCCCGTCACGCGGCAAAGCAACGATCGGCTCGGGCGCGACGAACGCGACGCGAGCCGGCGGCATGGCCGGCGCCACCGCCGCAGTTGCGACCGCGCGACGAGGCTTCCGAGCCGGCTTCTTCTTCTTTCGCGTCATCGGCTCAGAACTGGAAGTAGATGTACGGGACCGTCTCGCTCGTCGCCACGAGCGAGAGCAGCGCGAGCGTCGCGGCCATCACGACGCCTTGGGCGACGGCGGGCATCGCGACGAACCTCACTCGGATCGTCTCGAGCCAGGCGCGCGGCGTGTAGTGCAGCGCGAAGCCGAGCAGCAGCACGAGCCACACGGTCGGCGCCACGTTCGCGATCGACCACGTGCGCGAG
>CAYSCF010000023.1:0-42369 GCA_964429305.1 uncultured Sandaracinaceae bacterium | reverse complement strand
CGCACGACGTTCTTGTGATCGAGCGCCGTGGAGATCCGCGCCTCGCGCTGGAAGCGCCGCACCGCATCGGCGTTGTTCGCCAGATCGGGGTGCAAGATCTTGATCGCGACGTCGCGGTTGATCGTCGACTGGTGCGCTCGATAGACCGAGCCCATCCCGCCCGTGCCGATCTTCTCCTCGATGCGGAACTGATCGAGCAGCGTCTGGCCGATGCGCGCGTCGCGCTCCTCGACCACGGGGCGCAAGATCGCCCCGTCCTTCTGGCAGAACGCCGCACCGCCTTCGTAGCGGGTCCCACACTTGGGACAGACTCTCGGACCGAGATTCTCCATCGACGGGTTCATCAGGCGCGGCGCCGACACAGAGGTTCCCACAGATCGTTCAGACGCGCGAAATCCAGTTCGGGTTGGGTAGGGGGGGACCTGCCCGTCGGGCTTGTCGATCCCTTCTCGAAAGCGATAAGGTGGCGCCATGTCGATCGTCCGGTCCGGCTTGACCGTCTCCACAGCGACCCTCCTGCTCTCGGCAGGCCTCCTCTTCGGCACGGCGGCGATCGCGCGGGCGCAAGAGGCCGTCGTCGTCGCGGGCCTGACCTCGGTGGACGGCGACGACGACTACGCCCGGGCGCTGTCCGGCGCACTGCGTCACGCGGCCACCGCCGTGCACGGCTGGTCGGTCAGCGAGCGGGACGTGGGCCTGGCGAACCTCGAGCTCGTCGCCGGCTGCGAAGCGCCGGATCCGGCCTGTCTGCAGCAGATCGCGACCAGCGTCGGCGCGCAGCGCCTGATCTTCGGCACGATCGCGCGCACCGGCGTCGATCACTACGACTTCGCGGTCAGCGTCCACGCGTACAGCGTCGCGACGCAGAGCATCGAAGAGAACGTCGACCGCAACCTGCCGAGCTCGCGAACCGACATCGACGAGCTGCGCGGCCCGGCGCGCGAGATCATCGACCTGCTCGCGAACGTCCCTCACGTGGGAACGATCCGCGTGACGGCCGCGGCGGCTCAGCCGGTCCGCATCGACGGCGCTGCGGTCGGCACCACGGACGCCGGTGGCAGCTTCGTCGCCAGCGACATCGCGGCCGGCCCGCACGAGGTCGTGGCCGGAGATCAGCCCGCCATGACCGTGACCGTCACGGAGGGCTCCGAAGCGGTCGCGGCGTTCTCGGCCACCTCGTCCGGCGGTGGCGGTGGGCCCTCGATCGACTGGGCGGCGGTCACGCTGCTCTCGGTCGCGGGCCTCGCGATCGTCGGCATGGTCGTCTCGTGGGCCGAGCTGCTCACGCTCTCGAACGACAGCGCGTACAACAGCTACCGGATGCAGCTCGGCTCGACGTACGGCCTGATGGGAGACGTCGCCTGCCAGGAGAGCAGCTTCAACGCGGTCGGCTCCGGAGTCACCTCGTCGCACGCGCGTGACGTCTGCAGCCAGGGCAACACGTTCGAGATCTTGCAGTACGTCTTCCTCGGTGTCGCGGTCGCGGCAGGCGCGACGGGCATCGTCCTGCTCGTCTTGGACAGCTCGGGCAACCACGACGAGGCGCAGACCGTCTCGCTCGTTCCGCACGTCGGCCCCCAAGGCGGCGGCATGGACCTCACGCTTCGTTTTTGAGCTTCGAGCGATGACGGGTCGACTTCGCGTCGTCGGAGGCGCGCTCTCGGGCCGTCGCTTCGCATCGAAGGTCGCGAGCGTGACGAGGCCGACCTCGGATCGCGTGCGCGAGGCGATCGCATCAGCGGTCGAATCACGCGGCGGGTTCGAGGGAACGAGCGTGCTCGATCTCTTCGCGGGCACCGGCGCGATGGCGATCGAGGCGCTCTCTCGCGGCGCTGCACGCGCGGTGCTCGTCGAGCGCGATCGCATGGCCGCGCGCGCAATCGAAGAGAGCCTCGCCGCGCTGGAGCTCTCGGACCGCGGCCGCGTGCTCGCGCTCGATCTGACGACGCGCTCGAGCCTCGCGCGCATCGAAGGCCCGTTCGATCGCGTGCTCGTCGATCCACCCTACGCCGAGGCGCAGGCAGTCGCCCCTCTGCTCGAGTCGCTCGCGCCGCAGCTGGCCGACGGCGCGCTCGTCGTCTTCGAGCACCCGTCCAAGCTCGACGTGGCGCTGGGACCAACCTTCGAAGTGCTCGCGAAGAAGCGTTATGGCGACTCGGCCGTGCTCTTCGCGCGCTATGCTCGCGCGTCACCCCTATGAAATTGAACGGCTCGCCCCTCCGGCCCCTCCCGTCCGCGGGCTCGACGCCCGCTCCCGGCCGGGTCCTGCGTGACGAGCACTCTTGCCGGGAATTGCCTGAAGGCCTGTCGACATGAGCATCGCCATCTATCCGGGCTCGTTCGACCCGATCACCCACGGTCACGTGAGCATCGTGAAGAGTGGGCTCGTGTGCTTCGACAAGCTCATCGTCGCGGTGCTGGAGAACCCGCGGAAGTCGTCGCTCTTCACCGTCGAAGAGCGGCTCGAGATCATCCGCGAAGAGTTCGCCAACGAGAAGAACGTGGAGGTCGACTCGTTCGACGGTCTGCTCGTCGAGTACTGCGCGCGCAAGAAGGTCCGCGTCGTGCTCCGCGGCCTGCGGGCCGTCGCCGACTTCGAGTACGAGCTGCAGATGGCGAACATGAACCGCCATCTCGATCGCAAGGTCGAGACGGTGTTCCTGATGGCGAACGACGCGTACTTCTACGTGAGCTCGAACCTCGTGAAGGAGGCCGCGCGCCTCGGTGGCGACGTCGGCGGCCTGATCCCCGACTCCGCCAACAAGCGCCTGAAGGCCAAGCTCGGTCGTTGATCTCTGCCGGAGTGCCCGGCAATCCGGGCCGACACAATTGTGTCGGGTCCGCTCGCGGACCACTCCGGTAGAGATCAGCGCGGCTGCGCCGGTCACTCCCGCCTTCCGCTCGCACGAAATGCGGTGATCTGGTAGCCATCCCGCCATGATCTCGGGGATGCGGACTTCACGCTGGGCGCTCGTGCTTCTTCTCGTCGTGGTGGGCTGCGGCGGCAGCCGCGGGAGCTCGGGCTCGGCCAGCTCCGGGACGTCGAGCTCCAGCAGCAGCAGCACGCCGGCTGCCGACACGGGCCCCGCGCCCGGCTGGCCCACCGTCCTCGTGGTCGGCCCGGGCCAGGGCCCGGCGCTCTACGCGGACAGCGACGACAACGCGCCGCCCTTCGGATACATCAGCGAAGGCACGCGCGTGCAGATCAACAGCGCGCCCGCGAACGGCCGCATCAAGGTCACGGTCGGCGGCCAGATGGTCACGCACGGCTGGGTCCCGCTCTCGCGGTTGCTCGCGTACGTGAACCAGCGCGGCCGCATCGACGGCACGCCCGCGTACCTCGGCGCCAACGACCCGGTCGGGATCGTCTCGCAGTCGTCGGACGGCAGCTTCCGCGTCGAGATAAGGCCGCGTCTCGGTCGCGCGGGCGCGCCCGACCTCGGCCCCTACGTCGGCTCGGTGCCGGGCGACTGGCTCGTGGATCGTCCCGCGGCCGACGGCGACACCGGCTTGAGCCCGGGCGAGTTCCGTCGCGTCCCCGCGAACGCCGAGGTGCCCGTCTACGATCGCCCGGGCGGCGCCGTCATCGCGCGTCTTCCCGCCCTCGATCCGCCGCTCACCGTCGTCGTGATCCGTAACCAGAGCGGCTGGAACGGCGTACGCATCGGCGTGGGCCCCTTTCTCATCGGCTACATCCAGGGAGAGCTCGAGGCGTCGTCGGCCGATCAGCTCGGCACCCGCCCGACGATCGGAGCGAGCACGCTCGAGGCAGGCCACATGCCCGAGCGCATCGCGGTCGAAGAGGGAACGCTCTTCCGCGTGCAGGCCGGCACCTACGTCGACTTCTACCAGGAGCACGTCTCGCGTCTGCGCGGCGAGGGCTGGGCTCGCGAGATGAGCCGCGCGTCGGGCAGCGACGCGATCGACGTCTACGTGGCGGTCGACGATGCGTGCGCGGTGCGCGGCACCGTTCCGAGCGCCACGCTCACGCGCGTCACCGAAGGCGAGTGACGGGCGAGATCGTCACGGGCCGCTTCGTGCTGCGTCTCGCGGGCGAAGACGAGGCGCAGCTCGTGCTCGATTATTTCCTGCGCAACCGCGCGCATCTCGAGCGCTGGGAGCCGGAACCGCCCGCCGGGTTCTACACCGAGTCGTTCTGGCTCGATCGCCTCGGTGGCTATCGCCGCGATCGCGACGCGGATCGCTCGTATCGCTATCACGTCTTCGAGCGGCCGAGCGGCCGCGTGATCGGCACGGTCGGCGTCTCGAACGTCGTGCGTGGCTGCTTCCAGTCGGCGCACCTCGGCTTCGGGCTCTGCGCTTCGCGCGAGGGGCAGGGCGTGATGCGAGAGGCATGCGAGCTCGTCATCGCGCATGCGTTCGACGTCGTGAATCTCCATCGGCTCGAAGCGAACCACCGGCCCGAGAACACGCGCAGCGCCCAGTTGCTCCGCCGTCTCGGCTTCGCCCCGTTCGGCTACGCGCGCGACTATCTGTTCATCGCAGGTCAGTGGGTCGACCACGTGAACACGCAGCGCATCAACCCGCGCTGGTTGCCGAGGACCTGATCATCGACCGGGCGAGCGGCGTGAGCGCGAGCGAGGCGCACACGTAGAGCAGCGGCAGCCACGGCGCGACTCCGAAGAGGCGCGCGTCGGTGTGGAAGAAAGCGCCGAAGTGGACCAGCGTCGTCTCGACGAGCGCGCCGCCCAGGCCGGCCAGCGCTGCATGCGCGAAAGCGATCTTCGCGGCTGGCCGCTCCGTCGCATGCCAGATCGCGAGGGCGATCACGACGAGCACGATCGCGCACGTCGCGCCGCGCAGGACACCCGTCAGCAGATAGGCGACGACGAAGAGCGCGAGCGCAACGACGATCCGCGACGTGCTCGTCCGCGCGATCACCACGCCCATCGCGCGCTCGACTGCGACCGGCACGACGCCCACGAGCACGCCGGCGCTCGCGAAGAGCGGGATCGTCCACGTCGCGATTCCGAACGCCCACGGCACTGCGTAGCGCGTCGTGTCCGTGTGCACGTGCCACGCGTCGAGCATCACGCCGAGCGTGCCGCCGAGCAGGGCGAGCACGAAGGTCGCGCGCACCCAGCTCACGCAGCGTCGAGCGCGGAGGCGAGCGCAGAGGCGCCTCCCATCACGTGATTCCGCGGATCGCCGCGACCGCGCAGCAGCAGAACGTGCAGATGGAGCCTCTTGCAGAGCTCGCGCATCTCCATCTCGACGAGCTCGGTGGGCCGGCGCCCTGCGCTCCCGCGAGCACGACTCGCATCGATCCGTCGGTCCACATCGGACCTGGGTCTCACGCCGGCTGCCGCCTGGCAAGCGCCGTCAGACGGCGAGCGCGATCTCGGCGAGCCTGCGCTCCACGAGGCAGCTGTCGCCGAACTCGTGCGTGCGATAGCGAGCGCCCTCGAGCGCCTCGTCCGCGCGTGCGAGCGTCGCATCGTCCGTGAATGCCGAGAGGAGCGCATGGTGGCTCGTCCCACGCTCGTGCGTCCCCGACACGATGGCGTCGACCACACGCAGATCGGTACGCGGCCCGATGCGGAGCGATGCGAGGCCGGGCCCCGGCCTGACGCGGCCGTGCGCTCTCGCGCTCGACTCCAGCGCGCGCACGACCGTCGTTCCGATCGCGATCACGCGCCGATGCTCGCGTCGCGCCCGATGGATCGCGACCGCGGTCGCCGCGGGAATCTCGTAGGGCTCGTCGAGCGGAAACATCGCGTCGAGCGCGGGATCGCCGGTCGACGAGAGACCTGCCGCGTGCGTGAGCGTGTGCACCGCGATGCCGCGCGCATGAAGCGCGCCGAGCGTGCGGAAGTCGAGGACGAACCCCGCAGAGGGCGGCTCGAGCGCGACCGGCGGTCCCGCGATCGGCGTCCACACGTCCCACAGACGCAGCGGCGTCGGGACGTGTGCGTACTGGATCGGCCTTCCTTCGCGCGCGATCCCTTCCCACACGTGCGCAGCCGTTCCGTCGAAAGCGACGTCGACGAGCCGCGGATGATCGAGCGCCGTGATCGTCGCGGCGAGCGATCCGAGCGTGAGGTGATCTCCGATCCGCACCTCGGGCGGGAGCGGGCGCTGCTCCGTCGGTGTGCGGAAGTCGCCCTCGCCGAAGAGCACCGCGCGGAAGCGCGATGGATCGCGCGCATCGACGCTGCGTCGCGCGGCGAGGCGGATCTCGATCGGCCGGCCGCTCCGATCGTGTCGTCCCGAGAGGCTCGCCGGAATCGTCGCAGCGTCGTTGGCCACGACGAGGTCTCCTGGCCGCAAGACCTCCGCGAGCTCGACGCGCGCGCGGTGCGAGACATGCCCGCTCGCGTCGACCACGAGCAAGCGCGCATCGCTCGGTCGTTGCGTGGGCATCGTCGCCGCGATCACGACGCGTTCTCCTCGCGGCGATCCGCGTGCGCGTGGAGCTCCGTGGCGATGCGATCGGCGATCTGGGTCGCGCTCGTCTCCGGACGCTTCAGCGAGGCGCGATCGGCATCGGGGATCGCCAGCGCGTGCAGCTCGGTGTCCATGTCGCCCGGATCGATGGAAACGAAGTGGATGCCGTCCTTGCCGAGCTCGGCCTCCCAGATCGCCGACAGATGTGCGAGCGCCGCCTTGCTCGCGCCGTAAGCGCCCCATCCTCCATAGGCGTTCACCGCCGCGTCGCTCGTGATCGAGACGACGAGCGCGCCCACGCCGCGGCTCGCCGATCCGACGAGCGCCCCGAGCAGCGCCTTGGTCAGCCGGAACGGGCCGACCACGTTCACGGCGAGCGCGCGCTCGAGATCCTCGCAGTCCGTATCGGCGAGCGGCCGCAGCGGCACCGGGCCCAGGCTCGATGCGTTGTGGATCAGTACGTCTACCGCGCCGAGCCTTCCTGTCAGCTGCAGCGCGATCGGGTGGATGTCGTCCTTGCTCCCGACGTCGCCGACCACACCCACCACGCCGGGCACCTCGCGCTCCACGCGCTCGACGAGCTCGCGACGACGCGCCACCAGCCCGACCTGCGCGCCGCGCTGGCTCAGCTCGGTCACCAGCGCGCGCCCGAGCCCCGCCGTTCCGCCGGTCACTACGACTCGCAGCCCGCGCAGGCTGCCTCGACTCTCGTGCATCCCCATTCGTGCCTCCGTGTCTTCCACGAGAGCACGATGCATCGCCCCGGCGTGCACGACGCCGAGACGGTCCATCGGGTCGTCCGTCGGTCTAGGCGGCCGTCGTCGTCCTACAGCGCGTGGATGTTGAGCGTGACGTTTCCGCCCTGCCAGACCTGATAGGTCGAGATGACGACGATCACGTGCTGACCGGCGACGAGGGTCACCGTCGCGGACGAGAGCTGATCGGTCCCGCCGTCGTCGTCGCACGCGAGCTCGGTCGCGGGATCGTCGTCGCAGTCGCTGCGAACCGAGAGCGTGGTGTCGAACGTCCCGCCCGCATGCGACGTGTCGTTGGTGTCGAACACGTAGCGGCCGGCGGCGGGCGCCGTCCACGCCACTTCGAGCTCGCCGCCGCGGACGCCGTCGGTGTTGCCGCAGGTCGCCGCCGCGCGCGGATTGCAAGAGTACGGCGGGATCGTGCCGTGGAAGACGCCATTGCCGACCGCGCTGGCGACGTCCGCGTCGGGGCACGTCGTCGACGGCGCCGTCGTCGGCGGGCAGCTGCTCGAGCACGTGCACTCGACGTCACTGCAGTCGATCGCGCCGTCGCCGTCGTCGTCCGTCCCGTTCATGCACATCGTCGCGTCGTTCTCGCCGCAGCTCGCCGAGCAATCGTCATCGGAGCAATCGATGCGTGCGTCGTCGTCGTTGTCGATGCCGTCGGTGCAGTTGGTCTCCGGCGTGGTGCACGCGGGGTCGCTGGCGCAGTCGAAGTCCGCGCAATCGGTCTCGTCGTCACCGTCGTTGTCCCGATGATCGTTGCACTTGCCGGTCTCGACGCAGCTGCCGATCCCGCCGCAGTCGGGATCGTCGCAGTCGACGAGAAGATCGTGGTCGTTGTCGATCCCGTCGTCGCAGATCGTCTCGACGCAGGCCGGGTCGCCATCGCAGTCGAAGTCGGCACAGTCGGTCGCGCCGTCGCCGTCGTTGTCGATGCCGTCCGCGCACATCGTCTCGATGCACGCCGGATCGCCGTCGCAATCGAAGTCGGCGCAGTCGATCTCGCCGTCACCGTCGTTGTCGATGCCGTCGGTGCAGTTGGTCTCGAAGCACGCGGGGTCTCCGTCGCAGTCGAAGTCGTCGCAGTCGGTCGCGCCGTCGCCGTCGTTGTCGATGCCGTCCGCGCACATCGTCTCGATGCACGCGGCGTTGTCGAAGCAGTCGTCGAAGTCGTCGCAGTCGACGAGCCCGTCGCCGTCGTTGTCGACGTGGTCGTTGCAGATCTCGGCCCCGTAGTGCTCGATCCCGAGGACGAAGTGCCCGGAAGCGCCGCCCGCGCCATCGACGATGATGATCACCGTCTGACCCGCGGCGACCGTGAACATCGCCGAGCTGGTGCCGTCGCCGTTCCCGTCGACGTTGCACGCGAGCGAGCTGCCGGTGCAGCTCGTCAGCACGTCGACCACCGTGTCGTAGGCCGACCCGGCGGTCGTGGCGACGAACATCCCGCCGCCTGCTGGCGCGGTCCACGAGAACCACACGTCGTTGGAGCTGCCGCTCGCGCAGGCCGGGGTGTGCCGGTTGCTCCCGCTCGCCGTCGTTCCCATCGCCACCGAAGGACCGATGTTCGAGTGCAGGTTCATCGTCGTGCACGAGCCCGCGTCGTGGCCCCCGCCCGTGTCGGCTCCGATGCGCGCATCCATCGACGCGTCCCCCGGCATCGCGGCGTCCGGCAGCTCCAGTGGAACGTACGCGTCGGGCTGATCGTCGCCGGTGCGCTGGGTGCAGCCGGTTGCGAGCGCGAGTGAGACGGAGAGCAACCCGACCAGCGTGGCGGCGTTCGGCGTGAACGGCGAGAAACGGAAGCGTGTCTTCATCGCCGCCGATTCTCGACGCTCCTCAGGCGCTCGTCCAGTCCAGCACGACCTTGCCCGACTGACCGCTGCGCATGATGTCGAAGCCCTCTTGGAACTTCGCGATCGGGAAGCGATGCGTGAGCACCGGCCCGATGTCGAGGCCGCTCTCGAGCATCGCCACCATCTTGTACCAGGTCTCGAACATCTCTCGGCCGTAGATGCCCTTGAGCACGAGCCCCTTGAAGATGACCTGGTTCCAGTCGATCGCCGCGCTCTCGGGCGGGATGCCGAGGATCGCGACGCGGCCGCCGTGGTTCATCGCTTCGAGCATGCTGCGGAACGCCGTCGGGTTGCCGCTCATCTCGAGACCGACGTCGAAGCCCTCGACCATGCCGAGCTCTTCCATCACGCCGCTCAGCTTCTCGTTGGTGACGTTGACCGCGCGCGTCGCGCCCATCTTCTTGGCGAGCTCGAGGCGATAGTCGTTCACGTCCGTGATGACGACGTGGCGCGCGCCGACGTGCTTGGCGATCGCGACGGCCATCACGCCGATCGGGCCCGCGCCCGTGATCAGCACGTCTTCGCCGACGAGATCGAACGAGAGCGCCGTGTGCGTCGCGTTGCCGTAGGGATCCATGAACGACGCGATGTCGTCCGGAATCGTCGTCGGCAGCTTGAACGCGTTCTCGGCCGGGATGACGAGGTAGTCGGCGAAGCAGCCCGGTCGATTGACGCCCACGCCGATCGTGTTGCGACACAGATGGCGCTTGCCCGCGCGGCAGTTCCGGCAGTGACCGCAGGTGAGGTGGCCCTCGCCGCTGACGCGATCGCCCTCCTTGAATCCGCGCACGTGCGAGCCGACGTCGGTGACGACGCCGACGTACTCGTGTCCGACGTGCATCGGCACCGGGATCGTCTTCTTGGCCCAGTCGTCCCAGTTGTAGATGTGGACGTCGGTGCCGCAGATCGCGGTCTTCTTGATACCGATGCGGACGTCGTTCGGACCGACGTCGGGCACGTCGGCCTCGCCCATCCAGATGCCGACTTCCTTCTTGGACTTCACGAGCGCGCGCATCTTCGCCATGGCGGGCGGAGCATAGGGCCCGAGCGCTCGACCGGGCGAGCGATTCCGTGACGGCCGTCACCTGCGGCCGGTTCTGCGCGGCAGAACTGGCTCAGCGCTCGGTCTCGAGCGTGGCGATCCGCGCAGCCAGGGCGTCTGGGTCGTCGGGCGGCTGGGGCTCGCGCCCGGGCCAGCGCGCGAAGCCGATCGCGATCACGCGGCCACCGCCCGGCAGGGTCAGCGCCGCGAAGCCGACGCTGCGCGGACTGCTCGCGCCTGGATGGGTCAGCGTCGCCTCGATCGCACCGTTCTCGAGCGATGCGACGGAACGAAGGTGCACGACGCCCGAGCGGGGCACCGCGATCTCGGCGTGACGCGAGGTGAACGGCAGATCGTGCCCGGTCCACGCGAGCTCGGTCGCGACGCCTGGATCGCTCACGACGTAGATCCACTCGTGCGCGAACGTCGGCGGAACGTCCACGGTCAGTGTCGGCGGCGGCGACCAGGTCGACTCGTAGAACGTGCCCACGACCGCGAGCGCACCGCCCACCACACCGATCGCGACGCCGACGAGCGCGCCGATCCAGCCACGTCGGCGCCGCGCGAGGAGGTACCCGACACCGCCCAGCAACGACGCGGGCAGCAGCACCATGCAGATCATCGCGCCGAAGATCGCCGCCGCGAGACCGTCGAGGCCGTCACCACCGCCCATGGACGCAGTACTAGGCTTGTGGTGCGGCGCGCGCCCGTGCTTGGATCGAGCGCACCGTGAAGATCCGCATCGCGACACGCAAGAGCCCGCTCGCGCTCGCCCAGACGAAGTGGGTGGGTGATCGCATTCGTGCCCACGCACCACACGTCGAGATCGAGGAAGTGCACCTCGTGACCGAGGGCGATCGCGTGCTCGACAAGCCGCTCGCGAAGGTCGGCGGCAAGGGTCTCTTCGTCTCGGAGGTCGAAGCGGCGCTCGCCGACGGACGCGCCGAGATCGCCGTGCACTCGATGAAGGACGTACCGGAGTCGCTCGCCGACGGGATGATCCTGTCGTGCATTCCCGAGCGCGAAGATCCGCGCGATGCGCTCGTCACGCCGGACGGCGGCGATCTCTTCTCGCTCGAAGCAGGCGCTCGCGTCGGGACGTCGTCGTTGCGTCGCGCGGTGCAGCTGCATCGCGAGCGCAACGATCTCGCCTTCAAGGTGCTGCGCGGCAACGTCGGCACGCGCTTGCGCAAGCTCGACGAGGGCGAAGTGCATGCCGCCGTGCTCGCGCTCGCGGGGCTGCGCCGGCTCGGGCTCGATCGCGATCGGAAGATCGTGGTGCTGCCCGTCGAGCAGTCGATCCCGGCCGTAGGACAGGGCGCGCTCGGCATCGAGACGCGCGAGAATGCGGCCGACGTCCGCGCGCTGCTCGCGCCGCTCGAGCACCGAGAGACCCGCATCGCCGTCGAGTGCGAGCGCGCGTTCCTCTCCCGCCTGCACGGCAGCTGCACGACGCCGCTCGCCGCACACGCGCGCTTCGTCGACGGGCGCTTCCGGCTCGATGCGATGGTCGGCGCGATCGACGGCTCGCGCGTCCTCGTGACGAGCGATGACTCGGTTCTCGACGCGCGCGATCCGATCCCCGCTGCGCGTGCGATGGGCGCAGCCGCGGCTGATCGCTTGCTCGCGGAAGGCGCCGCCGAGCTCGTCGCGAGCGCACGCGGCGCAGCCGACCCTTACGCCGGCCTCTACGCGAAGTAGGCGATGCGCGCCGCGACGCTCGCGTTCGTGGCGGTGCTCGTCGGTTGTGCCGCGCACCGATCGACGCTCGCGTCCTGGCGCCCGATGACGCCGGCGCGTTTCAACGTGCTCGCGCAGCGCCTCGATCTGCCGCTCTATTGGCAGGACGACGACGGCGACGGCGCGCCGCGCGCGAGCGAGATGCGCGCCCTCGCGTTCTACGGAACGCCGGGCGCGGGGACCGAGGCGCCGACGTGGGTCGAGGACGGAAGCGTCACGCCAGCGCTCGACGCGGCCGTCGATCGCATCCTCGCCGAGGATCGCGCGCTCCCGCCGAGCGACGTTCGACGCGCGCTCCTGCGCGAACAGCTCGATCGCGGAGAGCCGGATCTGGTCGAGACGGATGCTTCGCAGTGGCCCTCGGAGGATCGCGAGTTCCTGCGCCGCATGATCGTGGCGACGGATCGCATCGATGCGCTCTTCGCGCGACAGCGCGGCCTCGACGCGCTGCGTCCGCGGCTCGACGCGTCCGACACGATCGCGCGTGCATACTTCCGCGTGTCGTGGACGCCGCAGTGCCCGACGGGCGTCGACTCGACGTGCTCGGCGATCGAGGGCGCGCCGCCCCTCGTCGTCGACGTCTGGCCGGCGTCGCTCCAGAACGGAACCAACGCGTTCTGCGAGGCGATGCTCCGCGATCCCACGCTGCGCTCGTACGAGACCGTCGTACGAGAGGGACCGAGCGGGCTACGAACGATCGGGTACGAGGAGGCCTACGCCGATCTCGTGCGGCCTGCCGCCGATGCGCTTCGTCACGCCGCCGATGCGCTGAGCGTGCAGGACGCGATCGTCGCCGAGTACGTGCGCGCCGTCGCGACCGATCTCGAGACGGGCTCCTACGACGCACGCAGGCTCGCCCCACGCATGACGCCGACCGCGTCGCGCTGGTTCGTCGACGCGGGTGCGGACGGCAGCAGGGCGTGGGAGCCGTGTCGGCGCAAGGAGGCCTATCACCTCACACTCGGCCGCTTCGATCCGGACGCGGCGGCGATCGCCGAGCGCGTGACCTCACGCGTGCCCGAGCTCGCCGCGGCGCTCGCGTCGGTGGCGCCCGCCGTCCACGCCGAGCGAGCCGCCACGCTGCGGCCGACCGACTTCGTCCGCATCGTGGTCGTGGGTGGCGACGATCGTCGGATCACGATGGAGGGGATCTCTCAGGCCGACCGATCGATGGTCTACACGAACGTGTACGCGTCGAACGAGGCCGTGCAGCGCAACATGAACGGGCGCGCGCGTTGTCTGGCCGATCCCGCGCTCGTGCGTGTCTCGCCCGAGCACGCCCAGCTCGCGCGCCTGCTGGTGACGCTCCACGAGACGAGCCACGACCTCGCTCCGGCGCTCGAAGACGACGCTCTCTCTGCCGTGCCCGCACATCCGCTGCTCCACATCCTGCGCGAGGTGTACGCAGAATCGGCGGCGCGTTATCTCGCGGGGCACCTGGAGCAGGCGGGTGTGCTGGGCTCGAGCTCCGTCGACGCGATGCTCGCCGACTCGATCGGCTACGACGCGCGATGGCTCGGCATGGCGATGTACACGCAGACCGGCGCGCGCCGCGACGCCGCGCAAGCCGGCGCGATCCGCATGGGGATGCTCGTGGATCTGGGTGTCGTGCGCTGGGACCCGGACGTGCCCACCGCGGACGGGGCCTATCGCGGCGCGATCGTCGTCGACTTCGCCGCGTTGCGAGCGGCGAACGTCGAAGTCATGCGCCGTGTGCTGCACGTCGTCGGCACCGGCGACTGGGCTGCGCTCGAAGACCTCGTGGCGCGCTACGTCGACAGCTCGCCGATTCCGCTCGCCGAGCTCGTGGCGCGCTCCGGCGACTCGAGCTTCACGCAGCTGGTCTTTTCGATCCGCTGGTGATGATCGCGTCGCCTCGACTCCGGCGCTCGAACGGCTACGTCGTCAGCCCGGGCAGCGGGCCGTTGCAGTACTCGGGCAGCCCGAACGACGTGCGCGGGTCGCCCATCGCGTTGAGCACCGACACCCAGAAGTCGCCGTGCGCGGCATCGTCGAACGGAACGTGCCGCCCCGTCGCGAAGTGCGGCGTGTAGTCCATGTTCGGTACGTTGCCGAGCATCACGAACGGGACGTCGGTGAGCGAGTGGACGTTGCCCTTTCCGAGCTCGTTCACCCACACGACCAACGTGCTGTCGAGCAACGTGCGGCTGTCGCCGTTGGGCAGGGGCTCGGTGAGCGCGGCGAGACGATCGCCGAGGCCGGCGACTTGCTCGGCGTACCAGGTGTTGATCAGCGTCAGCGACTCTTGCGCCGCCGTGTCCATGTCGCTCCGATGCGAGAGCGTGTGGTGCGGATCGGTGACGCCGATGCTCGGGAACGTCTGCTGGCCGACCGAGCTGTTCCACAGAATCGAGCCGACGTTCGTGAGCCCGCATGCGAGCGCCATCGACATCACGTCGTTCTGCAGTTCGACGAGGCGCGGATAGTCAGCGGCGCTCTCGAGATTCGAGACCGGGTCGCCGAGGTTCGGTGGCGCGCACGCAGCGCCTTGCGGTCCCGGCGCGGCGAGACGGAGCTCGATGTCCCGGATGGTCTCGAGATGCTGATCGAGCAGCGGGCGATCGTCGGGCGCGAGGCTCGCCGAGACGCGCGTGAAGTCGGCGACGGCGTGATCGAGAACGCTGCGCCGCGCCGCCAGCTGCGTCATCGCCGCGTCGGGATCGGTGAGGCCGCCGAACAAGCGGGTCCACGCCGTCCACGGGCTCGACGTCGGCGGCAGCGGTTGCCCCGATCCGCGATAGGCGAGCCGTGTCTTGACGCTCTCGACGTCGCTGTTGGCCACGCCGAGCTCCAGCGATCGCAGGCGTGTGCTCTGTCCGATCGTGTCCGCGATGACCTGATCGATCGACGGACCGCTCGCCCAGCTCACCGGCGGGCACGAGTCGCAACCGGTGGGCATGCCGCCCGGCAGCAGCGGCATCGCCGTCATGACGTGCGAGACACCTCGCTGGTGCTCGTCGCCGGGGCCGCGCATCGTCGTGTGAAGGCCCATCCCGCTCAGTACCATCAGCTGCGCGCGGTGGCGCTCGAGCGGCGCGAGGATGCGGCCGAGCGTGAAGTCCGATCCGGTGCCCGTTGGCAGCCACTGGTCGTGGATCGTCCCGTTCGGCGAGAACACGACCACGATGCGCTTGCGCGGCCCGTTGTCGTCCGCCGCAGCGCGGGACGTCAGCACGTGTCGGAACGGCGAGAGCACGGCGGCCGCGATCGCGGATCCGCCCGCCGCCTTCAAGAGCGCCCGTCGCGAGATGCGGCTCATGGGACCACCTGCTGGATGCGCCGATTCCGGAACGCTTCGGTGCGCGGGATCGACATCAAGAGATCCCCGACGCGGAAGCCGTGTGCTTCGAACGCTTGCGTCATGAGATCGATCGAGCATGCATCGCGCGTCGACTCGATCCGCTGCATGGAGAAGCGGAACCACTGCCGAACGAAGCACGAGTGCACGGCGTCGCTGTCGGCGAGCAGCGTCGCGAGCTCTTCGGCCCCGTCGAAGGGACCGCTCGCATCGTCGCCTCCGATGATCTCGCCCGTCGCGTCGATCGCGAGCCCGCCCTCGGTCTGACGATAACGTCCCAGCTGGTCGTAGTGCTCGAGGCCGAAACCGATCGGATCCATCAAGGTGTGGCAACCAGCACATGCCGGCTGTTGCGTGTGAACCGCGAAGCGCTGACGCGTGGTCTGTCCGGGCGACGTGTCGGGCACCGAAAAAATCACGCCGGGGGGCGGCGGCGGCAGCTGCTGACAGAGCAGACGTTGTCGGACGAACAAGCCGCGATGGATCGGATCGGTCTGCAGCGCGCGCGCGAAGATCAACATGATGCCTGGCGCGTCGAGGATGCCGCGCACGGGCTCCCCGGGCGTGCCGCCCCCGATCGGCGGAATCCCACCATCGAGCGGAATCAGGAGCTCGCGGAAGCTCCCGTGGCGCGTGATGCGATCGACGTAGCTCGAGATGTCGGCGTGCATCTGATGGATCGCCGAGTCCGGCAGATCCGGTGCGATCGCTGTGTCGATGTGATCGAGCGACAGCCACTGACGATAGAAGTCGTCGATCATCCGGGACGAGCGAGGATCGGCGAAGAGGCGGGACGCGGCCTCGACGAGATCCTGTTCCGTCTCGAGCTGACCGTTCGCAGCCGCATCGAGGAGCGCGTCGTCCGGCACGGAGCGCCAGAGCAAGAACGCCAACCGCGCGGCGCGCTCGCTTGCATTCAGCCGAACCAGCTGCCCAGCGCTCGTCGCCGAGGATCCCTCGGTGTGATAGAGGAAATCGGCGGACGTCAGGATGCCCTGCACGACGAGGCGCACACCGCCCGCGAAGCCACCGCGGGTGCGGCCGGTGCGATAGAGGTCGAGCAGGCTGCCGTGCTCTTCGTCGGTCAGCGCGCGTCGGAACGCACGCCGTCCCGTGCGATCGATGTAGCTGCCGATGCACGTCTCGTCGTCACCGCATCCGGTCAGCGCGCCCGCCGATCCGTCGTCGCCCGCGCGCGCCGCGGCGACGTTCTCGGCGACCGCGAAGTACTGCTCGACGAGGAGCGGAGACGTCGCGACGCCGACCTCGAAGCCGCTGGTCGAGTCGTCGATGGGCACACTCGCGGCAAGCGACTCGTCCGCGCCGAAGAGATCCGCCACGGCGTGAGTGAGCTCGACGCGCGTCAGGTGGGTGAGCGACGACGGCGCGACACCGCTCTGCTGACACGAGCGTGGCGGCGGACCGACGACACCCGGATCCGAGTCGTCGCAGCCCGCGATCGCGAGAGCCGAGGTCGCACCAGACAGGGCGATCGCGAGCGCGACGGCCACCCGTCGTCGCCAGCTGTCGGGGCGTCGAGGCACGGACATCGAGGTCACACCTCGTATCCCACGCGCTGTCGCGAGCGGCAACGTTTCGGCCTGTGGGTCAATGGTCCTCGGGCTGATGCCACACACGCTCGAAGCGCATCTCGGCCTGTGTACCTTCCGGTGGGACTCCGGCCCATCGCGCGCTCCACAGCTGCAGGTGCATCGGTGCGGGACGGTTCGGAACGAAGTGCGTGTGCTCGCAGATCGCGATGGATGCGTGCTCGGGCGGGCACGCGCCGCCGTGCTCGTCGCAGTCGCTCGGATCCGCGTCGTAGGTGAAGCGCACGTCGTCCGGCGCCCAGTCCCAGCCCCACGTGTGCCTCTGACCGGCGGTCGCGCGATCGCGGAAACGGAATCCCGTCGTCTCGCGGCGCTCCATGTTCCGCATCGCGAGGCCTTGCGGCGAGCTCGTCCACGTCACGAGCTCGAAGCACATCTGCGTCTCGTCGCAGAACGTACCGGCCTCGTCGATGTAGCCGACGCCCGAGCTGATCTCGATGTCGATCTCACCCGTGTTGGTGCCCGGGTTGGGCACCCCGTCGACGCAGTACTCGTTCGACTGGACGAACATCGCGTAGCTGAAGCCGGCCGCAGGCGGTGCGGCATCGGTGCCCGCGGATTGGATGCTGCGGTAGTGGCCGTAGCCGTACGTGGCCAGCGCGCCACCTTCCATGCGATCGAGCTGCGCGGACGTGCCGGAGCCGCTCGTCTCGGGCGTGTCGTGGTACTCGCACGCGCTGTCGATCGTCGCGCCGCAGTCCGGATAGGGGCCCGACGGACACGAAGGGAATGGGCAGTAGAGAGCATCGGGCGCGCGCTCGGCCGAGAGCACGACCGCGTCGCCGCCGGGATGGACGTTCGACGAGAGAAACTGGCTCGGCCCGGGCTCGCAGAAGCCGCGCGGCTCGAACGGCATCACGTCGTAGGGCTGATAGATGCGCCACGAGCCGACGCCCGTCGGTGACGTGGACCACGTGCCCGACTGATCATCGAACGGATGGCCGGTTGGATCGTGCGGAGGCACCGGGTCGGGCCCGGGATCGGTCCCACGCACCATGGTCCACAAGAACTCGAACTCGTTCGGCAGCCCGAACTCGGTCGCCTGTCCGTCTCCGCGGGGCTCGTCGCACAAGAGGCAAACGTCGTTCGCGGCGCACCGATGCGTGCGAGCGAACGTGGGGATGCACTCGCTGTTGCACCACTCGCCCCACGATCGAGCGTCTCCGGCGCCGCACCGGTCGGCCATCTCTGCGCAGAGGTCGACGTCCCCCGATGCGGGGAGGCATCCGGTCAGGACGAGCGCGATGCACATCGCCGCTCTCATGGGTTGGACGAGAATGGCTCGTGCCAGACGCCGGTCACGGTCATCTCCGACAACGTGCCCGGATCCGTGACGCCACCCCACCACGAGTTCCAGAGCTGGAAGTGCAGGGGCGAAGGACGTTGAGGAACGAAGTGCGTGTGCTCGCAGATGCCGACCGCGGCGAGCGCAGGATCACATCCACCCCGAGACTCGTCGCAGTCGGTCGGGTTGGCGTCGTAGTAGAAGCGCACGCTGTCGGGCCGCCAGTCGTATCCGTAAGTGCGCAGCTCGCCGGCGGTCTCGCGATTGCGATATCGGAAACCGGTGAACTGATGACGCTCGTCGCTGCCTGGCGTGCCCGCGACCAAGCCCTGATAGGACGTCGTCCACGTCGACACGATGAAGCACATCTGCGTGCGATCGCAGAAAGGCATGTCGCCCGACGTGTTGCCGATCGACGAGCTCAGCTCGATGTCGATCTCGGCCGTGTTGGCCTGCGGGTTGGCGACGCCGCCGACACAGGGCTCGCTGCTCTGCGAGAAGAACGCGTAGACCGTCCCGGAGACGACGCCCGCGGCATCACCGCTCGCTCGGAGTCTGGCGCGGTAGCGGCCGAAACCGTACGTCGCCGGCTCGGAGCTCGTGGGCGCATCGGTGCGATCGAGCTGGCTGGCCGATCCGTACCCGTGAGTCTCCGGGTCATCGCCGTACGGGCACTGCGTCGGCCGCGCCACGTCGCACGCGGCGTAGGGACCGCTCCTGCAGAACGGGCTCGGGCAAGCGAACGCCGCGTCCTCGTCCGGAAGACGCACGGCACGCATCACCAGCTCGCCCCCACCGACGACGTTGTCGTGCCGATACAGGTTCGGGCCGGGCTCACAGAAGAAGGCATCGGGGTCGCCGAGCTCTGCATCGTCCGGCTGCAAGCTCGCCCACGAGCCGATGTGCGAGCCATCGGTCGTCGCGGACCACGGGCCCGTGTCGACGAAGGCCCTGCCGGTCGGCATCCCGTCGTGGCGTGGGACGTCGGACTCGACGCCGTCGCGCGGGAGCATCTGCGTCCAGAGGAACTCGAGCTCGTCCGAGGGCAGTCCGAACAGATCCTGCTCGAGCGTCGTCGGATCGACGGCGCAGAGCCGACACTGCTGGTTGGCGTCGCAGGGAGTCATCCGCGCGCTCTCCGGCACGCACGCGTGGCACCACGTCTCCCAGTTGTCGGCGTTCGCGCCGCCACAGCGCGCCGCCATCACGGCGCAGAGATCGTGCGGGTCCGGCGGCGACGTGGGCTGCATGCAGCCGACCGTCAGGACCGCGGTCCATAGAAGAGCCGATCGCATCGCGCCCGCGAAGAGCAAAGCCGATGCCGGGCCCGCGAGAGCATCGTGGTGCAAGCGAACGCCGTTCGACTGCGACATCGGTGTCATGGTGGCTACGGCATTCGCCGGGTCGCGCGGCACGTCATGCGCCGACCGGCTCGTCGCCGTTCAGTGAGCCGTCGTCACGCCGCTCGCGCCGGCGCCGACGTTGCCGGCCACGTCGACCGCGCACACGCGCCATCCGATCGCGCCGGTGCCCGTGATCGATGCGATGCGCGGCGAAGCTTCCGTGACGCTCGTCGCCGTCGCGCAGCTGGACGGTGCCGTCGTGTGCGCCGATGCGACGACGAAGTGCGAGAGCCCGCTGCCTGCGTCGGACGATCCCGTGATCGTGAGTGTGACGCCGCCCGTGATCGCTGCGGCGACGACCGTCGGAACCGTCGGCGCGGTCGTGTCGAGCTGGATCGAATCGCTCGCAGGCGTCGTGCTCGCGTTGCCCCACTGGTCGCGGAACCAAGCGTAGACGGTGCGCGCTCCGCTGCCGCTCGTCAGCGCGAACGTCGTCGGGCTCGCGAACGTGCGCCAGCTCGTGCACGTCGTCGTCGACGAGAGACACATGCTGGAGACGGTCGACGCGTCGGTCGCGGTCAGCGCGAGCGAGACGCTCGTCGTGCGCGTCCAGACCGCGCCCGATGCGATGACCACGGTGCCGGTGGGCGCATCGAGCTCGGCGACCGGCATCGCGCTGGCGACGGCGCCCGTGCCCACGTTGCCCGCGCGATCGAGCGCGCACACGCGATAGCGATACGTCGTCCCGTTCGTCAGGCCGTCGTGCACGATCGTCGTCGACGTCGTGTCGGGCAGGGCGGTGCCGGTGGCGCACGTCGTGGGTGACGCCGTGCCCGTCGCGTACACGACGCGATAGCCCGCGATGCCGGAGCCCGTGTCCGTGCTCGTGCCGATGTTCAGCGTGACTCGTCCGATGCCAGCGTGTGCGGTCAGTGCGCCCGTCGTGGGTCGCGTCGCATCGAGCGTCGTCGTCGCGACCAGCGCGGCGCTCGTCGTGTTGCCGACGGAGTCGCGGAGCCACGCGCGCACCGTCTTGATGCCGTCCCCGCTCGGAACCGTGACCGTGCCCGTGCTCGCGAACGCGACGAACGTCGTACACGTCGCGGCCGTCGTCAGGCACATGCTCGCGATGCCGCTCGCGTCCGACGCGGCGATCGTGAAGTGCGCGGCCGTGCTGGTGGACCACGTCGGCAGCGTGAGCGTGCCCGTCGGCGCGGCGACGTCCGGCGGCGGCGCCGTCGCACCTCCCGCGGTCGCTGCGCCGAGATCGATGCGCGGAAGCACGATCGCGTTGCGCGCATCGGTCGTGTGCACGCCGGTCCCGACGAGACGCGCGATCGCATCGGTCACGGCGTCCGACGGATAGGCCGTGCGCAGCGCCGCGAACGATCCGGCCACGTGCGGCGTGGCCTGCGAGGTCCCGCTCATCACGACGCCGCCGCCCGCGATGCCGACGCCCGGCGCGAGCAACGTCGCGAACGACGCCGAGTTGGAGAAGGACGCGACGACGCCGGTGTTGTCCACCGCGCCGACGGAGACCGCGCTGGGCGCGCACGCAGGAGACGAGATGGCGTTGGTGTAGCCGCTGTTCCCCGTCGCGACCGCAGCCACGATTCCCGCGTCGCGCACGCGCTGGAGCGCGACGGCGAGCGCTTCGCTCGGACACGGCGCGGTGAATCCGCCATAGCCGAGGCTCATGTTCACCGCGACGATCGCGTACTGCGCGCGATGGGCGACGACCCAGTCGAGCGCGGCCGTGATGTCGATCGACGAGCCCGACGTGCCGTTGAAGACGTCGAGCGCGAGGATGTGCGCCGAGGGCGCGACCGCATGCACGATGGTCGAGACGTTGGTGCCGTGCCGAACGGCGTCGTCGGCGACGTGATCGTCGGGCGCGAAGTCCTGCGCGTACGAGACCACGCAAGAGTCGCCGGGCGCGCTGCAGGCGCCGAGCTCCGGCGTCGTGAAGTCCGCGCCCGTGTCGAGCACGGCGACCGAGAGACCGCGGCCGTCGTCGCCGCGCGCGAGCGCGTCGGGCTGATGGATCAGCGTGAGCGAGGGGACGACGTTGCCCGTGAGCCAGTGCTCGGGCTCGACGCGCACCACGCCTGCCGTGTGATCGAGTGCGGTGAGCGTGGCGACGTCGCGGATGCGCGCGCCGACGAAAGGCAAAGCCTCGCCGACGAACAGGACGTCGGCCGGCGCGAGCTGAGCGAGGACGCGCGCACGCGGGCTCGTGAGCCCGATGGTTCGCACGCTCGAGCCGCTCGTGGCGCCGTCGTCGAGGACGATCAACACGTTCTGCGCTTCGCCGCGACCGAGGGCGGCTTCCAGCGTTGCGCGGTCCAGCGCGTCGTGTGTTGCGGGATCGAGCGGTCTCGTCGCCTGGCCCGCATCCGCCGTCTCGCCGGCGTCCTGGGTGCCTCGCGCCCCGCTCTCGGGATCACAGGCGACCGCCAACAGAGCGAGCAGGACGACGCGTGAAGGCTTCATCGACCCAGCCCTCGGACGAACGAGCACGGATCTTGAGGCAATCAGAACGTGCCGTTGACCCCGAGCGTCGCACCGCCGAGCGTCGGCGCGATCGAGAGCTGCACCGGTGGCTCTTCGTCCCAGTTGCGCGTGCCCCGATCGCCGTCCGTGAGCACGGCGGCGAGGATGAGCCCGCCGAGCCCGCCGATGCCGGCGATGCCGCCCCACGTCGGGAAGTCGAACGACCAGCGCGAGCCCGCGCTCACGAGCAGCCACACGAGCGTGCCGGCGCCCGTGCCGGCGACGAGGCCGAGCGAGGTGAGCCACGAGCGGCGGGCCGAGAAGTTCTCGTGCGCAGCCGAGAGCGCGACACCGGTGAGCAAGCCGACCGAGAGACCGCCGAGCGTGATGCCGAAGCCCGACTGCACGCGCTCCGTGCCGGCGCCGATGTTCGGGAACGCGAGAGGTGCGACGAGCGCGGCGAGCTCGGCGCCGAGGACGCCGCCCCACACGCCGACCGATTGCGTGAACTGCACCTGCGAAGGATGCGGCTCCGCGACGTACGCGAAGATCGTCCCGAGCGTCGCGCCGCCGAGGATGCCGATGCCGAGCGCGTCGAAGCTCGTGGCCGTATCGGCGGAGTGATCGGCCGACCACACGCCGAGCGAGAGCCCCGAGAGCACGAAGCCGAATCGGATGCCTGCGGCGATCGCGCCCGGCTGACCCGCGCGTGGACCGTCGTCGATCTGATCGAGCGCGAACGTGCCGAGCGTGAGCACGCCGGCGCCCGCCAGCATCGCGATGCTGACGATGCGGCTCTGATCGTCGCTCGAGCTGTGATCGATCGCGCCCGAGCTCTCCGTGATCCACGCGCCGAAGAACGCTCCGGCGAGACCGGACGTGATGTAGAGGTCGACGATCTCGAGATCGCTGCGGCGACGCGGGCGATGGCGCGGATCGAGGACCGGCATCGGGGTGCTCTCGACGGGCGGCGTCCATGCGGCAGTCGTGACCACGATCGGGCTGGGCGCCGCGGCACGCTGATCGAGCGAAGCGACCACCGCCTGCGCACGCACCGCGATCGCGCTGCTGCTCTGCACGTGCGCGAGCAGCCATCGCGCGCGTGCGCGCGCCAGATCGACTCGGCCTGCGGCGACGTCTTCGGTCGCCGTCGTCGCCAGAGGCGCGTACGCATCGCCGGCATCGACGGTCCCGGGCGGCGTCGTGCCGAGGCGCTGTCGTGCGAGGAGCGCGAGACCCTCCGCGCGCACGTGCACCGAGCTCGACGCTGGCACTTCGGCGAGCACGATCTGCGTGCGAGCGAGCGCCATCGTGATCTCACCAGAGGCGAGATCCGCTTCGGCCGCGCTCACGAGCGGCTCGAGCACGAGGTCCATTCCGATCGAGGCCGAGGCGTACGCAGGAGGCGGCGGCGGGACTTCCTGCGCGAGGGCGAGCTCGGGAACGAGCAGGAGCAGGGCCGGAACGGCGAGCCACGCGCGACGCATGCGGCGGAGGATAGACCGAGGACGGCTCAGGCGCGCGGATCGCCGGGCGGAATGGCGACGCCGTCGAGGATCACGCCCCCCTGCACGATCGCCATCGTGACGAGCGGCAGCGGGCCGACCGCGCGGTACGAGTGCGACGAAGAGGGCCCGCGCGCGGCCACCTCGCCGCTGCGGTAGACCACGCCGTCCGCGTCCTCGAACGCGCCCTGCAGCACGAGGACGCTCTCGTCGCCGACGTGATCGTGCTCCGGAAACGTCGCTCCCGGCGCGTGACGCACGAAGCCGGTGACCGCATCTCGTACGCGCGGCCCGCCTTCGAAGTGCATGAGATCGATCCCCGGTGCGGGCCCCGGCTCCCACGTCGCGTCGGGCGCATCCACCTGCAGCAGGAGCGTGCGTGCGCGATCGAGCGAGACGTCGGCGAGGCTCGCGACCACTTCCTCGAGATCGTCGAAGCGGTGCGTCTGCGCGAGCGAGCGCTCGAGCCGCGATCGGAGCGCCGGCGGCGGCGCGACCGCATCGAGCGCGAGCGCGAGCGTTTCCACGCCCTCGAGAGGAGCGCCGTCGTCGATGGCTTCCGACAGGAAGCGCTCCACGAGCACTGGCTCTCGCCGCCGCGTCATTCGATCACCCGACTTTCTTCGTTCGATCTCGGCTCGACGCCGAGGCTGTCTCTCAACGCGCGCATGGCTGCGGCCACGCGCGACTTCACGGTGCCGATCGGCACCTCGAGCTCCGCCGCGATCTCGCTCGACGAGAGCCCTTCGAAGTAACCGAGGACCACGACCGCACGCTGCGCTTCGGGCAGGCGCGAGACGGCCTCGACCGCGCGCTTGTGATCGAGCGCGAGCAGGGTCGCCTCGCCGCTGGCCGCGGTGCTGCCGGACGACGATGCGCGCGTCGTGACGACATCGTGCCCCGTCACTTCGAGCGAGGTCGAGAGCGCCACCGCTGCCGACTTGCGTCGATCGAGACAGCGCGAGCGCATCATCAAGAAGAGCCAGCCACGCACCGAAGCGCGCTGGCGATCGTACGTATGCGCGCGGCGCCACACCTCGAGGAAGACGTCGTGCAGTACGTCTTCGGCGCTCTGCCGATTACGCAGCACGCGCACGCCGAGCCCGAGCATCGAGGAGCCGTGTCGGTCGTAGAGCGTGGCGAGAGCACGCCGATCTCCGGCGGCGACCGCCAGCACGAGCTCAGCGTCGGCCGCGTTGGCGGGATCCGTCTCGTGCGTGCCTGCGTTGGTGTCCACTAGGTTGTCGCCCGAGCCCCGGGCTTCCCATCGCAGTCGACCATCGCGCCACGCGCGACAGTCGGCCACGACCACGTTTCCCGCCACGAATGCCCACGAAGTGGGCTCGGATCGATGGTGCGGGGAGCAGACCACGGAATCAAGTACGAGTGGCCGCTCGCGCCGGATCGCGGCGCGGCGCGCTTTTCTTCGCAGTCGGGCGGCAGCTCAGCGAGCGCAGGCCAAGTACGCGCGGATCTTCTGGTTTCGTGCGCGCTCGAGCGCGGCGGCAGCGATGGAGAGCTCGGTACGGGCGACCTCGATCGTGCTCTCGACGGTGATGCCGACCACGACGAGACCTTCCGCGGCGGCCCCTGCCGGAATGACGGAGACGAGCGCAGCGCGTCCCCAGACGATCGGACCGACATCGGATGCGAGGAGATACGGAGTCTCGCGGCCGTCCGTTACGAGGGGCCCGAGGATCGGATGTGCGCGCAGTCGCTCGACGAGCGCGATCGCGGCGTCCCGCTCTTCGGAGGAAGCCCCGAGGACGCGCGCGTGATGAAGCGCGGCCTGCGGCAGATCGGTCTCGGCCGCGAGCCGTGCCACCAGGCGAGCGAAGCGTGCGCCCGTCGCGCCGGCCGGACCGAGCTCGATCTCTTCGACGGCGACCGTGCTCAAGGTCGCGCCGAGAGGTCTGCGTGCCGCGCTGCGGGCGGAGAGCACCTCGATCGCGCCGACGCGAGCATCATCGAGCGCACGATCGCGCGCGGCCTCGAGCTCGCGCTCGAGATCGCGCGCCGAGCGTCCTTCCACGCGCTCGACCAGATGCGTCAGCCCGCGCGCTGCACGCGGCGGAAGCGGTCGCAGCAGATGCCGAGGATCCCACCACGTCACGCCCCCGAGATGCGCGGCGTGATGACCGGGCCGCACGCCGGGGCCGCTCGCGCGATCGTCCAGCATCGATCGCTCGCCGAACGCGGGAAGCGTCGGCAGGACCTGCGCCTCTGCGCGCGGATCGCTCGGGACCAACGCGCGCGCGAGCGGCGCGAGCCACGAGTCTTCGATCTCTCCCATGCCGATCGTCGGCACGACGAGCACGTCGCGGGCGCGCGTCGCCGCTACGTAGAGAAGACGCATCACTTCGGCACGCTCGATCGCGTTCGCCGCGGCGAGGTTCTCACGTAGCTCGATCGGCTCGAAGTGCGCGATGCGCCGCACGAGCGCGTGGCGCGTCGGATCGGAGTACCGGCTCGCGTCGCTCTTCCAGAGCTGGGGGCGCGTGCCCGGATCGGCGATCACGATCACCGGCAGCTCGAGCCCTTTCGCGCCGTGGACGGTGAGCAGCGTGACGGCGTCGAGGCGCTCGGCATCGGGCGCGACGTCCACGCCGCCGAGCGTCGGATCGTCGACGCGCTCGCTCAGCCATCGCGCGAGATCGCGGAACGGGGTCCCGCGCACGTCCGCGCGTCGTGCGATCTGACGCAGCTGCTCGAGCGCGCGCGCTTCGCCGCGTCGCTCGGTGAGCAGCAAGAGAACGTCCGCCTCGCAGCGCTCGAAGAAGAGGCCGACCGTGCTCTCGATCGCGCACGCGTGTCGCCCGCGGTGCAGCTCGCCGAGCAGCTTCAGCGACGTATGCACGACGCGCAGCTCGTTCGAGAGGCCGGCGTCGCTCGCCTTGCCGAGCGGATGAAGCGGCCCGACCGTCTCGCGATAGGCGAGCAGATCGGCATCGGGGATCCCGAGGAAGGGGCCGCGCAGCGTCGCGTAGACGGAGAGGCCATCGTCCGGCCACTCGATCGCCGACATCAGCGCGCTCGCGGCGATCACGACCTCACGCTCGAAGAACGCCTCGGGCGCGACGAACGAGTGTGCGATGCCGTGTCGCTCGAGCGCGCGCGCCTGCCGCGAGCCGTTGTCCTTCAGCGTCTTGAAGAGCAGGCCCACGTGACGCGGCGCGATCGGCACCATCGCGCGCGTGCTCGGATCCTCGATCGTCAGGCCGCTCTCGTCGATCAGCCAGCGCACGAACGACGCGATCGCGTCGGGCACCGAGTCCTCGAGGATCTTGCGCGTGACGTTGCCCCAGTCGCTGAGCGCGCGCGGCGCCGGCAGCGCGATGACGGAGGGGAAGTCGTCCATCGCGGGCCGCTGCGCTTCGAGCGGCACGTGACCGGCCTGTCCGATGGAGCCGTCGAAGATCGACGCGAACGCGTGGTTCACGAGCGCGGCGATCGCGGGGCGCGGGCGGAAGCTCGCGCTCAGCTCGAGCAGCTCCGCGTGCGCAGGCACGAGCATGTCGCGCAGCGCGAGATACGTGCGGAGATCCGCGCGGCGGAAGCCGTAGATCGCCTGCTTCGGATCGCCGACGAGATAGAGCGAGCCCGGCCGCGGCTTCGTGCGAGCGACGACGCCTTCGTCGGGATCGCTGCCCGCGAGCAGCAGTACGACGTCCTTCTGGATCGGATCGACGTCTTGTACTTCGTCGACGAAGAGGAAACGGAAGCGCTCGCGCAGCGCGATCCGCGCCGTCTTGCTCTCGGCCAGCAGCGCGCGCGCACGCAGGAGCGAGTCGAGATGATCGAGCACGCCTATTGCGCGCTTGCGTGCCTCGTAGAGGCGCACTGCGGGCGCGAGATCGCGCGCGAGACAGAAGGCGAGATCGGCGTTGGCGCGCAGTCGGAACGACTCGAGCGCCGTGTGCAGCGCATCACGGTCACGCACGATCGCATCGCGTGCGTGCGCGCCGATCGGCTTGCCGCGCGTGCCGGTCGTCCACTCGAGCCATTTCGCATCCAGCAGCCCGACGAGCTCCCGCTCGAGCGCGTCGTGATCGCGCGGGCGCGTCCGCTCGTGATCGGCAAGCGCGTTGCGCCAGTGACGCAGCTCCGCGAGGAAGTCGGCGAGCTTGTCGCCGCGCGCCTCGGTCTCCGGCGCTCTCGACGCCAGCCCTTCGACCGCGGCGATCAGCGTCTCGATCTCGCGATTGCGATCGAAGGGATCGCGTCGCAGGGCCGGATCCTGATCGCGATGCTCGGTGAGCTCGCGGATCTCGCGCGCGAAGACGGTGCGCGGCGGCGGCGGCTCGTACTCGCGCGGCCGCGCGAGCGCGCGCCGGATTCCTTCCGGTGGATCGCGCAGCGCTTCTTCGAGGAAGCGATCGGTGGTCTCGTCGAGCAGCGCGTTGCGCTCGTCGTCGCCGAGCAGCGTGAAGGCCGGATCGACGCCGGCATCGAGCGGCCGGGCGCGCAGCAGCTCGGCGCAGAAGCCGTGGATCGTGCCGACGTACGCAGCCTCGAAGTCGGCGAGCGCTTCGTCGAGCCGTGCGCGCTCGCTCGCGTCGGTGCTGCTGTGCCGCGCGAGCTCGAGCCGCTCGCGCAAGCGCAGGACGAGCTCGCCCGATGCGCGCTCGGTGAAGGTGATCGCGGCGATCTCGGTGATGCGCGCGCGGCCGGTCGCGACGAGCCGCGCGATGCGGCCGACGAGCGCGGTCGTCTTGCCGGTGCCGGCCGCGGCCTCCACGAGAAACGAGCGATCGAGATCCGACTCGATGCGCGCGCGTGCTTCGGAGTCCCGAGTCACGCTCGCTTCCTCAGCGCGACGAGACCGGGCAAGCGCGTGGCGAGCTCGCTCTCCGGCAGTCGTGCGGCTCGGGCAGCAGCGTGTGGGCCGCACGCGAGACGGTAGTCGCAGAAGTTGCATGCCATCGGCAGCGGCGTCGCAGGGAGCTGTCCCTTGCTCAGCGCTTCGCTGATCGCACCCGACAACGCCTTGGCCGCGGCACGCGCCTCGTCGTCGAGCGGGACCGTGCGCTCGGCGAACGCGCCCTTGGTCGTGCAGTACCAGAGCCGGCCGCCCTCGACGCTCGTGCCGGGGAAGAGCTTGCTCAGCGCGAGCGCGTAGAGCACCGGCTGTAGCGTCTGGCCGCCGCGGATCACGAGCGGACCGCGCCCGCGGATCGGATAGCTCGACCCGCTCTTGTGATCCGTCGCGCGCAACGCGCCGGTCTCGGCGTGCTCTTCGACCATGTCGATCGCGCCGCGCAGCGTGATGCCTTCGTCGAGCTTCGCGGGCTCGGGACGGCTGGCGGCATCGCGTCCGTCGTCGCCCGGCAAGCCGAACGCGAGCTCGAAGTAGCGGGGTCGCCACGATGGGTCCGACGCGAGACGCACGAGCCACTCGCGCAGGTCGGCCTCGATCGCGTCGAGCGCCGCGTGGAAGACGCGCGGGATCGCCGGCACGAGCCGATCGACGAGATCGCGTCGCAGCTCCCCGAAGACACGCTCGAAGGTCGCGAGCGCGGCGTCGACGCCGTTCGCGGCGAAGGGAATCGCGCCCTCGTCGCGGAGCGCGAGCAGGGTCAGGAATTGCGCTTCGTGTGTGATGGATCCGCGCACGAGCGGATCGATCTCCTCGAGCGGCGTCGGCTCCTGCCGCGGCTCGAGCTTGAGCACCGACTTGAGATGGAAGCGCAGGGGGCACGCCGCGAAGCTCTCGAGCGCGGTCGCGGAGTAGGGCCGCTTGCTCGGATCGTGCGCGAGCAGCGGCGCGCGAGCGTCCTTGTCCGACTGCACGAGCCCATCGGCGCGGCCGAGCTTGTCGCCTTCGAGACGCCACGCGCGCGCGAGCGCCGAACGCAGGAGCGGATTGCGCTCGACGACGTGGTTGGCCCGACCGCGCGCCTGATCGCGAGGCAAGCGCGCGAGCTCGCGCATCGAAGCGAGCGTCCGCTCGGATCTGCGCGCGGCGTCGTCGGCACTGCCCACGAGCGTCACCGCGCTCTCCATCGCCGCGGCGACGTCGGCACCGGTCGCGACGCGCCCGAGCTTGCGGCCGAGCAGCTCTACGAAGTAGACGGAGGGCACGCGCGCCCGCGCGTCGGCGGTGGCGATCGAGGTGAGCGCGACGACGCGCTGCTCGGCGGCGCCGATCGCGATCGCGAGCAAGAGGCGCTCGTTCTCCGCGCGTGCGTGCCCGTCCTCCAGCGCGGCAGAGATCGCGCGCCGCGCCGCATCCGGGAGCAGCGGATCTTCGGGCACGCGCGCGGGGAACACACGTTCGGCGAGGCCTCCGAGGATCACGACGTCGAAGCTCGTCCCGCGCAGCTCGTCGGGCGTGACGAGCTGCACGCCGTTCGGCTCGGGCTTCGTCTCGAGCGCGCCGAGGCGCGGTGTCAGCACGCGCACGAGATCGGAGAGCGTCAGCTCCTCGCCGCTCGACGCGCGTGGCGCGAGCTCGGCCAGGACGCTCAGCGCGCGCGTCGGGTGCTCGAGCGCTCGCGATGCGAGCGCCGACACGCGCTCGGTGAAGACGCGCAAGCTCGCCCGCTCGGGAAGTGCGGCGAGATCGTCGAGCAGCGGCAAGGCGAAGCGCTCCAGCGATCCGAGCTCGTCGAGCGTGCGGCGCACGCCCGCGCTCTCGCCGCCGATGCGATCGAGCTCGGCCGCGCTTCGCACGAGCTGATCGGCGAGGCCCGCGAAGCGTCGTCGCCAGCGCTCCGGATCGCCGCCGATGACGGCCGCATCGACGATCAGGCTCTCCCAGCGACGCGGGGCGCGGACCGTCTCCGGAGCGTTGTCGTCGTCGTTCTCGTCGTCGTCTTCTTCGTCGTCGTACGCGCGTGGGGTCGTGTTGGCGCTCGCGGGCGGCGGCTCACCGGACTCGGTCTGCGGCATCGCACCGAACGCGAGGTACGAAGAGAACGCGCGCGCCGAGAGACCTTCGTTCGCGCAGCCGAGCAGCGCGAGCAGCGCGCGGCCGCTCGGGTCCGGACGTCGCGCGCCGCGTCGCTGGGCGAGCGGAATGTCGGCCGCGTGAAACGACGCCTCGAGCGCCGCGCGACCGAGCTCCGGCTTGCGCAGCACGATCGCGATCCGATGCAGCGGCGTGCCGCTCCGTGCGGCCGCGAGCGCGCGTCGTGCGATCTCCGCGGCCTCCGCGGCCTCACTCCGCGCGACGATCGTCTCGAGAACGCCTTCTTCCGCGCGCGTGCGCTCGGGAGTGAAGAGCGCCTCGGCCAGTGCGGCGGGCCCGGTCGCGCGATGCTCGCGAATCGGCAGCCCCGACAGGCGCCCGAGCGTGCGCGTATCGGCCCGCGGCACCGTGAAGATCGCCTGCGCCGCATGGGCCGCGACGGCGCGCGCTAGAACGCCCGAGAGCTCGGTCCGCAGTGCCACGTCGAGCAGCGCCACGCGCGTGAGGGCGAGAGCACCCTCGTTCACGGCGGCGATCGCGAGCTCGATCGCACGCGCTCTCGGCACGAGCTTCTCTCTGCCGAGCTCGCGCTCCACGCGCGCGGCGACCGCGGCCAGCTCCGGATCGTGCGTGGCGACGTCCCGCGCGGAGAGGTCCGCCGCCCAGAGCTCTTCTAGCGTGCGACCGATCGCCCGCGGCATGCCCGGCGACGCCGCGAGCGGCCCCATGCGCGGCAGCGTGCGCGCGAGCGCGGCGAGCGACTCGCTCACGGCCGTATCGACCGCCAGCGTCGTCGCGATCGTCAGACCCTCGCGGGAGAGGGTGGGGCGTGCGAGCCGCGCGACCCACCCATCCAGCGTCGTGCACTCCACGTCCGCGAGCGCGCCGACGTGCAGCACGAGATCGGCGGCGAGCGCGCGAGCGCTCTCGATCCTTGCGCCGACGATCACGGCCGGGCCGTTCCCTTCACGCAGCGCCTCGATCGCCGCCTCGCGTCTCGCACGGCCCGAGGCGCCGAGATGGACGATCGCGCTCATGATGGAGTATCGCTCTCGGTGACGCCGACCGAAGCCGGATCCTCCTGGCCGAACACGCCCTCCCAGCGCGCGATCACGACCGACGCCAGGCCGTTGCCGATGACGTTGATCGTCGTGCGCGCCATGTCCATCAGCGTGTCGACCGCGAGCAGCATCGCGACGCCCGCCTCGCCGGGCAGACCGAAGCTGCCGCACGTGGCGGCGATGATCACGAGCGTCGCGCGCGGCACGCCGGCCACGCCTTTGCTCGTGAGCATGAACGCGAAGATCATGATCAGCTGCTGCGAGAGCGTCATCTCGATGTGCGCGGCCTGCGCGATCGTCAGCGAGGCGAGCACGAGATAGAGCGTCGAGCCGTCGAGGTTGAACGAGTAGCCGGCCGGGATGACGAAGCTCGCCACGCGACGCGGCACGCCGAACTTCACGACCTCTTCGAGCAAGCGCGGCAGCGCAGCCTCGCTCGACGCGGTCGTGAACGCCGTGATCGCCGGCTCACGCAGCGCGCGCAGGAACGCGATCGGCGAGATGCGCGCGAGCAGCATGATCGGCACGAGCACGAGCAGCAGGAACACGATCAGCGCGAGATAGAGCGACCCGACGAGCCGCGCGTAGCGGGCGAGCAGGATCGCGACCGCCGGCCAGCCCGAGACGATCTCTCCGTCGATCGCCCTGCCCGCGGCCATGTGGCTCACGTTGTAGGCCATCGCGCCGAACACGCCGATCGGCGTGAGCTTCATGACGAGATCGGTGTACTGGAACATCACCTGCGCGACGGACTCGCAGAGCTCGAGCACGTTCTTGCCGCGCGCGCCGATGCGCGTGAGCCCGATGCCGAAGATCACCGCGAACACGACGATCGGCAGCAGATCGCCCTGCGACCAGTGCAGCGCGAGGTTGGAAGGAAAGAGGTGCAGCGCGAGCTCCCAGCCGCTCGCCGGATGCTCGGGCGTCACGCCCGACGACGTGACGCTCAAGTCGATCGGCAGGCCATCACCCGGCCGGATCAGGCTCGCGATGCCGAGGCCGATGAAGAGCGCGATCGTCGTGACGCCCTCGAAGTAGAGCAGCGCCTTGGCGCCCATGCGCCCGACCGCTCTCATGTCGCCCGTCTGCGCGACGCCGACGACGATCGTCGAGAACAAGAGCGGAACGATCAGTCCCTTGATGAGCGCGATGAACGCGCGCGAGAAGAACTGGAAGAGCTGATACGCGAACGGATGCTGGTCCTCCGGGAACGCGCCGCCGAGCACGACGCCGAGGACGAGCCCGATCACGATGTGCAGCGTGCTCGACCGCCACCAGGGCTTGCGCGCGGGCGTCTCGGCGGATGGGATGCTCATGCCTTCACTCGTGGAGACGGCAGTCATACCATCGACTGACGTGACACCGATGCACCGATGGGTCCTCTGCGCCTTCGTTCTCGTCGTCGGGTGTCCGGGGCGCGCCGACTCGTCCCGCTGCAAGAGCGACGTGTGGACGGCGTAGACCAGCGGCATCTCGTGCTGCGTATCGCCCTGATCATCGTTGTCGTGAGCGCGTCGCCCGCGCTCGCGCAGGTCACGCTCGTCGTGGATGGTGCGCACGACGGGCTCACGCTGGATCGCGTGGTGGGCGCGCGTCGCGCGTTGCAGCGCGGCCGCTACGGCTCGTTTCAAGACGTCGACGTCGTCGAGCCCGTCTGCTTCGTGCCCTGCGTCGCGCACCTGCCTGCCGGCTCGATGGACATCTCGCTCTCGCGCCCCGGGATGCATCCATCGCGCGTGGGCGAGCGGCTCACGCTCGCATCGGACGCGTTCATCCGGGTCGCGCTGGACGATCGTAGCGCGCTGCGCGTGGCGGGCTGGGTGACGTGGATCACCTCCTTCGTCGCGGGCCTCGGCATCGTCATCGGCGGGGCCGTCGCGCACGATGGTGAGCCGACGCTCGTCACGGGCTTCGTTCTCGTGGGCGTCGGCGCCATCGTCGGCATCGCGCTCGCGGCAGTGGGCGATGCGACGAGCGTGCGTGTCGAGCCGTTCCACGACGTGCCCGAGGCGGAGCAGGTCGGTACGGCAGGCCCCGACGTGATCGTCGCGAACGAGGCCGTCGCGGCCTGCTCGGACGTGGGCGGCGCGTTGATCCACGCCGCGATCAGCGCGGCGGGGCGCGTCGTCCGCTCCACGGTGCTGCGCGTGGGCGACGACGCGCGTCGATGCGTGGAGTCGGCGCTCGCACGTGCCGACTTCGCCCGTGGTGCATCGCGTCAGGTCCACGTCGAGGTCGAGGAAGCGGGCGCGCGCACGAACGATCCCGATACGCTCCGCGCGGCGCTCGCGGAGTGCCCGTCGCTGCCGCCGGACAGCTCGGTCGTCGTGAGTGTCGAGACCGACGGCTCGGTGAGCGATGTCGCGTCGTCGGGCGTCGAGGACGAGCACCGTTCGTGCGTGGAAGCGTCGCTGCGGCGCGCGCGATTCCTGCCACGAGAGCGCGCGCTCGACATCCACCTCGCCTTGCCCGCGGCCGCCGACGACGCGAGCGCGATCCCGCCACCGCCCCGAGGCGTGGAAGCCTCCGTGCTCGAGCGCGTCGAAGAACGTCATGCGGCGATCGCCGCGTGCGCAGCCGGGCGCATCGTGACTCTCGTCGTCGATTGGACGAGCGAGGGTGCCATCACCGTCTCGCTCGACGACGCGCACCGCGGGACGGCGGCCGAGGCGTGCATCGCGCGTGCGACGCACGATCTCGCGCTGGACGTCGCGCCCGGCGCGCCCGGTCACGTGCTCCACGCCGTTCAATGAGCCGCCGTACTACTCTCGCGAGGTGACTCTCTTTCCTCGTCTCTCCGAGCCCGACGACGCCGTCGCTCTGCGCGTCGACGATCGCTCCGTCACCTACCGCGTGCTCGCCGGCGCGTGCGCGGCGCATCTCGAGCGGATGACGAGGCTCGGGGTCGCGCCCGGCGATCGCGTCGCGATCTTCACCGACCCCGCGATCGAGACGGTCGTGACGCTGATCGCGAACGCGGCGACGGGCTTCGTCACGGTGCCGATCGATCCGAAGCTCGGGCAGCGCGAGCTCGAGCACGTCGCGCGCGATGCCGATCCGGTCGTCGCGATCGCCGCCGATCCGACCGCCGTCACCGGCAAGCTCGGCGCGGTCACCACGGTGCGCGCCGAGATCGGTGCGCGCGACGCCACGGGCTACGAAGCACGCCCGATCCTCGAGACGCCGATGCTTCTTCTCTACACGTCGGGCACGACGGGCGCTCCGAAAGGCGCGCTGCTCTCGGGCGCGAACGTCGCGTTCGATCTCGATGCGCTCGCCGCCGCGTGGGAATGGACCGCGTCCGACACGATCGTCCACGCGCTGCCGCTCTTCCACGTGCACGGTCTGGTGCTCGGGCTCTACGGCGCGATCCGTCGAGGCGGCGCGCTCCACTGGGTGCCTCGCTTCGCGGCCGAAGCGGTCGGCGCAGCGATGCTGGCCGCGTCGGCCGAAGAAGATCGGACCTCGGTCTTGTTCGCCGTGCCGACGATCGTGCACCGCTTGCTCGAAGCAGCCGAGACCGATGCGACGCTCCGTGCGGCGCTCGCGTCGGCGCGCCTGCTGGTGTCCGGATCGGCCGCGCTCTCGACGCGCGAGCAGGAGCGCGCGCGCGCGGCGATCGGGCGCGGCTTCGTCGAGCGGTACGGCATGACCGAGACGCTCATCTCCTGCGCGGTGCGCGCGAGCGAAGGAGCACGCCCCGGACACGTCGGCGCCCCGCTCGAAGGTGTCGAGCTGCGATTGGTGGACGACGACCGCCGACCGATCGATGCGCGCGACGACGAGACGCTCGGCGAGATCGCGGTGCGCGGCCCGCATGTCTTCCTCGGATATCTGAACCGTCCCGAGGCGAGCGCCGAGATCCGCGATGCGGACGGCTGGCTCTACACGGGCGACATCGCGGCGATGACGAGCGACGGCGCGCTGCGGATCGTCGGGCGGCGCGCGACGGATCTCATCAAGTGCGGTGGGTTCAAGATCGGCGCGGGCGAGATCGAGGCCGCGCTGCTCGAGCATCCCTCCGTGCGCGAGGCCGCGGTGCTCGGCGTACCGGACCTCGATCTCGGCGAGACGATCGTCGCGTACGTGGTGTCGGACGAGCTGCCCGACCTCGAGCGCACGCTCGCCGATCACGTCGCGAAGCTCCTCTCGCCCCACAAGCGACCGCGTCGCGTGCTCCGCGTGGCCGTGCTGCCGCGTAACGCGATGGGCAAGGTGCAGAAGAATCAGCTCCGCGAGCCGTCCGGGTCTCCCGATCTCGACCGGAATTGAACGGCTCGACGCCCGCTCCCGTCCGGGGCCTGCGTGGCGAGCACTCCTGTCGGCGATTAGGCACAATCCCGCTCACAGTCGAAGGAGTCGTCGATGGGTGAGGTTCGTTGGGTCTCGTCGCCGATCGGGTCGGTCGCGCTGGACGATCGAACGTTTCCGGTGGTGTTCGTGACGTGGATCGGCGTGGCGGATGCAGCGACGCTCCGTCCGTTCTTCGAGTGGAACGCACAGATCTTGCGACGCGCCGTGAAAGAGCGACGCCCGTTCTCGATGATCACCGACGCGACGCTGGCCGGACGCCCCGATGCGGCCGCGCGCTCGATCATCGCCGAGCTCACCCAGCAGATGCAGCGCAACCACGCGGACGCGGACCCGTACCGTGTGCTCGGGCCGATCGTCGTCGACAACCCGCTCGTGCGCGGCGCGCTCACGGCGGTCGGATGGATCATGGGGAACGGTCTCGAGGTCGAGTACGCGGACTCGTGCCCGAGCGCGATCACGCTCGTGCAGAAGCGCTTCGAGGATCGCAAAGCGGACTGGCCCACCGGCCTGACGGCCCGAGGTTACGTGCCAGCGCGTCGCTGATATCGTGGGGGACATGCGTCTTCCGCTCTTCCTCGCGCTCGCGTTGAGTGTCTTGCCGTCGTGCGCCAACCCGGGGCTCTCGTTCGGGCACGGCGATGCGCACGTGAGCGACGGAGGCGCGGACGCGCGCGCGGATCTGGACGGCGGACGCGATGCGTTCGTCGCGCCGGGCGTCGATGCATACGTGCCGGGTGTGGATGCGTACGTGCCGCCAGGCGTCGACGCATACGCGCCGGGCGTCGATGCCTACGTCGCGCCGGGCGTCGATGCGTACGTGCCTCCCGTCGATGCGTGGGTCGCGCCGGACGCGGGCCACGATGCGGGCCCGATCACGCCCGGGCCCGGCAGCTATCTCTACACGCGCTCGGCGATCGGCGGCATGCACGAGGCCGTCGTGGTCGCGTTCCATCCGGACGGGAGCTACGCGCTCGTCCTCGAGCGCGACACGACCGTGCGCGTCTACGACTGGGCGACACGCACGGCCGCGCCCTTCGACATCCGTGTCGGTGGCCGCGCGCTCACGCTCACCGACGTGTCGTTCGATCCGTCGGGGACGGGCGCGCAGATCGTCGGCTACGAGACCGTGTCGGGCGCGAACACCGGCGTCATCATCCGCTTCGTCGATGCGACCTGGCGCGCGAGCCACGATGCGACCGCCTTCACACGCAGCACGCTCACGCGATCGGGCGAGCGCTTCAGCGCGATCGAGCGACCGGGCCCAGGCGATGGCCCGGTCGGCGACGGTCGCCCCGTCGTGCTCTCGGCATCCGGCACGTCTCCGTACATCGCTCACTTGCGCGACTACGACGTCGCCGCAGATGCGTTCGGAACGTTCATCCAGAACCGTGCGACGAGCGCGGGCTGCGACGATCTGGCGTTCGCCGACAACGAGTTCGGCACGTGGGGCATCGTGCTCGCGTGTGGCGTGAACGGCTCCGACAACCCGTACTACACGGAGGTCGGCGGCGTGGGCGAGTGGCGCAACGGACCGGCGGGCGTGCTCGGTAACAACTCGCGCGCCGCATCCCACGGCAGCGGCGACTACGCGCTGGTCGTCTCTTGGTCGGGGCGCGCCCTCGATCGGTTCCAGGCAGGCGCCTGGCAGGACGCGGCGAGCGTTCCGGGCTGGAGCGCGATCGGCGTGTGGGACGTGAGCTTCTCGCCCGACGGCGCGCGCGCGCTGATCGTCGGCCGAACGAGCGGTGGCGCCTCGCCGGTCGGCACGGTGCTCGAGTACCGACACGACCTCTACTCGGCGGCAGCGATCACCAACGTCTCGATCCCGGCCTTCGACGCAGCGCCGTACAACGCCGACGGCAACTACAATCTGAACGACTCGGCGTTCCGACCCGGCTGCGATGGCGGCCTCGTCGTCGGCGGCGAGACGAGCTTCAGCGGATCGGTCGGGATGATCGTCGAGTTCCAGATCGAGGGCGGCCGCGCCTGTCGTTGAAGGACGAACCTAATTGGCCATGACGTGAACCGTCACGCGGCCGCATCCACCGGCCGTGCGCTCGATGGCGAAGTACCAGCGCGGATTGCCCGTGCTCCCGGAGGCGCCGTACGAGCTACCGCACTCGCCGGGCGCGCTGTTGCAGCTGCCGGCGGGATCGAGAAACGCGACGGTCCAACCGCTGGGGACGTCGAGGTGCACGAGGCCGCCTTGCATGCTGCTCAAGATCGCCTCGGGCGTTCCCATCGTGCCGCATCCGTTCACGGTCACGTTGTCGGGATAGCTGCACGTGTCGATCGGGAACGAGATGTCCCCGAACCCGGTGATGTCGATCGGCGAGCCGCACCCGTTGCCGTTGCCGCCGACGCACGCGCCGCCCGAGCAGCTCAGCTGCGCCGTGCAGTCGGCGCACGTCGCGCCGCCGAACCCGCACTGCGTCTGGACCGTTCCGACCTGACACACGCCGCCCGACAGGCAGCCGCTACAGCACGCGCCGCTACGACAGGTGCCCATCCCTCCGTTGCACGCGTCGCCGTCGGTGCCGGGCACGCAGGAACCGCCGCCGCAGGACTGGCACTCGCCGCACGTCGAACAGTTGCCGCCGGGCACGCCGCACGCTGCGACCGTGTTTCCTGGCTGGCAGACGCCGGCCGCATTGCATCCGGTGCAGCACGCTCCGCCGAGGCAACTGCCGCCCGCGCAGCCCGTCCCGTTCGTTGCGCTCTGACAGCCCGCGCCGTTGCACGTCTGACAGGCGCCGCAGACGACGCACGCAGCGCCGCCGCTGCCGCACGCCGCAGCGGTGCTCGCGTTGCACATGCCGGAGCCGTCGATGCATCCCGTGCAGCACGCGCCGTTCGCGCAACGTCCGGCGCCGCCGCTGCACGACGTGCCGTTCGTGGCCGGGACACACGCGTTGCCGTTGCAGGTCGTGCACTCGCCGCACGTCGCGCACGCAGATCCGCCCGCGCCACACGCATCGTTCGCCGCGCCCGTCACGCACGCGCCGGCCTGCGTACACCCGTGACAGCACGCGCCCCCGAGGCAGTGCCCGCCGGCGCAGACATCCGCGTCGGCGGCGTCGGTGCAAGCGCCGCTCGACGGATCGCACGTGTGACACTCCGGGCACGTCACGCCGACGCAGTGCGCACACGCCGAGTCCGCGGAGCAGTCGCTGTCCGCGCAGTCGGTGTGCCCGTCGCAGTCTTCGTCCCGACCATCCGCGCAACTCGTCTCGCGTGCCGCGCAGACGACCGCATCGGACGGGCCCATGTCGCGCATCGCGCCATCGTTCGTGCCCGCGTCGGTCACGCCCGAATCGACCTCGCACGTTCCCGCGCGACACTGGCTCGCCGCGCACGCCGGCGGCGCGCTCGCCGCGCGCAGGAAGTTGGTCACCGTCGCGGTCCCCGGGAGCACGACCGACACGCAGTCGTCGGCGACGAGCGTGCACGTGGAGTCGAACGCCTGCGCGCTGAACGCGTACGTCCCGGGCGCGAGCTGCGGTGGGCGCACGACCATCGTGTCGCCCATGTGCACGTTGGCCTGATAGACGACCTCGCCCGTGCACGAGCCGCGCAGGATGCGCGCTGACACGGCGGTCGTCTGGTCGTGGAGCGCCATCGACTGGAACTCGATGCTCCACGCCAGCTCGCGCGGTGCGGCGCTGCATGCGGCCAACGCCAACGCCCCGACAGCGACACAGACTCGAAGGCTCAAAGCGACGTCGAGCGTACCGTCGCTTGCCAAGAGACCGCCAGCCCTGCGATGGATCGCGCCGTGTCCGATGCGAAAAGCACCACGAACGCGCCGCTCGTCACGCACCCGCTGCGAAAGATGGTCGGGCGCGATCCGCACGAATCGCATCGCGTCGCCACGAGCCTCGAGCTGCTCTTCGATCTGACGTTCGTCATCGCTTTCTCGGAGGCAGGCAACGCGTTCGCCCATCTCGTGATGGAAGGGCACGTCGCGCCCGCGCTGATGGGCTTCGGCTTCTGCACCTTCGCGGTGTGCTGGGCGTGGGTGAACTTCACGTGGTTCGCGTCGGCGTACGACACCGACGACTGGGTCTACCGGCTCACGACGATGGTGCAGATGATCGGCGTGCTCGTGCTCGCGATGGGTGTGCCCGCGGTGTTCGCATCGTTCGACGCGGGCGGGCACCTCCACAACGAGACCATGGTGCTCGGTTACGTCATCATGCGCGTCGCGATGCTCGTGCAGTGGCTGCGCGCGGCCAAGCAAGACGCGTCGCGCGCGCGCACCTGCTACGCGTACGCGCAATCGATCGCCGTCGCGCAGGTCGGCTGGACTCTCTTGGTCCTCTTCGATCCGCCGCTCGCTGCGACGGCGGCGATCGGGGCGGTGCTCGTCGTCGTCGAGATGCTCGGTCCGTGGCGCGCTGAGCAGCGCGGTGGAACGCCGTGGCACGCGCATCACGTCGCCGAGCGATACGGCTTGATGGCGATCATCACGCTCGGCGAGTGTTTGCTCGGCACGATCGCGTCGCTCACCGCGGCGGTCGAGCGCGACGGATGGACGCTCGACGCGGCGCTCGTCGGTCTCGCGGGCACGCTGCTCACGTTCGGGATGTGGTGGATCTACGGAATCCTTCCGTCCGCCGAGGTCCTGCATCATCACCGGAGCAAGGCGTTCCCTTGGGGCTACGGCCACATCTTCCTCTTCGGTGCGATCGCGGCGGCAGGCGCGGGGCTGCACGTCGCGGCGTACTTCATCGAAGGTGTCGCGCACATCGGCAGCTTCGGCGCGGTGCTCGCGGTGCTCGTGCCGGTCGCGAGCTACGGCGTGATGCTCCAGTGGCTCTATCGCGGGCTCATGGGCGCCGATCCGCTGCACACCAAGGTCGGGCTCGCGACGTTCGCGGTGTACGCGCTCGTTCTCGGTCTCGCGTGGAGCGGCGTGTCGGTCCCGATCTGCTTGCTCCTGCTCACGCTCGCGCCGGTGGTCGCCATCGTCACCGACGAGCGCATCGGCGCGCGCCATCGCGCGGAGAAGCTCGCGAAGCTCTGAGATCGACACGGTATTGGATCCGGGCGTCGTTCTCGCTCAGACGAGCACGATGGGATTCTCCACGTGGAGCGCGCCCGAGCGCGAGCGCCTGCGTCGCGCCGGCGCAGTGGCCGCGGCGACGCTCGCGAGCATCGGTGCGCGCATCCGTGCCGGCATCACGACGCACGACATCGATCGCTGGGTGCGCGAGGACACGGCGGCGCGTGGCGGCATCCCTTCGCAGCTCGGCTATCACGGCTTCCCGGCGGCGGTGTGCACGAGCGTGAACGAGGTCGTCTGTCACGGCGTGCCCTCGCGCTCGCGTGTGCTCCGCGACGGCGACATCGTGAACGTGGACGTCACGACGATGATCGACGGGTTCCACGGCGACACGTCGGCGACGTTCTTCGTGGGCGAGCCGAGCGCCGAGGCGCGGCATCTCGTCGAGAGCGCACGCGCGTGTCGTGATGCCGGAATCGCGGTCGTGCGTCACGGCGCGCGGCTCGGCGACATCGGGGCGGCGATCGAAGAGCGGGCGCGTGGCCTCGGTGTCGTTCGCGACTTCGGCGGCCACGGCATCGGGCGCGAGATGCACATGTCGCCGCACGTGCCGCACGTCGGGCGCAAGGGCAGCGGGCCGCGATTGGTCGCGGGGATGGCGATCACGATCGAGCCGATGATCAACCTCGGTCGCGCGGACGTGAGCCTCGGCGACGGCGAGTGGAACGTCGTCACGGCCGATGGCTCTTGGTCGGCGCAGTTCGAGCACACGATCCTCGTCGAGCGCGACGGCGCCGAGATCCTCACGCTGCTACCCTCGTCTGCGTCATGAGCCTCTCGCAGCTGAGCTACTTCGTCGCCGTCGCCGAAGAGGGCCACGTGGGCCGCGCCGCCAAGCGCCTGCACATCTCGCAGCCCCCGCTCAGCCGTCAGATCCGCGCGCTCGAGGACGAGCTCGGCCAGCCGCTCTTCGCGCGCACGCCGCGCGGGATGACGCTGTCGCCGGCAGGTGAGCGATTCCTGATGCACGCGCGCGAGATCCTCGCGCGCGTCGAGCTCGCTCGCAGGATCTGATCCGCACTGCGGACGCGAGGACGGGGGTAGCACCTTTCCGCTCCTCGATGTGCAATGGTCGGAGCCGTGCACGACGTCGAGGCGATCGGTTTGGTGAGCGCAGTGGGCGCGCTCTCGACGGGGCTGGTGGAGCTTCTGCTGGAGATCGCGTTGCTCGTCGTCACGCTCGTCTCGGTTCGGCGTAGTCGTCCGGACGCGACGGCCCCGTTCGTCGCCGCGAGCTTGGTGCTGTTCTTCGCCACGGTCGCGATGCCTGTCGGGCCCGCTCTCACGATGGCGCTGATGAGCACCTCGAGCTCTGCAGAGGCCGTGCTCCGCGTCGCGATCGTCGGGCACGTGATTGCGCTCGTGCGCACCGCCGGGCTCGCGCTGATGCTGGCGGGCGTCGCGCGGCTCGCATCGCCAGCCCGCGCCAACGCGTGAGACGACGGCGCTCTGCTCAGCGTGCGCCGCGGATGACGAGCATCCGGGGCTCGGTCATCTCTTCCATCGCGAACTTCACGCCCTCGCGGCCCTGGCCGCTGTCCTTCACGCCGCCGTACGGCATGTTGTCGACGCGGAAGCTCGGGACGTCGTTGACGACGACGCCGCCGACCTCGAGCACATCCCACGCGCGCATCGCCTTGCGCAGATCGTGCGTGAAGAT
>CAYSCF010000022.1:0-42564 GCA_964429305.1 uncultured Sandaracinaceae bacterium | reverse complement strand
GGACCTACGGCATTCCCCTCCGCGCGCGCTTCCGCGTCATCGAGACGCGCATCGTCGCAACGCTCCCGCCGATCGTCACCGTCGGCGTCCCGGTCACGCGCGCCGGCCTCTGTCCCTGACGCATCCGCAAATCGAAGAGGAATTACATCGCGTCTCCGACGCCTCCTGCCGGGAATTCCTTTCGCGAGACGAGACATCTCGTTCCAGGAAGGGAATTCCGTTCCCGAGACGAGTCCTTTCGTTTGCCGGACGGAATTCCGTTCTCGAATTTGGTTTGCCGGAAATCTTGAAGGGAATTCCCTTCCCGAAACGAGTTTTCTCGTTTGCCGGACGGAATTCCGTTCTCGAATTTGGTTTGCCAGAAATCCTGAAGGGAATTCCCTTCGCGAAACGAGTTTTCTCGTTTGCCGGACGGAATTGCATCGGCTCGCCTCTGCGGCCCCTCCCGTCCGCGGGCTCGACGCCCGCTCCCGTCCGGGTCCTCCGCGGCGAGCACTCTTGTCGGCAATTCCGTTCTGGAGTCGCAACGCGCCGGTTTTCGGACCGAGAATCTCGTTCGGATCGACTACGCGATCAGCTCGAGGCGGCCGAACGTGCGGGCCTCGCCGTTCGACACATCCACGCAGCGGGCGATCACGCCGAACGCGGCGTCGCGCTCGTAGGCGCGCAGCTCGATCGCGACGCGCTCGCTCTCGAAGAACGGCTTGCGGTACGCGAGCTCGAAGTGATGCGCGAAGCGAGCCGTCTCGGGGCGTGACGCGTGCCGCAGCGCCGCCTCCTCGACGAGCAGCGGGTACACGAGCGAGTTCACGTGCTGGTTCGAGTCGGTGTGACCGAGCCCGAACGTCGTGACGCTCGCATCGCGGGTGAAGCCCGAATCGATCCAGCGCGCGCCGTCCGGCAGCTCGAGCGATGCCTCGGGCTCGCGCCACGCCGAGTCGCGATCGACGTCGATCCCCGCGGGCAGGGCGTCCACGCGTCGTCGATCGACGGCGCCGAAGGGACGCGTGAGCACGTGCTCCGCGTGGACGTGCCCGAGCGTCAGCGCCTTGCCCGCGTCCGGCGGCGGCGGGCCGTGCGTTCGACCGAGCACGCCCGTGATCGACACGCTCATGTCCATGCGGAAGCGCGGCCGACCTTTCGCATCGACCGCACGCACCAGCGCGAAGGCGCCCTTCGTACGTGGGCGCGCGGCGAACCCGATCGGGCCCTCGAGGCTGACCGCGCTCAGCCGCGACAGGATCGGCACGATGCCGTCGTCGCGCAGCGGCGCCGCGACCGGATGGTTCACGAGCACTTTTTCCCAGAGCGTCGGCCCGAGCGCGTGCGTCATCGAGCGGCACGAGAGCCGTCCGTCCTGAGAGATGTCTTCGTAGCGGAGCGGGAGGCTCGCCTCGCCGCGCCGATCGGCGGGCGCAGTGAAGGGGGGCGGGATCAGGGACAACGCGAGACTCCTGTTGGCTGGGTGACGCGAGGCCCTCACCTAACCTCTCCCGCCCGAAGCGGGAGAGGGACAGGGCCCGTCGCCTCGCGTGACGCGGATCTAGTGAGCTTGCTGCGAGCGGATACCGCGCAGCGTGACGACCGTGACGGAGTCGGCGAAGACCTGCGCGTGGTACCAGCCGAGCGAGACCGTCTGCCCGCCGACGAGACCGACCGCGGCGAGGTCGACCGGTCCGGGCGCCATGTCGAGCCCCGCGTAGAGGCCGAGCAAGCTCGTGCCCTGCGTGCGGCTCTGGTCGGGCAGCGGGTTGTCGGCGATGTCGTTGAAGTAGACGCGCGATGCCGGGTTGCCGGTCATGCCGACCTGCGCCCACTCGAGGCGGACGTCCGCGCAGTCGTGCACTTCGCCGGCGAGGGCGCCATGGCCCGCGCGGATACCGCTCGCGAGACCGGCGGTGAGCGGGATCGACTGGTAGTCGTTCCGGGAGAGGACGCGCATGCGGTACTCGGAGCCGTTGCCCGCTGTCGCTCCGCACGCGACGATCGCGTCCGGCACGCCGTGCACGTCGGCGTTCAGGATCTGGAAGTTGTACGTGTAGAGCGGGCTCCACAGCCCCGAGTCGCCCATCGTGCGTAGGATCAGCGGCGTCTCGGTCGGGACAAGCGGGATCTGGAAGAAGCCGAGCTGGCGCATCTCGCCGGTCGTCGCGCCCGAGCTGTCGACGAGAAGCTCTTGCTCCGAGCACGGCGACGACGTCGAGGACGTCGCGGCGCCCACCATCGTGCCTAGCGCGCCGTTCGCGCCCTCCTGATAGACCTGGACCATGATGTTGCTCGAGTCGCCGCCGTTCGCGAACACGTCGACCACGCCGTAGAGCGTGACCATCTGCGAGGTTCCCATCGTCGGGGGCGTCATCATGCAGCTCAGATCGGGCGCCATGTTCGAGGCGCCGTCGACGCAGTAGTCGCGCGCAGGCGTGCGCGCTCGTCCGGTCGCGATCTGCGAGCACGCGGTGCGCACCGTGGTGTAGTCGGAGCCGAACGGCGCCGGCACGCACGCGCATGCGGTGAGCAGCTGCCCCGAAGGGCACGTCATCGTGCAGGTCGGCGCGTGATCGTCGTAGAGCACCGGGTCGGCTTGCGCCGCGTCGGTGCCGCCACCGTCGGGCACGGCTGCCGGAGGATTGCAGCCTGCGATCGTCGCGATGGACGCGACCAAGACGAGAAGCGAGGACGAACGCTGATGCTGCACGGGAGCCTCCACGGAAGTGCGGGTCACGGTACTCGTTCGAATTGACGACAACAAGTGCTCGCCACGGAAGGCCCGGACGGAAGCGGGCTTGGAGCCCGCGGACGGTAGGGGCCGTAGGGCGAGCCGTCCAATTCGCGCGGGTCAAGCGCGCGCCCATCGAGTACGCTCCGCGCCAGATGAGCCGAAAGGGCGACATCGAGAAGGCGATCGACGAGATCCTTCGTCCCCTGCTCGAATCCGATGGTGCGGGAGTGACCGTGGTCGACGTCGCCGAGGACGGCTCGCGCGTCTCGCTGACGCTCACGGGCAGCCTGCGCGGCGATCCGAGCGCGGGGCTCATCAAGGAGAAGGTGATCGAGCCGCTCCTGCGTCGCGCCGCCGACCGCGACGTGGCCGTCTCCTACGTCCTCTGACTTCTGCGCTTTTCGATCTGTCGTTTTTGACAGCGAGGCCTCCGGACTGATAACGATCTCTCTCGGAGGTTCGCGCCCATGGCCCTGATCGAGACCGATGACGCTGCTCGCAGGCTCGCGCGCGCCATCGCCAGCGATCTCTCGCTCTACAACGAGGAGAAGATCGTGCGTGGCATCGAGGCGGACAACCTGTTCGATGCGCTGTCCGAGGAGATCGAGGAAGGCCGGGCGCTCTTCAAGAGCCGTGTCGCGCCGGAGCTCTTCGTGAAGGGCTTCTACGATCGCGCGCTCATCGATATCATCGTCCGATACAAGGGACACGTTCAGTCGAAGATGTGGTGATACTCGTCAACGCGGCGGAGGCGCGCGAGCGTCTCGACCGCGTGCTCGTCACGCATTTTCCCGAGCACTCGCGGTCCGAGATCCAGCGCTGGATCGAGGCGGGCGCGGTTCGCGTCGACGGCGCCATCGCGACCTCGCGATCGAAGGTGCACGCAGGCTCGCGCATCGAGGCGACACCTCTGCCTCCGGCGACCACGACCGCGAAGCCCGAGGCGATCCCGCTCTCGATCCTCTTCGAGGACGAACATCTTCTCGTCGTCGACAAGCCCGCGGGCTTGGTCGTCCATCCGGCGCCGGGCCACGCGTCCGGCACGCTCGTGAACGCGTACCTTCATCACGTGGGCGCCGACGAGGGCGACGAAGACGAGGACGCGAGCCGGCCCGGCATCGTGCACCGTCTCGACAAGGACACGAGCGGCGTGATGGTGATCGCCAAGACGCCGCGCGCGCGCGAGGTGCTGCGCGTTCGCTTCGCCGCGCACGATCTCGAGCGCGCGTATCTCGCGATCGCGCTCGGCACGCACCCGCCCCGCGCGACGTACGACACGTTCCACGGGCGCCACCCGACCGATCGCAAGCGCTTCACGTCGAAGCTCACGAAGGGTCGACGCGCGGTGACCCACGTCGAGCGGCTCGAGCTGCTCCACGGCGCGAGCTGGGTGCGCTGTCGTCTCGAGACGGGGCGCACGCACCAGATCCGCGTGCACCTCGCCGAGCACGGACACGCGCTCCTCGGTGACCCCGTCTACGGTGGACGACCGCGCGACGCGCGTCTGCGCGAGGCAGCCGATGCGTTAGGACGCCAGGCGCTCCACGCGGCCGTGTTAGGCTTTCCTCATCCCGTCACCGGTACGGCGCTGCGGTTCGAAGCGCCACTTCCGGCAGACCTCTCTCGGGCGCTGGAGGCACTACGATCATGAGGCGAACCCTCCCGTGTCTGGCCGTACTCGTCGCCTGCAGCGGCTCGGCGACTCCCCCACCGGCGTCACGCACGCAGGAGCTCGGCCCGCCCCCGCCGTGGACGACCGCGCGCGCGGCGAACGTCGATGCGCCCATCGCGCCCGCTGGCGAGCCGAGCGTTCGAGCGACCGATCGGTGGTTCGTCCGTGGCGTCGAGATCTCGGGCGACACCGTGGGCTGGCTCGAGTACGTCTCGCGCGGCGAGGCGAACCAGCCCGTGGCCGACGCGCGATCGCGATGGATCGAGATGCCGCTCGCGACCGGCGATCCCGCGGTCGTCATCTCCGGTCTCCGCACCGGCACGAGCGACTTCGCGTTCGACGATCAGAACCTCTACGTGTGGCTCGTCGACGGCCAGTCGTTCTGCGAGGTGCCGCGCGTCGCGGCGCTTCGGCACACGCTCGCTCCCGCCCGCAACGGCGTGCGACCGCGCGTGTCGAACGGAACGGTCTGCTTCGTGTCGGTCACCGTCGCCGACAGCGGCATCTTCTGCGGTGCGCGCGATCGCTCGACGGCGTTCCGGCCCGTCGGCGAGGTCCCTGGAGGCTCCGCCGCGCCGGTGATCGCTTCGGGCTCGGCCTATTGGCTCGCGAACGGCTGCGTGATGCGCGCCGCGACCGACGGCACGGAGCGCACGCCCGAGCGCGTTTTCTGCGACGCGACGCTCGACGGCCCTCTCGCGGCGGACGGCCAGGTTGCCTACGCGCTCACGCACGCGGGTGATCGGACCGAGGTCGTCAGGCTCGATCCCGCCGCGCGATCGGCCACCGTCCTGCACGCGTTGCCGGGCGCCGGCGTCGCGATCGCGGCGAACGGAGCGCGCGTCGCGGTCGTCACGCAGGAAGCGACCGAGGCGCATCTGACGCTGCTCGCGGCCGACGGAAGCGCGCGCGGGACGAGCTTGGGCGCGCGCGAGGTCCACGATCTCGCGCTGGGCGCCGACCGCGCCATCTTCGCCATCCGCGACGCGGCCAACGTCGGCTGGACCGAGATCGACGAGCTCCTGGCCCCGCCGTGACGCTTGTCTTTGGCTTCGCCAGCGCGACCCGATAGGATCCGGGGCGTGTTGCTTGGCTTGGGCGGGGGGAAGGCTCGCTGGACCTGGATCGTCGCGCTCGTCGCGGGGATGACGGCGAGCGTCGCGCACGCGCAGACGGATCGACAGCTCGACGTGCAGCTCTTCTTGCCGACGCCGAACGTCGGCACCGCGTTCACGCTCGATCGCCCCAGCGTCAATCATCACCTGACCGCCACGTTCGGGCTCGGCGTCAGCTACGCGCACCAGCCTTTCGTCCGCACCAACACGGACGGCTCGTCGGTCGATGTCGTGCGCGGGCTCATGCAGGCCGACGTGCTCGCCGCGCTCGGCTTGTTCGAGTACCTCGAGCTCGGTCTCGCGCTTCCGGTCGACGTCGCGTTCGCCGAGACGCGCACGGACACGCTGCTCAACGGGCCCGGCTCGAGCTTCCAGTACAACACCGTCGCCGGCCTGAGCGACATGCGCCTCTCCGCGAAGATCCCGATCCTGCGCGGAGAGGTGTCGCTCGCCGCGCGTCTCGTGGTCGGCCTGCCGATGGGCGACACGCCCGAGTTCCTCGGCAACCGCTTCTGGACGCTCTATCCATCGATGGTCTTCGCGTGGAATCCGGGGCCGATCTCGATCGGCGCCGAGCTCGGCTATCGGCTGCGGCAGCGACGCGCGCTCGGCGACTTCGAGCAGGACGACGAGCTGCAGCTCACGGTCGGCGGCAACGTCCCGATCATCACCGAGCTCGCCATCGTCGCCGAGACGCAGCTGCGTGCAGGCATCGGCGGACGGACCGGCTTCGGCGGTCAGCCGATCGGTGCGGCCGAGACGCCGATGGAGGTCGACGGCGGTCTTCGCATCCTTCCGACGGCCGGCCTCACGATCGACGTCGGTGCGGGCACCGGAATCATCGCGGGCTACGGCTCGCCTTCGGTGCGCGGCTTCGCGATCCTGCGCTACGCGATCGAGCAGAACGCGTGCCCCGGCGGTCCCGAGGACGAAGACGGATTCCAGGACGGCGACTTCTGTCGCGATCCCGACAACGACGGCGACGGCATCGAGGACGAGGTCGATGCGTGCCCGAACGACGCCGAGGACTTCGACGGGTTCTCCGACGAAGACGGCTGCCCCGAGATCGACAACGACGCCGACGGCGTGCCCGACACGACGGACGTCTGTCCGACCCAGTCGGAGGACGACGACGACTTCAACGACGAAGACGGCTGCCCCGAGCCGGACAACGACGAGGACGGCATCCCCGACGGTCTCGATCACTGTCCGATGGACCCCGAAGATCGCGACGGCTTCGAGGACGAGGACGGCTGCCCCGAGCCTGGCCCGCGCACCGCAGCGGTCACGGTCTCCGACACGCGCATCCTGATCGGCGAGACGATCTACTTCGAGTACGACACCGACACGATCCGTCCGGTCTCGATGCCGCTGCTCGATCAGGTCGCGGAGGTCATCAGCGCGCTCTCCAGCGATCTGCGCATCCGCGTCGAAGGCCACACCGACAGCGCGGGCACGCCCGCGTACAACCTGGACCTGAGCTTCCGTCGCGCGCGCGCGGTCGTGGAGTATCTCGTCGGTCGCGGCGTCTCGCGTGATCGGCTCGAGTTCCGCGGCTACGGCGATCAGCACGAGGTCGCGCCCAACGACGATCCGGACGGCCGTGCGCTCAACCGCCGCGTCGAGTTCACGATCCTGCGCCCGGGCGAGCCGGCCACCGGCTCGGCCACCACGCCGACGCACCGTCGTCCACACTGACGATGAAGCTGGCCGCTCCGGTCCTCGCGCTCTTCGTCGTCGCCTGCGGTGGTGCGCAGGGAGACCGAACGCCGGAGGACGCGGTTGCTTCGCTCGCGAGCGCGCTCGAGCATCACGACGTCGAGGGCGCGTACCGGCTGATGTCGCGCCGCTATCGCGAGCAGATCACGATCGAAGAGTTCCGCGCGCTCTTCTCGGACACGGCCGAGATCGATCACACGGCGACCCGTCTGCGTGATCGCGACGGTCCCGCGGAAGAAGAGGCGACGGTCACGTACGGCGCGCACGAGCAGCTCTTGCTGCGGCGCGAGGGCGACGCATGGCGCGTCGTGACCGACGTAGTCGACTGGTACTCGCAACGGACACCACGACAGGCGGTGCGCTCCTTCGTGCGCGCGATCGAGGCGCGTCGCTGGGACGTGCTCCTGCGCTTGTTGCCCGAGGCCGATCGCCAGGCGACGAGCGAGGATCGATTGCGCGAGATGCTCGCGGGCGAGGGCGAAGAGGCGCTCGATCATCTCGCGGCGGGGATGCGCGATGCGCTCGACGCCGACATCGAGGAGCACGGCGATCGAGCTACGCTGCCGTACGGAGAGCGCTTCCGCGTCGAGCTCGTCCGCGAGGGCGACGTTTGGTGCGTCGCCGACCCGGACTGATCCTCGGAACCGATCCCTGCTCGCGCTGTCCAAGGTCCTCGTACGCGTCGGGTCAGACGCGAAGGGCATTGGCAGCGGGGAAGGGCTTCGAGATGACGACGACCACGATCCGAAGGGCCGGAGCCCTCTTGGTGCTCGCGTGCGCGCTGGCGCTGGGCTGTGCGGGCGAGCCGGCGGCATCCACACGCGCCACGGCGCCCAGTGATCCGACCGTGGCGAGCGTGGCACCGACCGCGCCCGAAGCGCGCGAGCAAGCGCGCCTGGACGAGCTCGCGCGAGCGGACGAGCCCCTGCCGGCGTTGCAGGCAGCCGGGCCCGCGGAACACGCGGGTTTCGATGGGCGGCTCGCGGCGGGCGCACCGCCGCCCTCGATCGCTCCCGCGCCGCCCGCGACCGCAGCAGCTCCCGCACGTCACCGCGCCGTGGGCGCCTCCTCGCTCGGCGCCGTCGGCTCCATGGGCGCGATGGGTGCAGGTGGCTTCGCAGCCGCCCCGCCTTCTCCGGCCGCGATCCTTCCGACGTCGGGCGTGCTCGCTTCCACGTTCGTCGGCGGTCACGGCGCCGCGAGCCGGCTCGAGGACTTGATGGATCGCGGCGTGGTGGTCGATGGCGCGCGCGTGCGTCTCGGCGCGTTCGATGCGCTCGGCCCGCTGCCCTATCCGGTGCCTTCGGCGAGCGCAGTCGCGCTCTACGCCGATCTCGAGCGCTCGATCCTGCGCGAGGACGGCGAGCACGTGCACATGCAGATCGCGCTCGTCGCGCGCAACGGCGAGCGCCCCGCACGCCCGCGGATGGACGTACGCCTCGTGATCGATCGCTCCGGCTCGATGGAGGGCGAGAAGTGGACGAACGCGATCGCCGCCGCGCATGCGCTCGTCGATCACCTCCGGCCGACGGACACGTTCGGTCTCGTCAGCTATTCGGACGTGGCGACGCTCGATCGCGCTCCGGCGCGCGTCGGCACCGGAGCGGACGCCCACGCGGCGATCCGCGGGCTGGTGGCGGGCGGCGGAACGAACATCGGTGACGCGCTCTCGATGGTCGAAGCCCATCCGCCCGAGCGCCGCGGCGCGAACGACGTGCTGCTCGTGATGCTGCTCTCCGACGGTGTCGCCACGATGGGCACGACCGATCCCGACACGCTCGGCTCGCAGGCGCGCGCCATGTTCGACCGCGCCGGCATCGTCACGACGACGCTCGGCGTCGGCACCGACTTCGACGAGAACACGATGCTCTCGATCGCACGCGAAGGAAGTGGCAGCTACGAGTTCGTGCGCCGCCCCGCCGACATCGCGCCGATCCTGACCGAGGAGCTCGACGAGCGCGCGATGGCCGTCGCGCAGGATCTTCGCCTGCGCATCGAGCTCTCGCCCGGCGTCTCGCTCGCGCGTGTCTACGGATCGCGCGTGCTCGACGAGGCGGAAGAGGCGCGCGTGCGTGCGACGGAAGTGGCCGTCGACGACCGCGTCGCGCGCGAGCTCGGCATCCCGCGCGATCGCCAGCACGACGACGACACGGGCCTGCGGATGCACATCCCGTCGTTCCGCCGCGGCGATCAGCACGTGGTGCTGCTCGAGCTCGTCGTCCCGCCCGGCACGGGCGACACCGAGCTCGCGCACGTCTCGCTCGACTTCAAGGATCTTCGCGATCAAGCGAACGGTCACTCCGTGGTGACGATCCACGCCGAGCGCACGAGCGATCTCGAGCGCGCGGAGCAGAGCGTGCGTCGACCGGTGAAGCGCACGGTCCTGGCGTTCCAGGCCGGCGACACGCTGCGCAACGCGTCGGAGGCTCTCGCGGTCGGCGACTCGCTCCGCGCGGCGCAGCTCCTCGACGAGCGTATCGCACTGCTCGATACGGCCTCGCGTCTCTGGCACGACGTGGCGCTGACTCGCGATGCGCACCTGCTCACCAGCTACCGACGCGCGATCGGCGGCGCGTGGCAGGACTGGGACACGAACAGCCAGCACACGCTCGTGCTCGCGATGGGCTACTACGGCGATCAGCGGATGGAGTGACGCGATGCGCATCTCCATCCTCGCGCTCCTGCTCTCGCTCGCCACGGTCGTGAACGCACAGGATCGCCACTGGGACGGGGGCGGACGCATCCCGCTCGATGCCGAGCACGTCGTGATCGACGTCCCGGCGAGCCGCGACGGTGCGCCCACGCGCGTGCGTGTCACCGGCACGATCGACTCGACGCTGGACGGCGCCGAGCTCGACGCGCTCGCCCTGCGCCACGTCGGCGCCGCCGATCTCGTGCTCGGGCCGCCGCTGCTGCTCTCGGGAGGCGCCGAGATCGTCGACTCCGATCCTGCGCTGCATCGCTACGTGATCGAAGCGCCGCCCGGCACGCCGATCCACGCGACGCTCGCGATCGCGCGCATGGCGTCCCAGCACCTGGTCACCGCGACCGAGCTCCGGCAGTCGCTGCGCGGCGCGATGGAGGTCGAAGTGATGCACCGATCGACGCCCGCGGTGACGGTCGCCGCTTTGGGCACGACCGAGGAGTCGCACGGCATGCTGGCGGCGGGCCTGGCGGCCGTGCTCGCAGCGATTGGCCTCGCCGTGCTCCGCCGACGCGAGCCCGAAGAGGCGCGTCTCTTGCGTCGCGCACGAAGGGCGCGCGAGGCGATCGCATCCCGCGCTCGTGCGCTCGGGCCCGCGCTCGCGGGTGTCATCGCGCCGGCCGAGAAGCTCGAGGCGGCGATCCGACGCACGCGGGAGCACCTCGGCGCGCTCGACGCGGCGCTCGCTTCGACACGCTGGACCGAAGGTGCGGCGGCACGCGCGCGCGTCGCCGAGATCGATCAGCGCAGAGCCACGGTGCGTGGCGATCTCGAGCGCATGACGGGCGAGCTCGAGGCCGCGCTCGTGCGCCTGACGTCGCTCGAGACCGAGCGCCATGCCGACACCGAGGGTGAGCGCATCGCGGGGCGCATGCGCGCCGAGGTCGAGATCGCCGAGGACGTCGAGCGCGAGGTCGCGCGCTTGTGACCATCGATTTCAACTGGGTCACACCCCCCGACGCGATGCCGTGGAGATCGATAGGGCCGTTTCTCACCAGCCGCGCTACCGGAGCTGCGACACGGCCCAGCGCGTGAGGGCCGGCAGCTCGGGCAGCGATGCCGCGATCGCGAGCAGCGATGCACCGAGCACGAGCCCGGCGCGCAGCCCGAGCGCTCCATCCATCGCACGCCCGAAGCGGGCCGCGCGCATCGCGATCGCGATCCCGAGCTCGGCTGCGAAGAGCGCCACGAGCGCGGGCGCGGCCAGCGACACGGTGAAGCTCACGGCTGTCGCGAGCACTCGTGCCGTGTCGAGCGCCATCGTGCGCGTCGCGTCGCTGGTGACGGCGTGGCCGAGCGGCAGGGACACCAGAGCGTCGCCCAGCGCGCGCATCACCACGCGCAGCCCGCCGATCGCGACGAACGCGGCCGCAGCGAGCGCGCCGAACAAGCGCGTGTACGTGCCCTCCGCATCCTGTCGGCTCGGTCGCCACGCATCGAGGCTGCGGCCGACGTGCTCGAAGACCGCGATGGGAACGCTCGTCACGATGGCGACGCAGAGACCGATGATCAGCTCGCGCGCGATCGCGAGCACGAGCGCCGGATCATTCTCGGGGATCGTCGCGCGGCTCGAGGCGATCCCGAGCAGCGCGAGCACGAGGGCGGCGAGCGTGGTCGTCCGGACGATCGCCGGGCTCGCGGTCGGCGCGATCCAGGGCGCGAGCCACGCGATCGGCCCGAGACGCGCCGCGAGCAAGAGCGCGCAGACGAGCGCGTCGTGCGCGCCGAGCGAGATCCCGAGCGCTGCGAGCGCCTCGTCCACGATCAATGAACCAGGGTCGGGAGCGCGGTGAAGAGCTCGTGCGTGAAGCGCGCGATCTCCGCCGCCATCCATCCGCCCGCAGCGAGCAGCACCAACGCGACGACCGCGGTCTTCGGTACGTGCGAGAGCGCCTGCTCCTGCACCTGCGTCGTCGCCGATGCGATCGCGACGAGCAGCCCCACGACGAAGCTCGCGACGAGCGCCGGTGCCGACACCCAGAGCGCGAGCGAGAGCGCTTCGGACGCCAGACGCGCGAGCTCGTTCGAAGGCAACATCGCGAGCGCGACGCTATCACACGCGCGTCAGACCTCGATCTTCTCGAAATGCAGGAGCTCGGTGAGCGCCGCCTCCATCGTGCGTCGGGCCTGGGCCGTCGCGCTCGCGAGGGCGCGGTGCATCTTGGCGTCGTCGTCGTCGCGGTTCGCGCACGCGCGCGAGTAGCGCTCGAACGCCACGAGAGAAGAGACGAGCTCGGCGACGTGGTTCGGGCACTCGCACGCGAGACGCGACTTGCGCTCGCGGAGCAGTCCGAGCTGGGCATCGGTGTACGCCGGCTCGACCGTCAGGGCATCACGACTACGGCGCACCGCCACGGGCCCGCTCGACGAGGGTGGGCGTTTCGCTCCGAGCAGCCCTCGAACGATCGTCCCCATCATCTGCGTCTTGAGCATCGCGAGGCTCACCGGTGCCTTCAGCACTCGACGTTGCTCGCCGCCGAGGCGCTCGACCATCGCGCGGGGCGCGAACTGATAGACGGTGATGAGCAGCTCGGCCGAGCTCGACGCGAGCAGGCGCTCGGACGCGACAACGGGATCGTCCCCGAGGTGCGCGAGGTCCACGACGATGACGTTCACAGGCTCCGTGCCGGTGAAGCGCACGAGCTCGTCGTAGTCGGTGCCACGCCAGGCGATGTCGAGCCCCTGGGCCTCCGTCGGTCGCTCGCTGAACTGGGCCGAGATCTGATCGTCGAGGATGGCGATTCGAATGTTCGCGCTCACGCTGGGCTCTGATTTCTCCCCCCGAACGTCGTCACGCGCTCGCGGCCGTCGCCACGCGCAGCTTCTTCTTCTCGCGCAGCTCGGCGAAGTAGCGCTTGCGGAAGTGCAGCGTGAGCGCGTCGGTTCGCACCGAGAGCTCCTCGGTGGCGGGCGGCATCTCGACGGGCCACGACGACTCGACGATCGCTTGGTCCTCGGTGGCGATGCGGCGGTTCTGCGCGTGGAACAACCAGTCGAGAAACGGTACACGCATGAAGTCGCGCGCCGTGACGAGCAGCATCTTCGTCGTGCGCTCGCCCTCGGGGATGCACGCGACCTGGAGCAGGAAGATGCGGCGCGCGATGGGGATGTAGAGCGTCATCCCGTTGGGCCATCGGAAGTCGAGGCGCCCGGGCCGCTTCTCGCCGTCGATCGAGATCTGGCTCGTCGCGCCCCACTCCGTCTGCTCCCAGTGCAGGTCCATGCGCGCGCGCTCGGTGGGCTGCATCGTGCGCCCGATCGTCTTGCGATGGACGAACGGCAGATGCGGCCAGTCGAGCATGTTCTCCATCGCTCGCGTCCAGTGTGTCGCCCACACGATCGGCTCGCCGATGATGCGCACGGAGGGATCGAGCAGCGCGGGCGGCACGAACGGCTCACTGGCCGGGGCGACGCCGGTGTAGATCCACAGCTGACCGCCGACCTCGCGCGCGGGCAACGCGCTCGCCGCGAGATGATCGAGCTTCGCATCCGGGTTCCACGGCACGTGGCACGCGCGTCCGGACGCCTCGAAGCGCCACCCGTGGAACGGGCACTCGATGCATCCGTCCTTCACGGTTCCGAGCGAGAGCGCGACCCCGCGGTGAGGGCAGCGATCGATCATCGCCGCGGGCGCGCCCTTCGTGTCGCGAAAGAGGACGACCGGTGTGCCCGCGACGCGGACCGCGAGCGAAGCGCCGGCACGCAGCTCGCGAGCCATCGCGACGGGCGTCCACACGTTGGCGAATCCGTCGAAGGGCGTCATGGCCATCGCGCCGCCAGTGCGGTGTCGAACGCTGCGAACGAAGTGAAGACGTGTGCGCCGCGTACCGCCCCCAGCGCGTGTCCGCTCGGGACGCCGATCCAGAGCTCGTGTCGAGACGCGAGCGTCGCGAGCGCGCGTGGCAGCGTGCGTCGCTCTTCGCGATCCAGATCGCGCGCGCACGCGACGACGACGATCGAGGCCTGCGCTCGGCGGATCGCCGGGCCGAGCTCGGCGATGGGGAGGTTGGCGCCCAGCACGATGGGTCGCACACCCCGATGGGCCGCGAGCAAGGCACCGAAGAGGAGCCCGAGATCGTGGAGGTGGCGCTCCGGTGCGGCCAGCACGATCGACGGCGCGCCCGGATCGATCCGCACGGCGGCGAGCTCGCGCTCGACGAGCCGACGAACCTGCGTCGTCGCGAGGTGCTCTTGCGCGATCGAGGTCGCGCCGTCGTGCCACCGCATGCCGACCTCGCGCATCAAGGGCACGAGCCGATCGAGCACGAGCTGGGTGGCAGAGACGTCTCTCGCGAGCGCGTCGAGCAGCGAGCCGGTCGCGATCGGATCGAAGCGCCCGAGCGCGTCGAGGTATGCGTCGAGCATGGAGCTCGCGCGCTTCGGTGCGACGTCGCCGAGCGCGGCGAGCGCGCTGTCCGAGAGCGCCGCGACGTCACCGATCGCGTGTCCGTTCCCGGTCGCAGCTCGCAACAGGACGAGCCGACGGATCTGCGCCTCCGAGTAGCGGCGTGCCTTTCCCGCGGTGCGTGCCGGCTCGATCGCCCGATGGCGCCGCTCCCACGCCCGAAGCGTGTCGGCCGAGAGGCCGGTCAGGCGCGTGACGACACGCATCGGGACCGCTTCCTGCGCACTCACCAGGCTCATTCTCCACGTGATTTGCCTGCTGTCCAGAAAAAACATGGACAAGCATCCTTTCTCGCGGCAAAACGAAGGAGTCATGCTCCAGGTCCTGCTCGAGGAAGAAGGTGCGTTGATCGCGGTCGATCGCGGCCTCGTCGTCACGCGCTGGACGAGCCCACCCACGGCTCGCTCGCTCGAGGTGTTGGCGGACGCGCACGCGCGGAGCGGACGCGAAGTCGCCATCCTCGATGCCGTCGTCGACCTTCGTGGGCGTCCGGCGGTCGATCAGGCCGTGCGCGCCCAGTTGATGCGCTTGATCCGCGCGCACGATGCGAGGACCGTCGGCGTGGCGCACGTGGTGACGGTCGGCGGGCTCGTGGGCACGGCGGTGCGCTCGTTCTTCGGCGCGATCGAGCTCGTGTCCGGAACGCGAACGCCGATCGGTACGTTCGACGACGTGCGCGACGCGGCGCCATGGCTCGCGCGGCAGCTCCGGGGCGGCTGGTCGAGCGCCGAGATCCTGCGGCTCTGGGACGTGCTGCCTCCCGTGCCGGCTCTCTCGCGTCGCGCAGCCTGACGCTCGGCGCGCGGCCGATCGGGTATCCTGCGCGTCGATGAACGAACGCTTCGACGACGCGCCCAACATGGCGATCTTCTGCGACTACGAGAACGTCGCGATCGGCGTGCGCGAGGCGCGCTACGACGAGTTCGACATCCAGCTCTGTCTCGAGCGCTTGCTCGACAAGGGCAAGGTCGTCGTGAAGAAGGCGTACGCCGATTGGGAGCGGTACAAGCACGCCAAGCGCGGCATGCACGAGGCCGCGTTCGAGATGATCGAGATCCCCCACGTGAGCTACTCGGGGAAGAACTCGGCCGACATCCGCCTCGTCGTGGACGCGCTCGATCTCTGTTACGTGAAGCGCCACGTCGACACGTTCATCGTCATCTCGGGCGACAGCGACTTCTCACCACTGGTGAGCAAGCTGCGCGAGAACGACAAGCGCGTGATCGGGCTCGGCGTGAAGTCGAGCTCGAGCCACCTGCTGATCGACAACTGCGACGAGTTCATCTACTACGACGACCTCGTGCGCGGCCGCGGCTCGATGCGCCGCAGCGAAGCGGGCACCGTCGCCGCGCCGAAGGCCTCACCGTCGCGCAACCGCGCGCCAGCGCCCGCAGCAGCGAGCGCGCCGACCGCTGCGCAGGCGCCGGTGACCGAGAGCACCGAGATGGCCGCGGTCGCGGCGCCCAGCGCGACCGGGACGCCCGCGACGCCGCCCGACGAGGGCACGGGCAAGCCGCTCGCGGATCGCCAGCGCGAAGCGATCGAGCTCATCCTCGACGTCGTCGAAGCGCTCTTCCAGGATCGCGACGGAGCGCTGCACGGTTCGCTCGTGAAGCAGACGATCAAGCGCAAGCGTCCCGAGTTCAGCGAGCGCTTCCACGGCTACCGCACGTTCTCGGACATTCTCGAGGACGCGGCCAAGCGTGGCTTGCTCGAGGTCGCGCACGACGACAAGAGCGGCGGCTACGTCGTCACGGCGTTCGGCCCGAAGGCCTGAGCGCGCTGCCGGTGCTCGCGCGGTTCCGCGCGGCTCAGGCGTGTCGACGGCGTTCCGAGCCGAGTGACTCGAGCTCGGGCGCCGCGTCCTCGTCACTCGCGGTGACACGATAGATCCCGCTCGTCCGCGGGTCCGCCATCGGCGTGCGCGGAACGACGTGCGCCGTGCACGACGCCATCTCTTCGCCGGCACAGCAGTCCGCCTGGCTCAGGCCACGCACGGGGCAGTCGGAACGAACGCATGCGGCGTGGCCGTGAACGTAGGCCAGGTCGCGACCACAGAAATAGCAACGCAGCATGGGTCGCCATCCTACGAATCGCGATCGAAGAAAATAGTGGGGGATCACCGATGATCCGCGTGCGCGCTTCGCGGAGCGCGAAAAACGAAGTGTTCTCGTGAGCAGCTGCGCGCGCATCGCACCTCCGAGCACACGCGAGCACGCGATCCGTCGCGTGGTAGAAGCCGGTCCGTGAGCGCCGCGATCCCCTGGGAAGACTGGAACGGAAGCTTCATCGATCGTCTGTGGACGACGGTGTGGCTCGCGAGCAGCGATCCGATCGCGACGTTCGGTCGTCTCGGCGCGGCGACGGGTGAGCGTGATCTCGCCGCAGGCGCTCGCTTCGCGCTGCTCGTGTCGCTGATCGGCTGGGCGCCGCTGCTGCTGCTCTCGCCCTGTCTGGCCGTCGTGCCGATCGCATTCGCGAGCTATCTGCCCGAGCGCGCGCAGGCGGTCGGCGCGGGCGTGGCGGTGATGATCATCCTCGCGATCCCGATCGTGTTCGTCCTCTCGTCGGTCGGGTTCGAGCTCTTCTACGGCCTCTTGTTCCATCTCTTCGCGCGGCTCTTCGGCGGCGTCGGCGACCTGCCCGGCTCGATGCACGCGATGCTCTACACGTCGGCGATCCGCTTCTGGCTCTGTCCGGGCATCTTCCTCGGATTCATCCCTTTCATCGGCACGATGATCTCGGTGGCGCTCCGCACGGGCTTCATGATCTGGGGCGGCGTCGCCTGCTACGGCACTGCGCGCAGCCTGCACAAGCTGGCGGATGGTCCCGCGATCGGGGTCGCGGTGCTGACGCCGCTCGTGGCATCGATGGTGGTGGCGGGCCTCGTCATGGTCTCGATCTTCGGCATCGTCGCGCTCGTCGTGGGGACTGCGTCGATGGACCAGCTACTGTGCCAGGGAGGCGCCTGACGATGGTCTCGGTTCTCTTCGTCTGCCTCGGCAACATCTGTCGATCGCCCACGGCGGAGGCCGTGTTCGCGCGCGACGTGAAGGCCGCTGGGCTGGACAGCGCGATCGAGATCGACAGCGCGGGCACCGGCGACTGGCACGCGGGCGAGCGCGCGCATCCGCCGACGCGCGCGTTGGCGGCGGAGCGTGGCATCGAGATCACGCATCGTGCCCGACAGATCACGCGCGGCGATCTCACGCGCTTCGACTACGTCATCGTGATGGACCGGAGCAACCTCGCGAACGTCCTCGCGCTGACGAAGAGCGAGGTCGAGCGCGCGAAGGTCCGGCTGTTCCGCGAGCTCGAGGAAGACGCCGAGAGCGACGAGGTGCCGGACCCGTACTACTCGGGCCAGTTCGCGGAGGTCTTCGAGATCTGCGAGCGCGCGTCGGCCGGCTGGCTCGCGCACGTGCGCGACAAGCACGGCATCTGAGCGTCAGAGCGCTTCATCCCTTCGCCAGCGCTGCGCGGAACGGCTCGAGTGGCAGCGAGCGCCGCACGATGCCGCGCTTGATGCCCAGCATGCTCCGGACCATCTGCTCTCGAATCGGCGGGATCGCGAGGCCGATGGGCATGAGCCAGTCGCGCAGCGTGCCGAAGAGCGAGACGTCGCCCTGGAAGAACGGCGTCAGCCAGCGCGTCGCGAACTGATAGAAGTCGAGGTGCGCGCGCCGCTCGCGCTCGTAGCGCGCCAGCGCACGTGCGACGTCGGGCTCGGCTGCGAAGCACTCGGCGAGGATCTTCGCGTCGAAGAGCGCGAGGTTCGCGCCCTGTCCGAGCTGTGGGCTCATCGCGTGCGCCGCATCGCCGACGTACACGGTCGCTTTCCCGGCGAAGCGCGGCATGACCACGTCGCGGTAGCGCGCGAAGAGCAGATGCTTCGGTGTCGGCAGCGCGTCGAGCACGAACGCCGACCGTGGATCGTGCCCGCGCACGACGTCTTTCCATCCGGAGAAGTCGCCCTCGTGGAAGGCATCGACGCGATCCGCGCGCAGGCTCCAGTAGAGGCTCACGGTCGGCGTCGGATCGTGTGGGCCCGCGCCCGTCGGGAGAAAGCCGAGCATCACCGCGTTCGATCGGACGACCTGGTAGAGCATCCCGCGGTACACGCGATCGGGGTCGGGCACGATCGCCCACATCGCGCCCCACGCATAAGGCCGCACGCGACGAGCGAGCGGCGCATCGTCTTCGTGTTGCGAGCCCGCGCCGTCGGCGACGATCACGAGATCGAAAGGCCCGTGCCGCTCGCCGCGCGCATCGTGCAGCGTTCGCCTCGCGCCTTCGGTCTGGAGAGCCACGATCTCCGTGCCGAGGCGCAGCGTGATCCCGGGCTCCTTCTTCACGGCGTCGAGCAGCGTCACGAAGAGCACGCCACGATGCAGGCCGATGCCGTAGAGCGCCGCATCGACCATCGCATACTCGAGATCGACGAGCGTGCGTCGCGCGACCGTCTCGCATCGCAATCGATCGAGACGCGCGCCTCGCTCGAGCACCGGGCCGGCAAGACCGAGCTCGCTCATCACGAGCTGACCGGTCGGCTGCAAGACGATGCCTGCACCGACCGGTCCGGGATCATCGACCTTCTCGAAGATCGTGACGCGATGTCCGGCGCGCGCGAGGAAGAGCGCCGCCGCGGAGCCCGCAGTTCCGGTCCCGATCACACCGACGTCGATGGCGCGATCCAAGGCCGGGAGATCAACCGCAGAGCAGCTGCTCGGTGCACTGCCAGCGCGCCGTGTCCGTGTGGAACTGGCAGATCTGCGGCACGCCCGCGCCGTTGCAATCCGCGTCGTCGAGGCACGTGTCGCTCGCCGTGTGACAGTAGTAGCCCTGCAGACCTCCGCAGCCGCCGACGTTCGGCGAGCAGAACCCGTTCGCGCCGCAGTCGGAGTCGACGCGACAGTTGCCCGGGAGGCACTCGTTGCCGCGCGCGTGGTACTCCGCGCCGTGGCATGCGCAGGCGTTGCCAGTCGGGCAGTCGGTGTCGTGTGCGCAGGCGTCGTACGTGCACATGCAGAAGATCGCGCCGCCGATGCTCTGGTTGCAGCGCCCGTTCGTGCCCGTCGTGCAGTCGCTGTCGTGCGAGCACATCCCGGCCCCGCCGCCGAACGAGCAGTTGCCGGCCGGTGCGGCCCCGCCGCACTGCGAGTCGTCCGCGCGGTGGAACATCGGCACGCGATGGCCACCGTCCACGGCGGTGTCGGGCGTCACGTACGCATCGACCGGCGTGCCGCCATCGACGCCCGTGTCGGCGGTGGGCGGCGCGGCATCGGTGCCGCCGTCGGTCGTCGCGGGGCCGGTGTCGGTGTCGCCGTTGGTGGCCATGCCGCAGCCCGACGACGCGAGGATCAGAGAGAAGAGCGAGACTGTGGAAAGAAAGCGCATGGGTGCATTGTAGCCGGGTTGGCGGCGCTCGTCCGGGCCGAGGCATCGCGTCACGGTCGGTCGGTTTCGTGAAACCTCGCGCCACCGCGGGTGCACTCTGGATGCATGCGCTCTCTCGTCCTGGCCACCGCGCTCTTTCTCTGGATGTGTGATCCGGCGCCGCCGCCGGCCGAGCACGGAGGCGTCGTGTTCACCGTGGGCTCGCAGCCGCTCGAGCTCGTCGCGCACAGCGACGGTCAGCTGACCGCGTATCCGATCGCCGGCAGCACTGCGCGTGGGCCGACCGCGGTCGTGGTCGCGCACGTTCCCGGAGTCGATGGCACCGTGCACGATGCTCCGCTCGTCTGGAACGAGACGACCGCGACATTCGTCGGCAGTATTCCCGTCGCGCCGAGCCCGGCGCCGATCGAGATCGACGCGATCCTGCCGGGCGCGCCGCCGGTGCATGCCTCGACGCCGACGTTGATCGTCGTGGCGCCCAGCGCACCGATCCTCGTCGGAGGCGCGCCGCAGGTGGTCCAGGTGCAGACACCGACGCCGCGCGGTCGCGTCGAAGTGGTCGCGCCGTCGCGGCCGACCGTCGTCGTCGAAGCGCCGCGCCCGCGCGTCGGCGTCGTCATCGAGCCGCCGCCGCCCGTGGTGCTCGTCCCGCCCGGGCCGCCGGGCGTCGTCTTCATGGGCCCCGAGCCGCGAGGTCGCGTGGTGATCGAAGGGCGCGATCGCGACGTGCGCGTGGACGAGGGCCGCGGGCACTTCGATCACGGACGTCACGGTGGCGCGGGCCCGCAGTGGCACGGCGGCGGCGGTGGACACGGAGGCCACGGCCGCTGAATGATGCGGTGATGCGCCGAGCCCAGTGTTCCTGCGGTCAGCTGAGCGTCGAGACCGAAGGCGAGCCGACCCGCATCTCGATGTGCCATTGCATCGCGTGCCAGCGACGCACGGGCAGCGCGTTCGGTGCGCAGGCGCGCTTCGCGGACGAGTGCGTGCGCATCACCGGAACGTCCACCACGTACACGCGCCTCGGCGACAGCGGGCACGCGATCCACTTCCACTTCTGTCCGACGTGCGGATCGACCGTGTACTACCAGCTCGATCGCGCCCCCGGTGCCATCGCGATCGCGCTCGGCGCCTTCGGCGATCCGACGTTCCCTGCGCCGAAGGTGTCCGTCTACGAAGCGCGCAAGCACGCGTGGGTCGGCATGCCCGAAGACGTCGAGCACATCGACTGAGGGCTCAGGCCACGACGGCCAACCGCCGTCGCTCGCCCTCTACCGGAGTGCCCGGCGCAGCCGGGCCGACACAATTGTGTCGGGTCCGCTTTGCGGACCACTCCGGCAGAGACCGCGGCGCTCGAGGCGCATGCGCCAGTCGACGCCGACGAGCTCGCCCTTCGTCAGCGGCGTCCACACGTTCTCGCCGTGCAGGATCTCGCTCGAGAGCACGAGGTGGTTCACCTGGCCGGTGATCGTCTCCGCTTCGCAGTGCGGCGCGAGGCTCGGGCACGTGTCGCGATCGGCGCAGCGACGCTTGTACGTGGAGAAGAAGAGCTCTTTGCCACCCTGATGCGCGACCATCGTGACGCCGTCGGTGACGATGCACGTGAGCAGGTTCGGCTTGCTCTCCGGCTGAGGCGCGATCCGGTTCACGTCCTCCAGCGTCTCGGCGAGCGCGTCCATCACCTCGGCCGCGCCACGCGGCGCCGCGAGCGTTCCCACGACGGCGAGGCGCGAGAGCAGCATGAAGAAGATCACTTCGCTGTCGGTCTCGCCCAGCACGAAGCGGCGCAGACGCGGCGTGACCTCGGCGAGCAACGCCTCGCGATGCTCTTCGCCGAAGCGCGGCACGTCGCCGTTGTGCGCGAACACCCAACGCCCGTACTGGAACGGATGGCAGTTCAGGACCGTGTGCGCGCCCTGCGTGGCCTTGCGCACGTGAGCGAGCACGGTCTCGCTCGACACGACGCCGCTGACGCGATGGAAGAGCGCATCACTCAGCGCGTGCGCCGGGCTGCGCGTCACGTGCGGCGCGCCGTCGATGTAGTACGCGACGCCCCACCCGTCGGGGTGCTTGTCGCTCTGCCGCACCAGCGCGTTCTCCGCGGCGATGAGCGAGCGATGCATCTGGCTGGGGATCACACTGCGAAAACCGAACAGCCTGCACATCGAGCTCGAACATTAGCGCGCGCGGACCCGGCTCGCGAGAAGGCGACAGATCGAATCGCGCGGCCACGCGTCCCACGAGCATGGGGAGACCTGCGCCCGCGCTCTGGCTCGCGATCCTGCTGGGAATCCCGGCGATCGCCAGCTCGCAGCAGCCGGTCCGGCACGAGATCGCGGTGCCCACGCCGTGTGACGGTGTGCGCTGCTCGCGCCATGGCGTCTGCGTCTCGGAGGACGTCCAGGCGTACTGTTTCTGCGACGAGGGATACCGCGCCGACGCGCTCTCCTGCGTTCCGGCGCGCGCGCCTCGACGTCGCGCCTCGACGGTCGATGGAACGCGGATCGTGGAGGTCGCGCTCGCCGAGGACGGGCACCGGCTCGAGCAGGTGGGCGCGCTCCGCGTCGAGCCACCGGGCCCGCTCTCGCACTGGGTCAGCGGCACGCTCTGGTGCAGCGACTTCGTGTCGTGGGTCTATCGCGTCGCGGGCGTCCCGTTCACCGGAGGCTACGGCGACGACGGCGGCTGGCACCTCACGAGCAACACGACCATCCGATCGTGGTACCAGCGACACGACGCATGGGTGGGCCACGACGCGAGCGAGTGGGCCTCGTTCCGTCCGAGGCCAGGCGACTACGTACGCATCTCGACGCCCACGTGGGGCCACAGCGCGATCGTGCGGTACGTCGAAGGCAGCACGCTCTACACCGTCGAGGGCAACGCGAGCGGTCGCGTCGTCACTACGCGCTATCGCGACTTCCGCACGCATCCACGCGTCGACGGGTTCGGCATGACGACGATGGCGGATGCGCGCATCGCGGCGAGCCGCGCGCACGAGGACAGCGTCACCCGGTGATCCGATCGCGCGTGCGCAGGAGCGCGGTCTCGAGCGGCGTGAACGCGAGAAGCGGAGAGGCGATGAGCGTGCAGTCGTCGTCGCGATCGAGCGTCGTGCGGACGATGCTCTCGTCTGGGACACCGAACGTGCGCGCGGTGAGGCGGCCGATCTCTTCGCGCGTGTGCGGCGTCGCGCTCGCGAGGTGATGGATGCCGCGGCGTCGCTCGCGCAGCAGGACGTCGATCGCGGGCGCCACGTCAGAGGCCCAGAGCGGCGTGCGGATCTGATTCGTGTAGAGCGGCACCGGCCGACGCGCCGTGAGCCCGGCGAGCATCCACGAGAGGAACCCGCCCGGCGCGTCGCGATGCGCCCCCACGACCAACGCGAGACGCACCACGATCTGATCGGCCTCCAGCACGGCGCGCTCGGCATCGATCTTCGTGTGCCCGTACACGCTCGTCGCGCTCGGCGTCGCCGACACGTCGTAGGGCGGGCGTGTCCCGTCGAACACGAGATCGGTCGACGTGAAGACGAGCGGGATGCCGCGCCGCGTGGCCTCTCTCGCCATCGTGCGCGTGGCGACGACGTTCAGCTGCTCGGCGCGCGCGGGATCGTCCGCGCACGCCTGGACTTTCGCGAGCGCCGCGCAGTGCACGACCGCGTCGACCTCGGGGATCGTCGGCGATTCCAGCGCGAATCCGTCCCCGCGGCGACCGGGGACGACGACGTGCCCGAGCGCGACGAGATCGCGCGCGACGTTCTCGCCGACGAAGCCGCTCGCGCCCGTGACGAAGATGCGCACGCGATCAGCGCTCCTGATCGGTCGGGCGGATGAGCACTTCGTTGACGCTGGCGCGCGCCGGCAGCTTCACTGCATGCACGATCGTCGACGCGATGTCGCTCGCCTCGAGCGGCTCCACCGCACCGAGCCGCTCCGTGAGCGAAGCTTTCATCGCCGCGTTCGTGATGTGATCGCCGAGCTCCGTGCGCACCATGCCGGGCTCGATGACGGTCACGCGCACGCGATCCTTGTACACCTCGCGTCGCAGCGACTCGCTGAACGCGACGATGCCGAACTTCGTCGCGGCGTACGCGCTCGCGCCCGGGTTGGCGATGCGACCGGCGACGGAAGCGACGTTCACGACGTGCCCCTTCGCCGCCTTCAGCATCGGTAGCGCGGCCTGCGTCAGCGACATCACGCTCACGAGGTTGAGCTCGATCATCCGTCGCCAGTCCTCGGGCCGCGCCTCCGCGATCGGAGAGAGCAGCATCACGCCCGCGTTGTTCACGAGCACGTCGAGCCGACCGAGCTCCTTCTGGACGCGATCGATCAGCGCGCGAGCCTCGCTCTCGCTCACGAGGTCCGCCACGATAGGCACGCAGCGACCGCGGCTGCACAGTGCGATCTTGTACGCGAGCCCTGCGAGGCGATCCTCACGCCGGGCCACGGCGACGACGGTGGCTCCCTCCGCTGCGAGTGCGAGCGCCGTGGCCTCGCCGATGCCCGACGATGCGCCGGTGACGATCACGACCTTCTCGTGCAGCGCGCCGAGCGATCCCATCGCGGCCAGCGCGTCCGCGCCGAGAATCGGCGACCAGCCCTGGATCTCGAAGCGCGCGATGTGGTGCACCCGATAGGGATCGCTCGCCGTGAGCGCTTCGATCTCCGCCTCCGACTCGCCCTGCATCAGGAGCATCCCGCCCGTGCGCGGCACGAAGGGCCCCGACGCGAGCAGCTTGCCGCGACGGTGCAGGCTCGCGAGATGCGCGCGATGCGCGGCGGTGTACTGCTCGACGATCTCGAGCGGAACGAGATAGGTGATCTTCACGAGAGCGATCATCGACGAGGCGTAGGGCCGCCCGCGTTGCACGTCGAGCCGTTGGCGTCGGTCTCGGCCGGGCGCATCCTTGCCGCGTGACGATCGACGACGTCCTCGCCCCCGTTCTCGCGCCCGGCCCGATGCTCTCCTTCGACACGCCTTCGGCGTGGTGGCGTGATCACGTCGAGCGCACGAAGTCGTTCGACGACGGGATCGATCGCGCCATCGTCGGGGCGGCCTCCGTCGATCGGCTCGGCTTCGCGTTCGCAGGCGGGTACGCCGGCGCGCTGCAGACGATGGTGCCTTCGCTCGATCGAGAGACGCTCGCTTCGTTCGCCGCGACGGAGGAGGGTGGCGCTCATCCGCGCGCGATCGCGACCACGCTCACGCGGAGCGAGAGCGGCGGCTTCGTCCTCAGCGGATCGAAGAAGTGGGTCACGCTCGGGCCCGAAGGTGGTGTCGTGCTCGTCGTCGCACGCCTCGCCGATGCACCGATCGCGAGCGACAGGCCGCGGCTCCGCGTGGCGCGCGTCGACGTGCACGCGGCCGGCGTGACGATCACCGAGCGGGAGGCGGCCGCGTTCGTCCCCGAGATCCCGCATGCGTCGATCCGCTTCGACGACGTGCGCCTGAGCGGTGATGCGCTGCTCCCGGGCGACGGATACGACGCGTACCTCAAGCCGTTCCGCACGATCGAGGATCTGCACGTGCACGCCGCGCTCTGGGCGTGGCTGATAGCGATCGGAGTGCGCGCGAAGTGGCCGCGAGAGCTGCTCGCGCGTGCGACGGCGTTGCTCGTCACGACGCGCGCGCTCGTGCACGAGCCCGCATCCTCGGCGGCCGTTCACGTCGCGCTCGGCGGCGTGATCGAAGAGTCGAAGGCGCTCGTCGCCGCGATCGAGCCGTGCTGGTCCGGCGTCGACAACCAGCTGCACGCGCGCTGGACGCGCGATCGCGTGATCCTCTCGGTCGCGACGAGCGCCCGCGTGCAGCGTCTCGCGAAGGCGTGGCAGGCGTTCGGCGAGCCCGTGCGATCCGCGTAGACTCGACGCGTGGCACTCCGGCTACGCGCGCGCTGAGCGCGCTCTCGCTCGTCGGCTGTTCGACCAGCCACGACCTGGGACCGTCGGCGGATCTCGATGCCTCGATGCGTCCCGACTCGTTCGCGCCGGTCGATGCGGGGAGCGATGCCCCGAGCGCTGACGATGCCGCGATCTGGAGCTCCACCGCCATCGTCCTCACGTACAGCCGAGCCGGCGGCTTCTACGACCACGTGCCGCCGCCGCCCGCGTGTCCGCCGACGGATCTCGCGGCCGCGCCGATCGACGCCGCGCACGCGAGCACCTGCGCCTCGAGGATGTGAGCGTCAGCGGAAGGCGTAGCCGAGGTACAAGCCCCAGCGCACGTAGTTGTCGGGCACCGTATTCTGGATGCCGCCCGTCACCGTCGAGCCATCCGCGCCGACGGGCCAGAGCTCCCAGAGATCGTTGTTGGTCCACGGCTGCGAGCCGACGGGCGCGCACGTCCCGGTCGCGCAGCCGACCTGACCGCGGAAGTTGGTCATGAACTGGAAGTACTCGAAGCGCAGGCTGATGAAGATGCCCTGCGCGAGCCAGTTCGCTTCGTGCTTGAGCTCGAGGCTGAAGTTGAAGCCGCCCACGTTTGTGGAGTCGATGCCCCATACGTTGCGCGCCTGCGGGCCGAGACCGACGCCGATGCGATAGCCGCCGCGCGCCTGGAGGAAGAGCGCGTCGGGGATCAGGCCGTAGTCGAAGCCGGCGGCGATGCCGACCCACTGGTACTCCATCGGCGGCAGGATCGCCTGGTAGTCGAGCTGCTGGAGCGCGGTCGTGTCGAACGTGAACGTCGAGTAGCCGTAGAGGACGTCGGCGAAGATCTGCACGTCGCGGCGATCGGCGCCGAGCCGATACCGGAAGCGCAGGCCGGCTTGCACGTCGAGCTGGTCGGTGCCGACGCCCACGCGCCCGCCGCCCGTGCAGTCGGCCGAGCTGCGGCGACAGCCGGACGAGCTCAGCAGCACCGAGTGTCGGAACGAGCCGATGATCCCGAGATAGGGAAACGGTTGGTTGCCGAGCGCGCCGGGGAAGAACTCCGCCTCGAGGCCGAGCTCGGCGGAGCCGATGCCGCTCGACGTGTAGCCGCGACTCTCGTGCACGAGATCGTTTCCGGGATCCGTCGACGCAATCCCGCGACGCACCGCGTACACCTGCGCGTCGGCTTGCATCGATCGCCAGAGCGATCCGCCCGACGCCGAGATCCGGAACACGTCGTAGCGCGTGCTGGCACCGCTCGGCGCCACGTCTTCTTCTTCGTCGTGCGGCGGCTCTTCGTCTTCGGGAGGCTCGAGATCGCTCGCGCCGCCGGTCGCCCAAGCGGGCTGCGTCGTCTGCGTCGGGCGCACCGTGCCAGGAGCAGCACCGCGATCGAGGAACTGGCGCAGGCGCGTGGCGCCGCTGCGACCGACGCCGTCGATCGCCGACTGCGTGCGCCCGCTCCAGCTCGCATCGCCCAGCTCCGTGCCCGTGGCGCCGTCGTGGACGTGGACGGCGAGGCGCCAGGTTCGATGCGCATGCCCGACGACGCCGTCGACGATCGCGACGACGCTCAGCGATTGCGCGAGCGAGACGTACTCGGTGGCCTCCAGCCGACCGTTGCCCAGGCCGAGCTCGCGGCGTGCAGCCGAGACGTCGTCGTCCCCGACCACCACGTACCCGGCATCGGTCAGATCGCGGACGAGCAAGCTCCGCGCATGAGCGGCGCGGGGCCCCCGGAAGCTCGCGACGGCGACGCGCCGGCCGGACTGTGCGCTGGCCGTCCCCACGGCACACAGAGAAAAGAGGAATGCCAGAACGACGGCCCCGAGACGCATGACGCCTCGCAGGGTAGCGGATCGAGAGGCAAAAGCGGCGCCCCGATCCTCGTGCGCGAGCCGCATCGCGTCAGTCTCGGCGCGTGGTATCCGTCTCTGCCGAGATGCTCACATTCCTGCGCGTGCGGAGCTTCGCGATCATCGACGAGCTCGAGGTCGAGCTGGGCAGTGGCCTGAACGTCGTCACGGGCGAGACGGGCGCGGGCAAGTCGATCTTGGTCGACGCGATCGATCTGGTGCTCGGCGGCCGCGGCAAGCCCGAGGTCGTGCGGACGGGCGCGACGCAGGCGGAGGTCGAGGCCACCTTCGACGTATCGGGCGATGCGATCCTACGGGAGCGCTTGCTGGCACGCGGCATCGAAGAGACGGACGAGCTGATCGTGCGGCGCGTCGTCTCGGCGAACGGGCGAACGCGCGCGTACGTGAACGGGACGCTCGCGACGCAGGCGGAGCTCGCGGAGCTCGCGGCGGGCCTCGCGGACGTGAGCTCGCAGCACGAGCATCACTCGCTCACCGACCCGGCGCGGCACCTCGGCTATCTCGATGCGTACGGCCGGCTCGAGAGCGATCGCGCGAAGATGAAGGCCGCGTTCCTCGCGCTCGACGATGCGTCGAAGGCGCTCGCGGAGGCGCGGGAGAAGGCGCGCGGACGGGAAGATCGCGAAGACGTGCTCCGCTTCCAGCTCAAGGAGATCGAGGCGCTGGCGCCGGAGGCCGGAGAGATGGAGAAGCTGGCGGTCGAGCGCGATCGGCTCAAGCACGCGGAGAAGCTGCTCGCTGCGGCGGAGGGTGCGGAAGACGCGATCTACTCGCGAGACGCATCGATCGGCGGGGAGCTCGCGACGCTCGCGCGCACGCTCGGCGATGCGGCGGCAATCGATCCGAAGCTGCGTGCGCCATTCGAGCGGATCGAGTCGGCCCGGGCCGAGCTGGAGGAGGCCGCGCGCGATCTCGGCCACTATGCGCGCGGGATTTCGGCCGATCCCGATCGGCTCTCGGAGGTCGACGAGCGGATGCATCGTCTTTCTCGCCTCGCGCGCAAGCACGGAGAGCCGGGCGCAGCCGATCCCGTGATCGGCGTGCTCGCGTTCCGTGATCGCGCGCGCGCAGAGCTCGATGCACTCGGTGCCTCGGAGGAGCGTGTCGAGGCGCTGGAGAAGGCGAGGGCGGCGGCGCTCGATGCGGCGGGCAAGTGCGCGCGCGCGCTGTCCGCCTCGCGCAAGGCCGCGGCCGCCAAGCTCGGCAAGGCGATCACGACCGAGCTCGGCTCGCTCGGCATGGGCGGCGCCGAGGTACGCGTGGACGTGGCCGCGCTCGAGTCGCGGGGCGAAGCATCGGGCCTCTCGATCACGGGCATGGATCGCTGCGAGCTCTTGATCGCGCCGAACGTGGGCGAAGACGCGCGACCGCTCCGCAAGATCGCTTCGGGCGGCGAGCTCTCGCGCGCCCTGCTGGCGATCAAGCGCGTGCTCGCCGGTCTGCGCGAGGCCGAGGGTCGCGCGTCCGGGCTCTACGTGTTCGACGAGGTCGACACGGGCGTCGGCGGCGCGGTGTCCGAGGTCATCGGCAAGAAGCTGAGAGAGGTCGCCCAGCACCATCAGGTGCTGGTGATCACGCATCTGGCGCCGATCGCGGTCTACGCCGACCGGCACTTCCAGGTGAAGAAGCACATCGTGGAAGGGCGCACGCACAGCACGATCGAAGCGCTGAGCGCAGCGGATCGGCTGGAAGAGGTCGCGCGCATGCTGGGTGGTCTCTCGATCACGAAGAAGACGCGCGATGCGGCGCGCGAGCTGCTCAAAGGCGCGCAGTCTCCGGCGAACTGAAGCTGGTAGAATGCGTGACGTGACGCGCGGCCCGTTCGTGATGGCTCTCGTGCTCGTCGTCGGCTGCGACGACTCGCTGCAGGCGCGCGAGCGCGGCGACGGTGGGGACACCATCGATGCAGCCTCGATTCGCGACGCGGCAATCGATGCCGCCTCCGGTCGCGACGCACCGACGTCGATCGACGGCGGCGGCGATGCCCCGAGCGCGCCGGACACCGGACCGCTCGACTGCACGCACTCCGCGTCAGGCACCACGCCCATCTGGACGTGCACCAGCGATCACACGGCACGTCAGCGCTGCACGGCGGGCTTCACCGAGACGCAGAGCTGCACGTTCGGCGCGTGCATCGGCATGCCGAGCGGCGTGGACGACGTCTGCCCGTCCGATCCCACGCTCTCGAACGCGTCGATGTACTGCCCCGGTGGCCAGTGCGTTCACTGGTGGAACTGCAACATCACTTACCAGTACCAGTACACGGGCAGCGGCGACTGGGACACCGATTTCCACATGCCCGACGGCACGCCGATCGCGCTGCCGCATCGCTCGCAGCTCACGGCGGTGTACTACGCCGGTGCCGGCTTCCAGCCAGAGTTCGCCGATCTCGTGACGAGCGAGTGGGTGCACTACAACCACCTGCACCTCAACTCCGAGTTCGGCGGCGACGATCACGCGCTGGGGCCTGTGCAGCTCGTCTCGCTCACCGATCCCGATCATCCCGATCACATCTATCCCGAGGGCTGGGTCGTCGGCTTCTCCGGCGGCGGTACGCAGCGCACCGGCTACATGGGCACCGACTCGGCCGGCAACGTGTGCTCGGGCGGGCACTCCACGGCCTCGCACTTCTGCGCCGTCACGCACGTCACGCACTCGATCGACTACTACCTGCCGCACGACGGCACGGGCTGCACTTCACCACTCGGGTGGCCGAGCGCGGTGTGGTCCGCGATCTCGCCGCTCGCGCCGGGCTACCAGAACTGCCCGAACGTGTGCACGGGCTGCGGCGTCGCGCACTTCTGAAGCCGCCTCAAGCCAGCTCGACGACCGCCGCGGCCATCTCTTCGATCGGGACCGAGCGTGTCGAGAGACCGGCGTCCGCCACGACGCGTGGCATGCCGTAGACGACGCACGTCTCTTCCGACTGCGTAAGGACCATGCCGCCCGCCTCGCGGATCGCGCGCGATCCGAGCAGACCGTCGTCGCCCATGCCCGTCAGCACGACGCCGAGCACTTCGCCCCCGTACGCGGCGGCCGCGCTCCGGAAGAGCACGTCGACGCTCGGGCGGTGCGACGTGTCGAGCGGCGCGATCTCGAGCCTCGACACCGGCACATCGCCGGGCCCGCGGCGCAACGTGAGATGCAATCCGGCGCGCGCGACCACCGCCATGCCGGGCAGCAGAGTGAGACCCTCGCTCGCTTCGACGATCGTCAGTGGGCTGGCGTCGTCGAGCCGCTTCGCGAAGCCCTCGGTGTATCCGACCGGGATGTGCAGGACCATCGCGAGCGGCACCGCGAATCCACTCGGCAGCGCCGAGAACAGATGCGTCAGGGCTTGTGGGCCTCCCGTCGAGGCGCCGACGACGACGATCTTCGTTCGCGCCGGCTCCACGCGCACGCTCGGCACCGGCTTCGACGTCACCGTCCGCGGGATCGTGCGCATCGCGCGCAGCACTTCTTCCGTGAGCGGGCTGCCGATCTCGTACATGCGATCGGTCGCCTGTGTCGTCGGCTTCTGCACGAACGCGACGGCGCCCATCTGCAGGGCGCCGATCACGAGATCGCTCTCGTCGGCTGCGCTCGACACCACGATGATGCGCGGTCTCGACGCTCCGAGCGCCGCCAGCAGCCCGAGCCCGTCGAGGTTCGGCATCACGAGGTCGAGCGTGACCACGTCGGGCGAGAGCAGCGCGATCTTCTCGAGCGCATCGAGGCCGTCGCGCGCCGTGCCGACCACTTCGATCGCGGGGCTCGTCGAGAGCGACTCGCGGATCACCTTCCGCGCGAACGCCGAATCGTCGACCACGAGGACGCGGATGCGCGGCTCGCTCATCGGCCACCGCCGCGCTTGTAGAGGAACGCGCCGCCGCGCTCTTCACACTCGAAGGTCGTTCCGAAGCGCAGAAGCGACTCGCTGGCTCCGACGAGCAGTCGCCCGTCCGGTGCCAGCGCGCGGGCCAGGTTCGTCGCGACCGTGCGCACCGTCTCGTCGGAGAAGTAGATCAAGACGTTCCGACAGAGGATGGCATCGAACGTTCCGAGCGCGAGGACGCTGGCAGCGTCGGTGAGGTTCACCCTACGCCAGTCGATCGAGGTGCGAATGCGCTCTTCGACGATCGGTCGGTTGTCGCGCACGCGGATCCACGGCGGCATGCCCTCCGCCGGCAGCGCGCGATGGGCCCGCAGCGTGTACTCGCCTCGCCGCGCGCGATCGAGCGCGCGCTCGCTCAGATCGCTCGCGACGATCTCGACCGAGTCGCGCAGCCCGGCCTGCTCGAGCAGGATCGCGAGCGTGACCGGCTCCTCGCCCGTCGCGCAGGCGGCCGACCAGACGCGGGCGCCCCGCGCACGGGCGACCGGCGCGATGGTCTCGACGATGGCTTTCAGCGGGGTCCGCTCGCGGAAGAAGTACGTCTCTCCGACCACGAGCGCTTCGATCAGCTGGTCGAGCTCGATGCGCGCCGGATCGTCGTACCGAAGCAGATAGTAGTAGTCGAGCAGCTGCTCGAAGCCGGCGTCATGCGCGCGCGTGGTCGTGCGCTCGGCGAAGAGATCCAGATCGCGCTCGGCGTAGTGCAAGCCGCAACGCGACTCGACCAACTGGGCCAAGAGCAGCATCAGCGGTGCATCGGCAGCGCGCGAGATCATCGCCGAGTGAGCGCGAATGTCGCGAGGCGGCGCACTTCGGCGTCCGGATCGCTCTGTGCCACCTGCGCGAGCACGACCGTGGCGCCCGGAGACTCGACCGCGGCCAGCGCGGCCGCCGCGGCGCGACGCGGCTCGGGTCGGTCCATGACGAGCGCGACGGCTAGCGCAGCGCGCGCGTCCGGACGTTTCATCCGCGAGAGCGCGGCGATCAAGAGCCGAGCGCGCGCGCTATCGGCCTCCTCGAGCGCCGCGAGGATCGCCGGAATGCGTCCGGGGGCGTGCTGCGTGAGCGCCTCGACCGCGCCCTCGCGCAATGCGTCGTCGTCGAGCAGCGCGATGAGCCGCGCCGAGGATCCCGTTCCCGGACGTGCGCCGAGAAATCCGAGCGCGGTCGCGCGGACCGAGGCGTCCACGTCGTGCAAGCCCCGCGCGAGCAAGGCTTCCGCCTCGGGCCCGGTGAACGACGCGACCGCCGTGAGCGCGACGAGGCGCGTGGACACGTCGCCCGATCCCACGGCCGCGGAGATCGCCGGCAGTCCGCGAGCCGATCGCGCGAGACCGAGGCCGATCAGCGCCGCGCGTCGCGCATCCGGATCGCTGGAGGCTGCGGCCTCGACGAGAGCATCGGTCGCGCGATCGTCGGCGAAGCGCGCGAGCGCCTCGATCGCGGCGACGCGCACCTGGCCTGCGGCGTCGGACAAGAGCGGCAGCACGCGATCGAGCGTGTCCTTCGCCGCGAGCCGACCGATCGACTGACACGCGTAGTAGCGAACCCACGCGTCGGCATCGGCGAGGCCGGAGAGGAGCGCCTCGACCGTGCTCGTGCTGCGCTCGCGCTGGCCGAGCGCGCGCATCGCCGAGGCGCGGACCTTCGGGCTCTCGCCGCGCGCGAGCGCGAAGAGCGCCTCGTCCGCGCGCGCCTCGTCGAGGAAGGGAAGACTCTGCACCGCGTAGTCTCGCACCCGCTCGTCCGAGTCGTTCACCGCCGTGAGCAGCGTGTCGAGCGCGCGAGGCCAGCCGAAGTAGCCGATCATGCGGATCGAGGCGCGGCGGATGCGCGCGTCCTCGGACTTCGCGCCGACGAGGCTCAGCCGCTCCGTCTCTTCGCTGCCGAGACCGTGCAGCGCTCCGATCGCGCGCTGTGCGACGCCTGGATCGGGATCCGAGAGGCGCGCGAAGAGCGCCGGAACGGCCGCGACGTTGCCGATGCGACCGAGCGTATCGCACGCGGCGGAGCGCACCCTCGGATCCGGATCGTCGAGGCACGCGACCACGTGGGTGGTCGCATCGAAGTGCATCGCGACCAGCGGGAGCAGGAGCATCCGTCGCGCGCTCTCGCCGCCGCGGAGCGCCTGGAGGATCTGCGCCTGGCCGATCGCGCCCAGCCGCCGCAGCGCATGCGCGGCGTCGCGGGCGATCTCGTCCTGCGCCGACAAGAGCGCGACGAGCGACGCTGCTGCCGAGTCGGCGCCCAGCCATCCGAGCACGCGACAGAGTGCGACGCGCTCCGGCGGCTCGGCCCCGGCGAGGCACCGCTCGATGCGGCCGGCCACGGCACTCGCATCGGCGATCGCGGCGAGCGCGGGCAAGACCGTGTCCTTCGCGCCGAGATCGGCATCCTGTCGATCTTCGATCTCGGCGAGCGCGAGCGCCGACACGCGCACGATCTGCTCGTTCGCCGACACGAGGAGCCGGGCGAGCGGCGCCGCAGCACGCAGGTCACCGGTGCGACCCAGCGCGCGCGCCGCCTCGAGCGCGCACACGGGATCGGCGAGCAGATCCGTGAGCGGCGCGACGGCGCGCGGATCGCCGCTCCGCGCGAGCACGTCGATCGCCGGAAAGACGCGGAAGAAGCGGCCGCTTCGTGCGGCAGTCCCGATCGCGTCGAGCCCGGCCGAGCCCCCGATGCGCCCCAGCGCTTCCATCGCCGCGACCGCGACGTTGTCGTCTTCGTGGAGGGCCCAAGCCGTGAGCGTGGGAACCGACGCGGCGCTTCGACGACGCCCGAGGATGGCGGCCGCGTCGCAGAGCAGGGGAGGCGGGCTCGCGCGGCCGAACGCTTCGAGCGCGGCCTCGGGCGCTCCCATCGACGCGGCGAGCGCATCGACGAGCGCCGCGACCTTGGCCTCCGAGGTCCGCTCGGTCTCGAGCGCGTGGATCATCGGGCCCACGGCCGGATCCCCGAGCGCGGCGAGCGCAGCGACGACGGCGCGGCGTACGGCCCAGCTCGGATCGGTCAGACGTGCGAGGAGCGCGAGCGTGTTGCGTGCGGCGGCCAAGCCGTCGATCTCCGAGACGCGCTCGCGATCGGACGCGGAGAGAGCGATGGGGCGCGAGAGCGTCACGCGTCCTTCGTCCGAGGCTCGTGGCGTGCACCGTCCGAGAGCACGCGCACCAGACCCTCCATCGTACCGACGTTCTCGCTCGCCAGCGCACGCACGCGCTCGACGTCGCGCGCGACCGCGTCGACGTCGGCCGCGATGGCCACCGTGGCCTTCGCCTGCTCCTGTGTGGACGCGACGATCTCGCGCGAGCGCGAGCGGATCCCGGCGATCGACCTGGCGAGCTCGATGGACGCCGTGCCTTGTTCGCTGGTCGCGCGCGCGACGTCGGCGAACGCCGTCGCCTGGCGTGCGGCGATCGCCGAGAGGTCCGCGACGGCGCTCGCCTGCTCTTCGATCGCCCGTGCGCTCTGTCGCGCGACCTGCCGCGTCTCGTCGCCGCTGCGCGCGAGGTCCGAGAGCGCGTTGCTCTGCTCGCTCGTGGCGCGCGTGACGTCCTTGGCGAGCTGCGCGACCTGGCGCGCGCCCGTCTCGATGTGCTTCGAGGCCCGCGCCTGCTCGGTGAGCGCGCGCGCCGTCTGCGAAGCCTGCTTTCGCGCATCTTCCATGACGCGCGCGATCTCGGTGACGCCCTTCGCGTTCTCCGCGAGCCCCGCGAGCGTGCGCTGCGTCGCGCTGGTGACCTCTTGCGCGGAGCCGCCGACGCCCTGCACCGCACGGCTCTGCTCGGCGGTCGCCGTCGCCGCTCGCTGGACCAGGCCACGGAGCTGCAGCGCGGTCGACGCCAGCTGTGACGCCGCGGCCGCTTGCTGATCGGTTCCCGTCGCCACTTGCTCGGCGCTCGTGTCGAGCTGCGCGTTGACCTTGGCCAGACCCCGCAGCGCGCGCGCTTGCTCGGCCGTCGCGTTCGCGGTCTCGCGCGCCATGCGCCGCATCTCGGCGCTGCCCCTCGTCAGGCTCTGGGTCGCCTGGACCTGCTCGCTCGCCGCCGACGCCATCGCACGCCCCTGCTCACTGGTACGCGTCGCGCTCTGTACGACCGATTGCACGGCCGTGGTCTGCTCCGAGGCACCGCGCGCGACCTCGCGAATGGATCCGTTCAGCTCGTCCACGCCCTGCAGGATCGTGCCGAGCGCGCGCTCGGCATCGCCCGCGAGCGCCGCGCCGTCTTCGGCGACGCGCAGTCCTTCGCCCGATGCGGTGATCGCTTCGCGCGCCGTGCTCTGCAGGCCGCGGACGATCTTCGCGATGTCGGAGCTCGCGGCCGCCGCACGATCGGCGAGCGCACGAATCTCCTCGGCGACGACCGCGAATCCGCGACCGTGCTCTCCGGCCCGCGCGGCCTCGATGCTCGCATTGAGCGAGAGCAGGTTGGTGCGGTCGGCGATCAGGTTGATCGTCTGGACGATGTCGCCGATCTCTTCGGCGCGCTTGCCCATCTCCTTCATCACGACGGACGACTCGGCGATCGAGCCGCGGATCTTGGCGAGACCGGCGATCGACTTGCCGACGGTGCTGCCGCCGTCGCGCGCTGCGAGCGTGACGCGCTCTCCCGCGGTCCGCGCCGTCTCGGCCATCTGTGCGACGCGTCGCGTGCTCGATTCGAGCTGCGCCGTGGCGGCCGCGCTCGATGCGCTGGCTCCTTCGATCTGCTCGGCGCCCTTCGCGACGACGAGCGCTGCGCGCGCGAGCTGTTCGAGCGCAGCCGCAGCCGCGTCCACGGTCGCTCCGTTCTTCTCGGCGGTCGCCGCGACCTCTTCGACCGACGCCGCGATCTCCGTGACCGTCGACGACGCATCGCTCGCGTTCATGCGCAGCGCTTTCGCGTGCTCGGCGACCGAGCGGTTCGAGCGCGCGAGCTCTTCCGCCGTGGCGGCCGTCTCTTCCACCGCGGCCGCCATCTCGGTCGCGCCCGCGCTCAGCGCGCTCAGCGACTTTCCGATCGTGATGACGCTCGCGCTGACCTCGGCGCTCTGCGAGCCCACGCCCTGCGCATCGGTGACGAGGCGTGTGGTCCCCGCGGAGAGCTGCTGCGCGGTGGCTGCGACCTCCTCGACCGCGGCGGCGCTCGAGTGACCCTGGGCGACCATCTCGGCGACCGTCGCGGCGGTCTCGGTCGCGGACGCGAGCAGCTCGGTGCCCGAAGAGGCCAGCTGCTCGGCGATGCCCGAGACGCTCTTGACCGATCGCGCGATCTCTTCGAGGCCGGCGGCGTTCGTCTCGGCCGCCGCTGCCGCCGCGAGCGCGGCCTTTCGCGCTTCCTCGATCGATGCGGAGACCTCCGCGAGGCCCGTCGCGGTCGCCTCGCCTCCGCGCTGCATCGTGCGGACCGTCTCGGCGACCGATCCCTGCGAGCGCGCGAGCTCCTCGGCGGACGCCCCGGTCTCTTCGACCTGCGCCACGATCGCGCCGACGGCGACGCGTACCTCTTCTTCTCCTGCGGCGCGCTCTCGGCCGTTCGCGAGCAAGCGAGTCGCCGCGTCGAACGCGCGCGCGGACAGGGTCGCGCTCTGGTCGAGGGACTTCGCGAGCGCACGCACGCGACTCTCGCCGCTCTCCGCGCTCGCCGTCACACCGTTGTTCTTCTCATTGGCCATGGGGCTGCTCCTCACCGATCAACTTCGGCACGTCCACCAACATCAAGATGCGAGCGCCCAGGCTCGCGGTCGCCGTCACGAAGCCGCCGGACTGGGCGGCGACCATCGGAGGCGGGGGCTTGAGCTGCTCTTCGGAGAGCAGCACGACTTCACGCGCACGGTCGACGAGCAGACCGACGACGCGGCCCGCACGCTCCGCGACGACGACGCGCGTGTCGAGCGTGCGCTCCTGCGGTGGCAGCCCGAAGCGCGCGCGCAGATCGACGACGGGCACGACACGCCCGCGCACCTGGATGACGCCGGCGACGTAGCTCGCCGCGCCAGGGACCGGCGTCGCGCCTTCGTACGACTCCATCTGCGCGACCTCGCTCGCCGGCACCGCGTAGTCGGCGTTGCCCACGGTGAAGACGACGTGCAGCGCCTGGGTCATGAGAGACGTTCTTTCGGAATCGAGAGGTGGGCCGTCGCGTGCTGCGCGAGATGCAGCGCCGAGAGCGCCATGAGATCGACGATGAGGGTGGGGCGCCCGTCTCCGAGATCGGTCGCGCCCGCGATCCCCGCGACGTCGACCAGCGGATCGGCGAGCGAGCGCACGACGATCTCTTGCTGACCGAGCATGCGATCGACCACGAACGCCACCGAGTCGCCGTCGAGCCGGACGACGAGGCCCTTCGGGCGCCCCGATGCGGATGCAGCCGCCGGAAGGCCGAGCACCTCGTCGAGCCGGAGCACCGCCATCGCCTGTCCGCGGCGCGCGAGGACGCCGACGGTTCCCGCGCTGGAAGCCGTACGCACCGGCCCCGTCGCGATCGTGGCGACGTCGAGCTCGACGATCTCGTCGATGGTCGAGAGCGGAACGGCGAATCGCTGCGCGCCGCACTCGAACGTGAACGCGTCCACAATCGAGATCGTGAGCGGAACGCGGAGCGAGAACGTGGTGCCGTGCCCGATCTCGCTCCGAACCGCGAGCTGGCCGCCGAGATCCTCGACGACCACGCGTCGCACGATGTCCATGCCCATGCCGCGGCCGCTCGTGTCGCTCGCCTGGTCCCGCGTCGAGAGCCCCGGCCGACACAGCAGCGCGAGCAGGGTGGCCTCGGTCTCGGGGATCGGCGCTCCCGCGCGGCGTGCGAGCTCCACGCGATCGATCCCGCGCCCATCGTCGGTGATCCGCAGCTCGAGCTGCGCGTTCCCGACGGCGGTGCACTCGATGCGGAGAGCTCCCTCTTCGCTCTTGCCGGCCAGGACACGCTCGGCCGGGCTCTCGAGCCCGTGATCCACCGCGTTGCGAACGAGGTGGATGATCGCCGGGAAGATCCGCTCGGCGACCGCCTTGTCGAGCTCTGCATGGCCGACGTCGATGTCGAGTCGCAGCGACTTGCCCGTCGAGCGCCGGAGCCCACGCACGATCAACGGGACGCGATCGAGCACTTCGGTCAGCGGCACCATGCGCAGACGGAGGATGGAGCCGCGCAGATCTCGGAGCTGTCGGCTCTGCTCTCGCGCCAGCGCGAGCAGGTTGCGAGTATCGGTGCCGAGCGAGCCGAGCCGCGCGATCTCGATCGAGAGACGCGAGCGGCTCACGATCAATGCCGAGAGACGCTCGAGCGCGTCGTCGAGCTTCACGACCTCGACACGCACCATGTCGACGCGACGCACGCCCGCATCGTCGTCGGCGTCCTCGGGTGGGAGCAGCGCCATCTCGCTCGTGACCGGCGCGGACGCCGCAGCCTCCGCGATCACGGTGATCGACGCCGCGTCGATCCCCACGGCGGCGGCGATCGCCGCGTTCGTACTGCTGGTGAGCGCCACGAGCCCGAACGCGAGACCGGCGGGCGCGCTCGCGGTCGGCGTCATGGCGATCGGAACGACCTTCACGATGTCGGCGATCGCGCCGAGCTTCTCGCGCACGGAGTTGATGCTGATGCCCGCTCGTGCGAGCGCCGCCGATGGCGTGAAGCGCGCGCTGATCGCTCGCTTGCCCTGCGTGACGCCGCTCGCGATCGCGTCGCGCTCGAGCGAGCCGAGCTTCGCCGCGATGGCGGGATCGAGCTCGAGTGACTCCGCCTGCGCGCGCGCGATCGGTGGCGCGTCGTTCTCCAGCGCATCGAGCGCGTCGAGCAAGGCTTGCGGTGGTGCGGCGGGAGGTGTCCCGGCATGCAGCGCGCGCACACGCTGCTCGATCGCGCGGATGCCCTGCAGCAGGACGTCGACGCTGCCGTTCGGCAGACGGCCGCCGGTGCGATCGGCGGCGCGCAGCACCGTCTCCATGCGATGCGCGATCGCGACGATCGGATCGACGCCGACCATCGCCGATAGACCCTTGATCGTGTGGAGCGCGCGGAAGAGCTCGCGCACCTGTCGTCCCACGGGCTCGCCGCGCTTGAGCCCCGCGTCGATCGCGAGCAGCTGCGCGTTGGCGTGCGTGAGGTGCTCGTCGGCCTCGCCGAGAAATGCTTGGAGGAACTCGCCGAGATCGACGCGAGAGATCACGCCGCGCCCTGCGCGTCCAGCAGCGCGGACACCTCGGTGAGGATCGACTCGGGCGTGAACGGCTTGGTCATGAAGCGCGACGCGCCTGCCGCGAGGGCTTGCGTGCGCGAGCCGTCGTCGCCGCGTGTCGTGACGATGATGATGGGCAACGTCTTGAGCCGGTCTTGCCCGCGGACGAACTCGACGACCTCGATGCCGCCGATGTCGGGCATGTTGAGATCGAGCACGACGACGTCGAAGGTCTCGAGCGAGAGCCGCTCGATCGCCTCGAGGCCGCTGCCTGCATGCGTGAACGAGAGACCCGGCCGAGCCCGCAGGCAGGCCACGATCATGTCTCGCATCACCTTGCTGTCGTCGACGACGAGCGCTCGCGTCACGTTCTCTCCAATCGATGAAGCGGTCGGCGGGTGTCCCGCGCGCATCGCCGAGTACGACTCGAATGGTCGCGGGCCGCGCGACGCGGGGTCAAATGGCCTGCGCTTCGTGGCCTGTGAGCGCGACGATGGCTGAGGACAAACGCCACATGTCGATCGGCTTCGAGAGATGCATCTGGAAGCCAGCGTCCATCGCCTTGCTCCGATCCTCCTCGCGCGCCGCCGCGGTGAGCGCGATGGCAGGAGTCGTCCCGCCTTGCGCCGCCTGACGACCGCGGATCGCGCGCATGAGCGAGTAACCGTCCATCTCCGGCATCATGATGTCGGAGACGATCACGCTCGGGCTCTCGGAGTCGAGCGTCGTCAGCGCGGCGCGCGCGCTGCTGACCGGCGAGACGGTCGCGCCTTGCAGCATCAACGCGGCGGAGAGAACGTCGAGCGAGTCGCGGTCGTCGTCGACGAGCAAGATGGTCAGCCCGGTGAGCGGCTTCTCGGGGCGCGCCGGCACGATCGACGGTCGCGCGGTCTCCGGCAGCGAGGACGACGGCAGCCAGACCTCGAATCGTGCGCCGCGCCCGAGCCCTTCGCTGGAGGCCGACGCCGTGCCGCCGTGCAGCTGCGCGAGATGTCGGACGATCGCGAGACCGAGCCCGAGCCCACCGTGCGTGCGCGTGTTGGTCGAGTCGCCTTGCTTGAAGCGGTCGAACACGCGCGGCAGGAGATCGGCCGCGATGCCTTCGCCGCTGTCGGCGACGGCGATGCGCACGCCACCGCGGCTCGGCTCGACGATGACGTCGATCGTCCCGTCGGCGGGCGTGAAGCGAATCGCATTCGTCAGGAGGTTCCAGACGATCTGCTGGATGCGGCTCGCGTCGCCGGTGACGCGGGGCGCGCGTACGAAGCGCGAGCGGAGCGTGACGTTCTTCGTGACGGCCGTCGGGCGGACCGTCTCGACCGCTTGCTCGACGGAGTCCGTCGGATCGACCTCCGCGAGATCGAGGCGCAGCTTGCCACTCACGATGCGCGAGATGTCGAGCAGGTCCTCGATGATCGCGGCCTGCGCCTTCGCGTTTCGCTCGATGGTCGCCAGCGCTCGCTGCTCCGTCTCGGGCGTCAGCGTTCCGCCGCGCAGCAGCGTGGTCCAACCGAGGATCGAGTTGAGCGGCGTGCGCAGCTCGTGCGAGAGCGTCGCGAGGAACTCGTCTTTGACGCGGTTCGCCGACTCGGCGTCAGCGCGCGCAGCGCTCTCGCGTACCAGCAGATGACCGACGGTGCGCTCGGCGGTCTCCGCCCGATCGCGGAGCATCTTCGCGCGGACGAGCGATCCGACGCGCGCCTTGAGCTCTTCGCCAGCGCACGGCTTGGCGACGTAGTCGTCGGCGCCCGCATCGAGCGCCTCCACCAGATCGGCGCCGTTCGCGGTGCCGGTGAGCACGAGGATGGGCAGCCCTTCCGTCGCTGGCGCGAGCCGCAGGAACCTCAGCACTTCGGAGCCCGACATGCTCGGCATCACCCAGTCGAGAACGAGCACGTCCGGAGGCGGGCCCGACGCTGCGCGCTCGATGACCTCGGTGCCGTGCGCGAAGACTTCGACTTCGTAGAGCTCGGCGAGCTGCCTCGCCGACGTCTCTCGAGCGAGCGGACTGTCGTCCACCACCCAGACACGTTTGCGGGTCAGGGACACTCGTTCACCTTAATCCTGCGGTGCGCGGGCCGCGGCACAATTCCAAACGGATCGCGGTACGCGCGCCTGTGGCAATCCGCGACGGCCGAGAACGGCAAAGAGCTTCTCGTCATACCCATGAGTCTCCCCGGTGGGTGTCAGGAAGGTTTGGACGGAAGCTCGGGGCTCGGATCGCTCTCGACGTCCGTCTTCACGTCCGAGACGACCACTCTGCCGTTCGGCGCTCGTGCCGCGAGCACCCGTGCACGGGCGACGGCGTCTTCTTTCGTCATCGCCCACTCGGTGAAGCCGTCGCCTGCGAGCTTGATGCGCCACGCGCGACCTTCTCGGGTGATCTCGTAGGTCGTCACACCGCTCGAGCCGGCTTCGTGCCGCGGGTGACCGTTGGCCGCGGCGCTCACGCCGAGCGTCCACGGCGGCGAGTCGCTGGCGGGAAACGAATCTTCCAACACGGCGTCGATCCCTGCCTCGTCGTTCGTGATCATGGCCGTTCCACCAGCAGCGCACGTGCCATCGCTGCGGCGCTTCGGTCCGGCAGGTCGAGGTCGTGCAACGGACCGCGTTCGTCGCGGATCGAGCCACCGATGTCTCAGTGAGCGCGTCGTCACCGATCGAGACGCACGCGCGTCGCTGCGACCAAAGCGCGTCCTTCGTGCCTCACTCGCGACGCCGCTCAGGCCGTTTCGCGCGCGTATTCGTGTTGGCGCACCCGCTGCTCAGTGGGGGCGAGGCCCGCATCGTGCGCCTCGGAAAGAGCCCATCCATGAATCACTTCTCGAAGATCTTCCTCATCCTCTCGTCTCTCACCGTCGCAGGCCTCGGCGTCCTCGGATGTGGCGGGGCGCCGCACACCTCGACGACGACCACCAGCAGCACCGACTATCCGGAGGGCGGTGGACAGGTGCAGCATCGGAGCACCGAGACGACGCAGACGCAGGCGGACGGGGCGCAGACGGTCGATCACACCGAGACGACACAGACCACGACGCCCGCACCGAACTGAGCG
>CAYSCF010000021.1:29400-42610 GCA_964429305.1 uncultured Sandaracinaceae bacterium | reverse complement strand
GGATGATCGCGCAGATCTGGCTCGTGGCGCGCGCCTTCGCGAGCGCAGGTGGCCTGCCGCTCGTCCTCACGCCGTCTTCGCTCGAGCTGGGCGCGAGCGGCCTCGGCGCCGCGCTCCGCGCGACGCTCGTGCTCGCGATCGTCGCGTTCGTGCGAGGCCGGCGTCTCGCGCGCAACCAGTAACTACAGGATGCCTTCGTCGATGCGCCGCATGCCTTCCAGAAGCAGGCTCTCGGTCGATGCGGCGAGCGTTCGCTCGGTCGTCTTCACGTTCGGATCGAACGCGAAGTCGCCATCGGTGAGACGGAGCATCGAATAGAACGCGGTGTCGCCCTTCTGCGTCCCGAAGAGCGCGTGGACGATGTGCCCCGCATCGAAGTGCATCTCGCCGGACGCGGCGCCGCTCGTCACGCGCAGCTGACCGGTCTTGCGGCTCTGACCGAGCACCTGCACGACCTCGGGCAGGCCCATGTCGCGCAGCGCGCCCGAGAGACCGCCCGCGGCCTTCTTCTTCTGGTTCGCCGCGCTCTCGACGATCTGCACGGACTTCGCGACGACGACGTCGGGCGCCGTCGGCTTCTGCAGGTAGTCGCTCGCGCCCGCGGCGAAGCCCTTGTTGACCGACTCGCGATCGGCGCGCTTGGTCAGGAACATCAGTGCCGCGTTCGGGCTCTTGGTGCTCGCCTTCACGAGCGGCGCGAGCGAGAAGCCGTCGCCGTCGCCGAGATCCACCTCGGTGATCACGAGATCGAATCGCTCGCGCCCGATGGCCTTCTCCGCCCCTGCACGATCGCCGACCGCGAGCACGTCCCAGTTCTGATCGGCGAAGCGCATCTCGAGCACCGTCGCCTCGGCCGCATCGGGATCGACGATCAGCACGCGATGACGGATCGTGCCCGGCACGGTTCCTTCGCCCGCGCCCGCCAGACGCAGTACATCGACGAGCGAAGGATCGAAGAGCGTGCCCGCGAGCTGTCGCACGACGTCCACCGCTTCTTGTCGCGTGAGCGTGCGTCGGTACGGGTTCTTCGGGTTCTGCACGAGATCGGCGAACGTCTCGACCATCGCGAGCAGGCGCGCGCCCACCGGGATGTCCTTGCCGGCGCGCTTGTTCGGCAGGCCCTGCCCGTCCCATCGCTCGTGCAGGCCCGACAAGATCGCGACCACTTGATCGGAGAGATTCGCCGACTCGAACAGACGCATGGGCGCGTTCCACGTGGTCTCCGCCTGCATGCGGTGCCCGTCGAAGCGCGACACGTTGAACGCCGTCAGGTGATAGGTCGCGTGCTTGCCGAGATCGTGCAGCAGCGCCGCCAGCTCGATGGCATCGGCCTCGGCCTCGCTCAGCGAGAGTCGCTCGGCGGCGCGCCGCGAGATCCGCGCGACCATCGCCGAGTGACCGCGCAGCTCGGCGCGATTCTGCTCGACGAGCGTGACGAGCACGGACGCGAGATCGATGAGGCTCGCCTGGCTCTTCTCGACCGGCTTCTGAGGAGGCGCTTCGAACGTGGGCATCTCGAGCGCGCCCAGATCGAGGGCCGGTCGCTTCGGCGCCGCCGGCTTGGCCGGCCTCGAGATGTCCTTCGGCGCCGGAGGCGCGCCCCCACCGAACGATCCGAGCCCGCCGCCGAGCCCTTCGAGATCGAGCGCGAGCTCGGCGCCTCCGCGAGGCGCGAAGTTCCCGCCGCCGCCGTCGTTGCCGCGCTCGATGACGTCGCTCGACGGAGGCAAGCCCGCCGAGCCGAGGCTCGCGAACGCGCCCATGTCGCCGCCGTAGTGCTTTCGGATCGCTGCGCGAATCGACGCGGGCCGAGCGACGTACGCATTCACCTCGCGCACGTTCGTGACGAGCTGGATCTGCTTGGCGACGTCGTCCTCGAGATCGGCGACCACGATCGCGAGCGACTGCGCGCGTCGGTCGTAGAGCACGGGCACGGTGACGTATCGCTCGGCCAGCTTGCGCGGCACGAGGCGCAACATCTCGCGATCGACGTCGGCCTTGGCCAGCCGCTCGGTCGAGACGAAGCGCGTCTTGTAGATGCCGGCGATGAACTTCAGCAGATCCGCTTCCGTCATCACGCGATCGTCGAGGATGGCCTCCTGCACGGGCTCGCCACTGCGGCGTGCGTGGTGATAGAGGCTCTCGTACTGCGCTGCCGTGATCCGGCCTTCGTCGCGCAGACGATCGAGGATGCGCATGCCCGCGGGCTGTCCCTTGGGCGTCGATGGGGGAGGATTCTGTCCGTTCACGGCGGCTCGACAGAAGCGGAAATGGTCCTGTTGGAGTCTACACCCGTCAGCGTGCTGCGCGTGGCAGCGCGAGCACGCTGAGCGGCTCTTTCGAGCGGGTCAGCACGATCTCGGAGCCCATGCGCACGTCCCGCATCCGGTGGGGCCCGTCGATGAACAAGCGTCCTTCGCGGATCTTGCTGATGATCCGCAGGCGACCGCCGTCTTCCACGAGCCCGCGCGGCATTCCCATGCGGCGTCCGCCCGGCTTGTACGGCTCGCGAACGACGAATTGCAGCTTCTTCGAAGCCACCGGGAGCACGTTGCCGCCGGCCGAGAGCTGCGCGGCCGTGGACCCGGCGGCCGGACCGACCCAGACGCCGCTCGACTTCTGTTCTTCCGTGCGCGCTTTGCCGCGCCGCGGCTCGAGCGAGATCACGTAGCGAGACGTGGCCGCAGGCGACGGATGCGCGAAGAGCATGTCGTTGAGCACGCGACGCGTGACGCACTCGCCGTCGAGCTCGACCTGCATGCGTGAGAGCTCGGTCCTGCGCAGCTCGCCGCCGAGCGCGCGGCTCAAGATCATGCGCACGTGGCCTTTGCGACCGCCGCAGAAGTGACCGACGCTGTCGTGCGGCGCCGAGTTGATCGCGAGCACGGGCGTGTGCGGGCCGACCCATCGCGCGGCCCAGAGCAGCGTGCCATCACCGCCGACGGTGACGACGAGATCGAAGTCCTCGACGAGGCCCTCGTCACCGCGGAAGCGGAACGTCGCGCTCACGCCGAGCTTGTCGAGCGCGGCGTGCGCCTCTTCGAGCGTGGCCTGGTGATCGTCGTGCGCCTCGACCAGACGCGCGACCGAGGGATCTTTCTTCGCGAGCAGCTCGAGGAAGCGCGGGTTCTTCCGCTCGCGCACGTTCGTCTGGTACGCGCTCTTCTTGTAGACGACCAGGACGCGAGGTCCGTCGCCATGCGCCTTCTTGGTCACGACAAGCCTGAGGGCAACGGGCTCACTCCCCGTGTCCGCCCGGATCGGTCGTACGGCCTTCGTCTTGCGCGAGGTGCTCGGCGAGGCGGCGGATCGCGACCTCGGTCTTGGCGTCCTCGAGCGCGCCGCTGCGGCAGGCCTCGAGCGCCTCGTCGAGCCGCAGCCAGCGGATGATCGCGGCCTCTTCCACGGGCGATCCGTCCATCGTCGGGGCCACGGCCGAGTCGGGATCCGCTTCGGCCGCGAGGAAGTAGAGCTTCTCGGCCGACAGACCGGGCGAGAGGAACACGCCCGGACCGATGCGGAAGAACGCGTCGGGCGCGATCGAGAGACCGACCTCTTCCATCGTCTCGCGCGCGGCGCACGCACGCAGGCCTTCTTCTCCTTGCTCGTCCGCTTCGACGAGGCCCGCGGGGATCTCGAAGAGCGTCGGGTCCGCGCTCGTCTGCGGGATGGGCAGCGCGTACGAAGGCCGGAGCGAGATCGGCGGACGAATCGAGCTGCGCACGCACACGCGATCGGGCGAGCGCGCGTAGAGCACGATGCCCACGGCATCCGTCGCCGCTCGCTCGACGCAGTCGTACGGATAGTCGCGGCTCGGCTCGCTCTTGCCGCCGTAGCGATTGCGCAGCGTCAGACGGCGCACGCGCACGAAGCCCGCATCGCTCGGCGTGGACGAGGTTCGGTCGTCGACGATGTCGATCGCGACCTCGGGTCGAGACAGCTCGCTCATGCCCAATCAACCTTCATGGAGTGAACGAAGAGCCCGAGGACACGGTGCCGAGATCGACCGGCGTCGCAGGTGGTGGCCCGAACGTGAGCGTGATCGTCGGCGTGACGGCCCACGTGGCGCCCGCGCCGAGAAATCCCCACAGCTCGATGCCGCCGCCGAGGCTCGCGCCGCCACCGAGATGGAAGTCGAGGAACGCGCCGCCGCCGAGGAATCCGCCGACGGTCATCTTCGCGTCTTGCGTGGCGCCGGCCCAGAGACCGCCGCGGAGGCGCAGCTCGAGATCCACGTCACCGAGGTTCGCCACCGCCGCGAGTGAGACGCCGAGCGGCGTCGCGTTGCGGTTGTACGCATCGCGCGCGGCCGGTGCGGGGATGATCGCGACGCCGGCGAAGCCGCCCACGCGGAACCAGTCGAAGCTCGCCCAGAGATCCGCCCAGAGCGCGCCGCCGACGTCTTGATCGGCGATGACGATGCTGCCGTTGAGCGCGCCAGCGAGCGCCTGCGCCTGCGCGGCGGCGGGCACGAGCGTCAGAGCGATCGCGAGAAGGAGAGACCGGATCATTTCGAGGCGGGGATCTTCTTGGCGTCGGCGAGGAAGGTCGCCAGGCCCGCATCGGTGAGCGGATGCTTGAGCAGCTGCAGGATGACCTTGTGCGGGATGGTCGCGACGTGCGCGCCGATCTCGGCGGCCTGCACGACGTGGAGCGGATGACGGATGCTCGCCGCGAGCACCTGCGTCGTCAGGCCGTAGTTGTCGTAGATGTGCACGAGCTGCTGCACCAGGTCCATGCCCTCGCCGGCGATGTCGTCCATGCGGCCGACGAACGGCGAGATGTACGTGGCGCCGGCCTTCGCCGCGAGCAAGCCCTGCGTTGCGGAGAAACAGAGCGTCACGTTCGTCTTGATCCCCTCGCTCGTGAACTGCTTGACCGCCTTCAGACCGTCGGCGATCAGAGGCACCTTCACGACGATGTTCTTGTGGATCTTCGCGAGCTCGCGGCCCTCTTTGAGGATGCCGTCCGTGTCGGTCGCGACGACCTCGGCGCTGATCGGGCCGTCGATGATCTCGCAGATGGCAGCGACGATCTCGCGCATCGGCTTGCCGGTCTTGGCGACGAGCGACGGGTTCGTGGTGACGCCGTCGACGACGCCCATCTGGGCCGCGTCGCGGATCTCGCCGAGGTCGGCCGTGTCGATGAAGATCTTCATGGGACGGCGAGTTTCCCGACGAGGAGGCGCGTAGTCAACGCGCGGAGAGCAGGAAAATTCAGAACGATCGCGGAGGCGAGGAAGGGAGGAGGCGAGGAGACGGGACCCTCTCCTCGCCTCTTCTCTTCCTCCTGTCCGAAATTCAACGCTCGCCCGCCAAGACGCGTCTCGCGCGATCGAGATCGAGCTCGCCCTCCCACCGCGACACGACGAGCGTGGCGACGGCGTTGCCGATCATGTTCGTGATGGCGCGCGCCTCGCTCATGAAGCGGTCGACGCCGACCAGCAGCGACAAGCCCGAGACGGGGATCGCGCCCGTGGCCTGAAGCGTCGCGGCGAGCGTGACGAAGCCTCCGCCCGTGACCGCGGCCGCGCCCTTGCTCGTGAGCAGCAGCACCAGGAGCAGCGTCGCCTCGTGCTCCCACGTGAGCGGCGTGTCGGTCGCCTGTGCGACGAAGATCGCGGCCATCGTGAGGTAGATCGACGTGCCGTCGAGGTTGAACGAGTAGCCGGTCGGGATCACGAGCCGCACGACCGAGGGACCGCAGCCGAGCGCCTCGAGCTTGTCCATCAAGCGCGGCAGCACCGACTCGCTGCTGGAGGTGCCCAGCACGACGAGCAGCTCCTCGCGCAAGTAACGCAGCAAGTGGAAGAGCGAGATGCCGACGAGCGCGCACACGCTGCCCAGGCCGACGATCACGAAGATCAGCGCCGTCGCGTAGAAGCCGAGCATGAGCTCGAGCAGGTTGCCGAGGCTCGAGACGCCGAAGTGACCGACGGTGTACGCCATCGCGCCGAACGCGCCGATGGGCGCGAGACGCATGACGAGCGCGATCACCTTGAAGAGCACGGCCGAGATCGCGTCGATCGCTGCGAGCGCGGGCTTCCCCTTCTCTCCGAGCGACGCGATCGCGAGGCCGAAGAGGATCGCGAGGAAGAGCACCTGCAGGATCTCGCCGCCCGTGAACGCACCGACCGCGCTCTCGGGGACGATGTTCGTCAGGTGCTGCACGAACGTCATCGACTCGCGGCCGTGCGTCTGTGCTTCGACGCTCGCGGTCGAGAGCGTGCCTGCATCGCGATGCATTCCCGCGCCCGGCTGCAGCACGTGCACGACGACGAGACCGATCACGAGCGCGATCGTGCTCATGCCTTCGAAGTACAAGAGCGCCTTGAGGCCCACCCGCCCCACGCGCCGCAGATCGCCGACGCCGGCGATGCCGTGCACGACCGTCGCGAACACGATCGGCGCGATCAGCATCTTGACCATGCGGATGAAGGTGTCGCCGACCGGCTGCAGCGACTCGCCGAGCGCGGGCGAGAGCCATCCGACGAGCGCGCCGGCCGCGATGCCGGTCAGCACCTGCAGGTAGAGCGAGCCCGTCGTGCTGCTGGGCGTGGCAGCCGAGGACGAGGGCGCGGCCGGCGGCGGATCCGAGGTGGCCATCGCGCGCGAGGCTATCGCGGAAGAGGAACGGCCGCTCTACTATCCAGGCCATGTCCTACGCCTCGCCGACCTCGCTCGTCAGCACTGCCTGGGTCGAAGAGCATCTGTCCGATCCGAAGGTCCTCGTGGTCGAGGTCGACGTCGACACGAACGCCTACGAAGAAGGGCACGTGCCGGGCGCGCTCGCGTGGAACTGGACGACGCAGCTCTGCGATCGACGCACGCGCGACATCCTCTCGTACGAGCAGATCCAAGCGCTCTTGCGCACGGCCGGCGTGACGGCGGACACCACCATCGTGCTCTACGGCGACAACCACAACTGGTTCGCCGCGTGGGCGCTCTGGCAGCTCGAGATGTACGGACATCGCGACGTGCGTTTGATGAACGGTGGTCGCACCAAATGGCTCGCGGAGGGTCGACCGCTCTCGCTCGAGACGCCGTCGCGTGCAGCCTCGAGCTACGTCGTGCCGGCGATCGACGAGAGCGCGCGCGTGGTGCTCGATGCGCTGCGGCCCATGGTCGAGAAGGGCGCCGTGCATCTGGTCGACGTGCGCAGTCCGGGCGAGTTCTCGGGCGAGATCTTGTCGCCACCCGGTCTTCCCGAGACGTGTCAGCGCGGCGGCCACATCCCCGGCGCCGCGAGCGTCCCGTGGGCGTCGGTATGCAACGCCGACGGTACGTTCAAGAGCCGGCAAGAGCTCGAGGCGATCTACGGCGCCAAGGGCGTCGGGGACGACAAGCCCGTCGTCGCGTACTGCCGGATCGGCGAGCGCTCGAGCCACACGTGGTTCGTGCTGCGTCATCTGCTCGGGCGGAAGAACGTGATGAACTACGACGGCTCGTGGACCGAGTGGGGCAACCTCGTGAAGGCGCCGATCGAGCTGGGAGCCGGACGGTGAGCGACGAAGAGCCCCTGTCCACGCCCGAGACGCGAGCGGCCGAGCTGAAGGCCGAAGAGCACAGCCGCTACGAGTGCGAGCTCGGCGGCTGGCCCGCGGGCGTCACCACGTATCGCATCGGCACGACGTGGATCTGCAAGATCGACAACGTGAGCCCGGGCGCGACCGTCGCGCGTGGACGTGGCGCGAGCCGCGACGAGGCCGTGCAGGCCGCGAGCGCGTCGGCCACGCGTCGCCTCGCCGCCACGCGCGTGCATCGATGATCGACGACGACGTTCGCACTCTCTCCGAGCGGCTCGGTCGGCGTGAAGTGAGCGCGGTCGAGCTCACGCGCGCCGCGCTCGATGCGATCGAAGAGCGAGACGGCGCGCTCGCCGCGTTCGTCGAGCTCGATGCTCGCCGCGCGCTACGGCAGGCCGCGCGCATCGACAAGCGTCGCGCGCGGCGCGAGAAACTCTCGCCGCTCGCGGGGATCCCGACCGCGATCAAAGACCACGAGCACATGGCGCGCATGCACACGCGCGCCGGCTCGCGGATGTATCGGTACGTACGATCGCCGATCGACGGCGAGCTCGCCAAGCGCTGCCGCGCGGCGGGCATGATCCTCGTCGGCAAGACGAGCTGCTCGGAGCTGACGATCCTGCCGTTCGTCGAGACGGATCTCGGCCCGCCGACGCGCAATCCGCGCAACCGCGAGCACTACTCGGGCGGATCGAGCGGCGGCGCGGCGGCGGCGGTCGCGGCCGGCATGATCCCGATCGCGCCCGGATCGGACGGTGCCGGATCGATCCGCGTTCCGGCGTCGTTCTGCGGTCTGGTCGGCGTGAAGCCGAGCCGGCACACGCTCTTCCACGAGCACCACGCGGTCGATCCGCACGACATCAGCGCGGTCGGACCGCTCGCGCGAACGGTCGACGACGCGGCGATGATGCTCGACGTGCTCGCGGGCGATCTCTCGGAGCGGGGCGACGTGCGCTCGTTCCGCGCGGCCGCGGAGCAGGCGCCGCGTGCGCTGAACATCCGCTTCACCGTTCGCTCGCGCATCGCCGAGCTCGATCCCGAGGTGGAAGAAGCGGTGCGCCGCGCGGCGCGCCTGGCCGAGCAGCTCGGCCATCACGTCGAAGAGGGCGAGCCGCTCGAAGGAACGGTCGACGAATTCCTGCCCTTGATGAGCAAGATGATCAGCAGCATCCCGCAGATCCCGATCGCGCGGCGCTTCGTGCAGCCGACGACGAAGTGGATGCTCGACCTCGGCGCCGAGACGAGCGTGACGGCGGCGCGGCAAGCCAAGGAGCTGCTCGAAGCCCGCGTCGATGCGTGGTTCGGCGAAGCGATCGACGCGTGGATCCTGCCGACGTCGTGCGTGCTGCCGCCGCGCGTGGGTCAGTACGACGGGCTCGGCGGCGAGGAGACCTTCCGCGCGGTCGGGCCGATCGGCGCGTACACGGCGCCCTTCAACGTGTCGGGCCAGCCGGCCATCAGCCTGCCGCTCGCGATCAGCAAGAGCGGCCTGCCGATCGGCGTGCAGATCGTCATGCATCGCCGCGACGATCGCCGGATGCTCGGCCTGGCGGCGCAGCTCGAAGAAGCCGCGCCGATCACCAGTGCGTTTTTTTGAAGCTCTTCTCGGTTCGATGCTCGTCGCATGCGGGGGCGCGCGCGTCGAGCATCCCGTGTCGCCGACGTGGACGACGCTCGAGAGCGGCACCACGGAGAGCCTGCGCGGGCTGAGCATCGGCCCTGACGGATCGGTGTGGGCCAGCGGCGCGCACGGCGCGGTCGTCCGATCGCTCGACGGCGTGTCGTTCGAGCCGCTCGTCGTGCCCGACGCCAGCACGCTCGATTTCCGCAGTCTGCACGCGCTCGATCGCGATCGCGCGATCGTGCTCTCGGCCGGCTCGCCCGCGCGCGCGTTCCTCACCGGCGACGGCGGCGCGCACTGGCAGCAGACGTTCAGCCGGCAAGGCGAGGGCGTCTTCTACGACTCGCTCGCGCTCGACGGCAGTGAAGGCGTTGCGATCGGCGATCCGATCGACGGCCGCTTCGCGCTGCTGCTCACGCACGACGGCGGCGCGAGCTGGGAAGATGCGACCGGCCCCGCCGCGATCGAGGGCGAGGCCGCGTTCGCCGCGAGCAACGGCTGCCTCGCGCGAGCAGGCTCGCACTGGCTCTTCGCGAGCAGCGGACGCGTGCTCCGATCGCACGGGACCGACTGGTCGAGCGCGAGCGTTCCGATCGCGAGCTCGACCTCGGCCGGGATCTTCGCGATCGCGTTCCGCGATCCCTCGATCGGCTACGTCGTGGGCGGCGACTACGAAGCACCGACCGGGCCGGGCGCGTTCGCGCGCACGAGCGACGGTGGTCGCAGCTGGCAGACCGGCACGTCGCTACGAGGCTACCGATCGTCGATCGCCGTTGCGCCGAGCGCGCTGATCGTCGTCGGCACGTCGGGCTCCGACGTCTCGTACGACGATGGCGCGAGCTGGAGCGCGATCGACGACACGCCGATGAACACGGTGCGCGTCTCGGGCGACGTCGTCTTCGCGGTTGGACCGAACGGCCGCATCGCGCGCCTCGCGCTCTGAATCAGTCCGCGACGAATCCCTTCCACATGCGCATGTAGTGCGCGAACGTGGGGCTCAGGCCTTCCGAGACCAGGTGCGCCTCGGTGACCGGCTCGCTCGTGAGCGGGCGGCCTTCGAGCACGCGCCTCGGCCAGTCGTGGTTGGCGATGCCTGCGCGGCCGAGCGCGACGGCGTCCGCGCCGAGCGCGATCTGCTGATCGGCGTCGGCGCGCGTGAGGATCCGGCCCGCGGTCACGATGCGCACGCGATCGCCGACGGCCTCGCGGAACATCGCGGTCGGATGCCGATCCGGATACTTCGTCGTGTTTTTCTGCGCGCGCCACAGAGAGAGATGCAGCACTTCCATTCCGTCTTCGGCGAGCCAGCGCGCGGTCTGCACGGCCTCGTCGACGTCGATGCCGCGCGTCTGACCGAAGTCCTCGGGCGAGAGACGCACGCAGCGCACCAGCGAGGGCACGCGATCGCGGATACCGCGCAGCACGAGGCGGATCAGCTGCGCGCGGTTCTCGAGAGAGCCGCCCCAGCGATCTTCGCGCCGGTTGTAGGTCGTGCTGAGGAACTGAGAGAAGAGGTATCCGTGCGCGCCGTGCAGCTCGATCGCATCGAAGCCGGCCTTCGCACAGCGCTCGGCGGCGCGCACGAACGCCTCGATCACGTTCGTGATGTCTTCTTCGGTCGCGGCGCGTGGGATCGTCTCGACGCCTTCCTCGTAGGCGCTCGCGCTCCAGGTCGGCAGGCCGCTGACCTTCTCGCTCGCACGCAGGCCTCCGTGGAAGAGCTGCACGCTCGCGAGCGCGCCGCCTTCCTTGATCGTCGATGCCAGGCGCGTGAGCCCGGGGATCATCAGCTCGTCGTGCACGCCGAGCTCGCCCGCCCACGCCTTTCCTTCTTGCGACACGTGCGACGCGCACGTCTCGACCAGCCCGAAGCCTCCCGTCGATCGCAGCGACAGAAAGCGCAGCTCGTCGTCGCCGAGCGAGCCATCCGGATGGCTCTGCATGTTGGTCAGCGGCGCGAGCCAGATGCGGTTGCGAGCGGTGACGCCGTCACGGAGCACGATCGGATCGAAGAGCATGTGCTCTTGCATGCCTGTCTCGGGCAGGCCCGTCAACGCAGGAGCACATCACGGAGTGGCACACGGACCACCTGCGTCGTCCGCGCCGCACCGCCGAGACGATCCGAGCTTTCTGTCGCCGACCGCGCCCGCCAATCGTCTCGACATCCTGCGCGGGCTCGCGAAGGCGCCCGCGAAGAACGCGCGCGCCAAGAAGGTCAGTGCGTCATGAAGAAGCTGACCATCAGCACGAACGGGCCCTGGTAGCCCTGGTCGGGCTCGGTGAGCTCCCAGCCCGACGCGTTGCACGCCGAGCCGTTCCACTCGCAACCGACGGAGAAGTCGCGGTACGCGTACGCGGGCTGCGTGCGCATCGGGATCGTGTAGCCGCCGCTGTAGTAGAAGTTCGGGCCGCCCGGGACGATGCCGGGCGCGGGGCCGTACATCGAGGTCTGGTGATCGTCGACGTAGTACGGGTACATCGGCTCGACGACGCTCGTCGGGAGCCCGTTGTACGTCGTGTTGCCGTGGTCGCCGTCGTTGCCGGTGATGCTGAACCACGAGTGGTAGATCTGGAACGACGAGTGCTCGGCGCCGTACGCCGCCATGTTGGTCAGATAGACCATGTTGAGCGGGTTGAGCCCGAGCATGAAGTGAAGGTGTCGCTCGGCGCGCTCGGTCATCTCGCTCGCGGTGTGCGAGCCCATGATGCCGAAGTGCAGCGCCATCATGAGGTTGCTGCCGTACATGCTCTGGTTGCGATTGCTGCCCCAGCTCCACTCCCAGCCGTTGCCCGGCCCGCCGAACATGCCGCCGTACGCGCCCGTCTGGGAGAACGCGCCGTCAACGAGAACGTCCTGGGCGGCGTCGCGGATCTGCGTCTGCACGCTCGAGTCGCACATGCTGTTGAGAAGGCAGTGCCACGCGCCCGCCGCGATCACACCCTCGCTCGGCGTGCCGCCCGCGCCGCGCTCGCCGTCCCACGTCATCCACGCGAACGTCATCACCGCGGTGTGCGCCGTCGCGATCGAAGAGTCCATCCGGTACACGGCGGAGGCTGCCGCGCCACGCAGGCGTCGCTCGGTGGTCGCCTTGTTGGTATCGGTCGAGAGCGTCGCCGTGCGCAGCCAGTTCCAGCCGCTCGTGGCCGCAGTGCGATAGCTCGCCGCGCGCGTGGCATCGAAGGGCGCGTACACGATCGCTGCGTGCGCGAGCGAGAGCACGGCGTTGCCCGTCGCTTCCATCGGCGTCACGCCGCCGCCCGACCACTCGCTGCTGTCCGGTGACGTCACGTCGAAGTACACGCGTGCTTCGTCCGACGCGCTCGGCGGCGAGACGACCGTCGGGTTGTGGCCCTTCACGCTCGTGAGGAAGTGCCCGTCCGGCCGCTGCATGCGCACGTAGAAGTCGAGCTCCCACGCGATCTGATCGAGCAGATCGGGCGTGCCGTTGCCGCTCTCGGGGATGTCGAGCTGCGAATCGGTCCACACCGCCCTGTTGATCTCGTACGCGAAGAGCAGCTCGGGAACGCCGCGCGCCCAGAGCGTCTTCTGGTAGTCGCCCGCGTCGTGCCAGCCGCCGTGCAGATCGAGCATGCCGTCGTTCGCCGAGCCGGGCCCGGGGCCGACGTGCATGTCGGTCGTGTGGCACGCGCCGTCGACCCACTGACCACCGTTGCCGGTGAATCCGCCGATCGCATCGCTCGCGTAGGGCAGCGCGCGATCGTGGTTGCAGCGCTGGAAGTAGTAGCTCTTGGCAGCGGCGAGGCCGGCGATGTCGAACGCGCTCGCGGCGATCGTGAACGTGTACGAGCGCAGCATGCCGGTCGGCAGGTACACGTAGTAGTCGCCCGGCGTGGTGATGTCGGAGAAGTCGGCGCGCGAGACCGAGTCGCCCGAGTCCTCGTCCATGCTCGCGGCGCCGCTCGTGTACGTGCCGGCGACGGAGTTGTCCCGGACGCTGCGGATCTCGACCATCTCGTGCGCGTGGCCTAGCAGCACGACCGTCTTCGTGTCGTCCGGGCGCCAGCCGAGGTGGTCGATACGGATCGCAGCGCTGAGCGTGCCC
>CAYSCF010000021.1:0-29300 GCA_964429305.1 uncultured Sandaracinaceae bacterium | reverse complement strand
CGCGCGGAGGAGGCGGGCCCACATCGGTCGGGTCTCCGGTTCCGGTGTCGCGTCGGCTCGCGTCCTGACCGGGCGCCACGCCGCTGTCGGCGTCCTGCGTTCCGCCGCCGCAACCGACCGAGAGAGCGAGCACGAGGGCGAGCTTCTTGGCGTCCATGGGCTGCATCATCGCCTGGCCCTTGCGCAGATGCACAGGGGGTCGCAGTTTCGCGTCATGGCCTCGTTCGCATCGTCCCTGCCGTTCGTTCCCGACGTCGAGAAGAGCGGCAACTTCGTCCGCGACGCGTGGGATCGCATGCACAAGATCCCGGGCGGCAAGCGTCTGTTCTCGCTGCTCGTCGGTCGCGCGGCGCCGTACACGGGCACGATCGGCGCGCGCATCGAGGCGCTCGAGGTCGGCTACGCGCGCGTCACGCTCGAGGATCGCCCGCGCGTGCGCAATCACCTGCGATGCGTGCACGCGATCGCGCTCGCGAACCTCGCCGAGGTCACGGGCAACGTCGCGGTCTTCTACGCGCTGCCGGACGACATGCGCTTCATCGTCGCGGGCCTCTCGATCGAGTACCTGAAGAAGGCGCGCGGCAAGCTGACCGCAGAGAGCCGCCCGCCGGCACTGCCTTCGTCGAAGGAGAAGAAGGAGATCGAGGTGATCGTCGAGATCAAGGACGCCAAGGGCGAGCTCTGCGCGCGCACGACACTCCGCACGCTCATCGGGCCCAAGCGCGGATGACGATCCTCGGCAAGAGTGCTCACCGCGCAGGACCCGGACGGGAGCGGGCGTCGCGCCCGCGTACGGAAGGGGCCGGAGAGGTGAGCCGATGAAATTGCGTTTCGCCCTCGCGCAGATCGATCCGGCGATCGGAGATCTCGCGGGCAACACGGCCAAGATCGTGGCCATGGCCGAGCGCGCGCATGCGGCCGGCGCGCACGTGGTCGTCTTCCCGGAGCTCGCGCTCACGGCATACGGCCCGCGCGATCTGCTCGACCGACCCGGCTTCGTGCGAGACGTGTCGAGCGCGATCGACGCGCTGGCGGGAAAGCTGCCGAAGGAGATCGTCGCGATCGTGGGCGCGCCCACCGCGCGAGAGGGCGACGGCCGGGCGCTGCACAACTCGGCCGTCGTCTACGCGAACGGACGCATCCAGCAGGTCCTCCACAAGCGCCTCTTGCCCACGTACGACGTCTTCGACGAAGACCGCTGGTTCGAGCCGGGCACCGAGCCGGGCATCGTCGTCGTCGACGGCGTCCGTCTCGGCATCTCCACGTGCGAGGACATGTGGAACGACGTCGCGATCATGCGTGGCCGCCCGTACGCGGCGAACCCGATCGCAGACCTCGTCGCCAAGGGTGTCGACGTGCTCGTGAACCTCTCGGGCTCGCCGTTCACGCTGCGCAAGCGCGAAGGCCGAGGGCTCATGCTCGCCGAGATCGCGCGCACGCACGGCTTGCCCGTCGTCATGACGAACCAGGTCGGCGCACACGACGACATCGTGTTCGATGGAACGAGCGCGATGTACGGGCCCGATGGCTCGCTCTGGGCGCAGGCGCCGAGCTTCCGTGAGGAGCTGCTCGTCGCCGATCTCGCGCCCGGCGGGCCCAAGCACCAGCTCCCCGCGACGGACGAGGCGGCGATCCTGGACGCGCTGGTCCTCGGCGTGCGCGACTACGCGCAGCGGTGCGGGATGAAGAAGGCGCTGCTCGGATTGTCGGGCGGCATCGACAGCGCGCTCGTGGCCTGCATCGCGGCGCGCGCGCTCGGCGCCGAGAACGTGCACGGCATCGCGCTGCCGAGCCGGTACTCGAGCGAGGGATCGATCACGGACGCGCGCGCGCTCGCCGACGCGCTCGGCATCCGCTTCCAGATCGTGTCGATCGAGCCGCTCTTCGCGCCGTACCACGAGGTGCTGCCGAAGCCGCTCGCGCTGCTCGGCGATGCGACCGAAGGCGACGTCACGTTCGAGAACGTGCAGGCGCGCCTGCGCATGACGGTGCTCATGGCGCTCGCGAACCGCACGAACGCGCTCTTGCTCAACACGGGCAACAAGAGCGAGGTCGCGTGTGGCTACTGCACGCTCTACGGCGACATGGCGGGCGGCCTCGCGGTCATCGCCGACGTCTTCAAGACGATGGTCTATCGCGTCAGTCGCGAGGTGAACCGACAGGCGGGTCGCGAGATCATTCCGGAGAGCACGCTGACGAAGGCGCCGAGCGCAGAGCTGCGACCGAACCAGACCGATCAGGACTCGCTGCCGCCCTACGACGTGCTCGACGCGATCCTCGCGCAGCTCGTCGAAGAGCAGCGCGCGCCCGAAGAGATCGTGGCGTCGGGCTTCGACGAAGCAGTCGTGAAGCGCGTCTGTCGGCTGGTGCGCATCAGCGAGCACAAGCGCCGGCAGATGCCGCCGGGCCTCATCGTGACGCACAAGGCGTTCGGGCCCGGCCGCCGCATCCCGATCGCGCAGCGCTACGGGCCCTGAGCGGGCTCGAGCGCGTGAGAAAACGATCGCGCCTGTGACGCTACGCAATTCGCGCCCGCGCAGGCTCTTGCGGACCGATCGCGATCGGCGCCTACGCTCGCGTCATGCGCCACAGCGTCGTCGTCCTCGCGTTCGTCGCTCTCGCTCTAGGCTCCGTCGGCTGCACCTCGCGTGATCGCGAAGGCGACGCGGGCAGCGGCGATCCGCATCGCGATGGCGGCGGCAGCACGGGAAACGATGCGTACTTCGCGCCGGTCGACATGGACATACTGACGCCCAGCGCGCCATCCGATGCGGCCTCGATGTTCGGAGGCATGCCGGACGCGGCACACGCGCCGTCGCTCGTCTATCCGCTCGATCAGGTCGTCGTCCCGCCGAATCTCTCGCAGCTGGAGTTTCACTATCTGCCGAACGGCGGCACCGTCTTCCAGCTCTCGGTGACCGCGGGCGCGAGCCACATCCGCGTCTACTTCGGCTGTCCCGAGACGGTCGGCGCGGGCTGCGTCTACATGCCCGACTTCTCGACGTGGACCGTGCTCTCGAATGCGGCGCGCGGCCACGGGCCGATCACGTACGTGCTGCGCGGCGTCGATGCGAGCGGGCATCTCGGCGAGACCGACGCGCGCACGATCACGTTCACGTCCGAGGACGTCACGGGCGGCCTCTACTACTGGACGCCCGGCTTCATGGGCGCGATCAACCGCTTCGAGTTCGGCGTGCCCGGCGCGCACGCGGAGCGCTTCCTCTCGCTCGGCGACACCGGCGCGCACATGTGCGTCGGCTGCCACGAGCTCTCGCGCGACGGCTCGCGCATCGCCGTCGGCACCGACACGCCGACGACCACGTTCCAGGTCTTCGACATCGCGACGCGCACGCGGCAGTTCATGCTCACCGGTCACGGCACGGGCGGGCTCGGCGGGCCGCAGCAGTCGAACTTCACCTCTTGGTCGCCGGACGATTCGCAGATCGTCGGCAGCGCGCTCACGGGCCTGCGGTTCTTGTCGGGCGTCGACGGCTCGTTGATCGAGGACATGGTCACGAACGCGGCGGCCTCGATGCCGAACTGGTCGCCCGACGGACAGCACATCGTCTACGTTGCGTATCCGGGTCGATCGATCGCGGGGCTCTTCGACGAGACGGGCGTGTCGAGCGGCAGCATCACGCGTCTCGATCAGGTGGGCGGCGCGTGGACCGTCGGGCCGACGCTCGTCGCCTCGACGGGCGACAACAACTTCCATCCGAGCTACTCGCCCGACGGCGCATGGGTCATCTACAACCGGTCCGCGTCGAACACGAGCTCGCTCGGCGAGGATCCGAACAGCGGCACGAGCCGCATCGCCGATGCGGCGCTCTGGGTCGTCTCGTCGGAGGGCGGCACGCCGATCTCGATGGACACGTGCCACGGCCTCAGCGACCAGTGGCCGCGCTTCAACCCGACGGTGTTCCACGACTCGGGGCACGATCTCTACTGGATGGTGTGGGCGAGCCGCCGCGGCTACGGCCTGCGCCTGGACGAGGACACCCGCTCGCAGCTCTGGATGGCGGCGTTCAGCCCGTCGCGCGCGGCGGCGGGGATGGACCCGACGAGCGTTCCGTTCTGGGTCCCGTTCCAAGACATGACGATGGCCAATCACCTCGCGCAGTGGGTCTCCACGGTCGAGCGCATGGCGTGCACGACGGACGCCGACTGCGGCGGCGAGTTCTGCCTCGACCGCCGCTGTTTCGAGACGCTGCCCGATCCGGTCTGACGAACCGCAGTGCGAAGCTCCGAAGCGATCCTCGCGCGCGCGCGCGTGCTCAACCTCGTCGAGGCGCTCTCTCACGGCGTCTCTCTCGAGCTCTTGCGCCCCGAGCTGCAGAGGCATGGCCTCGGCATCCACCTGACGGAACGAGAAGCACGTTGGTTCTCGGAGGAAGAGAAGGTCGATGCCGAGGACCCGCGCACGGCGATGATCGCGCTCGCCTGGGCGCTCGGTCTCACGCGCTCGCTGGACGGCGACGACGTGGAAGCGATCCGCGACGCGCTCGACGCGCTCACGCCGCGCGTCGCGATGCGCGAGGAAGCCGCGATCGGCGGCAAGCTCGAGACGCTGGCTCCGGGCTCGGCAGAGCTGGCGCTGCGCTGGATCCTCCAGCGCTGATCACGGGGTCACTCCACACGATCCCAAGTCGTCGAAACGACGCGGATCTGGCGGCAAGGTGTGGATTTCGTCACATTCGAACGGAGTCCGTGCTGGTGCGGATCGAACAAGAAGTGCTCGCTCGCGCACGCGCGACGCGCCTGTCGGCGTGTCTCGCGAAGGGGACGCCCGTCGTGCTCTTGCGAGAAGAGCTGCACCGTCCATCTCACGAAACGCGAAGCGGCGTGGTTCTGGGAAGACGACGAGACGGCAGAGTCCCTCAGCACGTCGGCGTCCGCGCTCGCGTGGATGCTCGGGCTCGTGACGACGATCGATGGCTCGGATCGCGACGGGCCCGCGACGCGCTCGACGAGCGTTCGCCCACGGTGACGATGCGGAGCGACGACGAGGTGCGCGCGATGCTCGACCGCGACACGCGCGAGTCGAGGTGCGCCGCGTGCTTGCCTGGACGCTCGGCGACGAGGCTTGGTGACGAAATCCACACCTAGCCGCCGGAACGCTTTCGTTCCGACGACTTGGGAGGGTGTGGAGTGACCCCTAGTTCTTGGTGAGCTTGCGGTACTTGATGCGGTGCGGGCGATCGGCGTCCGTGCCGAGGCGCTTGCGGCGATCCGCTTCGTAGTCGTGGTAGCCGCCCGTGAACCACACGACGCGCGAGTCGCCTTCGAACGCGAGGATGTGCGTCGCGAGGCGATCGAGGAACCAGCGATCGTGGCTCGTGATGAGCGCGACGCCGGGCCACTCGAGCAGCGCCTCTTCGAGCGAGCGCAGCGTCTCGACGTCGAGATCGTTCGTGGGCTCGTCGAGCAACAGCACGTTGCCGCCCTGCGTGAGCACCTTCGCGAGCATCAAGCGATTGCGCTCACCACCGGACAAGTTCTTCACGACCTTCTGCTGATCGCTGCCCTTGAAGTTGAACAAGCTGACGTAGGCGCGCGACGGGAGCTCCGTGCGGCCGACGACGATCTTGTCCTGACCCTTGCTGATCTCCTTGAAGACCGTGTTGTCGCCGTTCAGCCCGTCGCGCGACTGATCGACGTACATGAGCTTGACGGTCTCGCCGACCTTCACGGTTCCTTGATCGGGCTTCATCTCGCCCGTGATCATGCGGAAGAGCGTGGTCTTGCCGGCGCCGTTCGCGCCGATGATCCCGACGATCGCGCCCTTCGGAACCAAGAACGACAAGTGCTCGTAGAGCAACCGATCGCCGAAGCCCTTGGCGACGTCGTTGATCTCGATGACCGTGTCGCCGAGGCGCTCGCCCGGCGGAATCGCGATCACGTTCTCGTCGCGCTTCTTCTTGCCCGCGTCCGCCACGAGCGCGTCGTACGCCTGCAGGCGCGCCTTGCTCTTGGCTTGTCGCGCCTTGGGCGACTGACGGACCCACTCGAGCTCCTGCGCGATCTTCTTTCGCTTGGCGCTCTCGCCCTTCTCTTCCATCTCGAGCCGCTTTTCCTTCTGCTCGAGCCACGAGGTGTAGTTGCCCTTGAACGGGAACGCCTCGCCGCGACCGTCGAGCTCGAGGATCCACTCCGCGACGTTGTCGAGAAAGTAGCGATCGTGCGTGATCGACACGATCGTCCCCGGATAGTCCTTCAGGTGCTGCTCGAGCCACGCGACCGACTCGGCGTCGAGATGGTTCGTGGGCTCGTCGAGAAGAAGAAGGTCGGGCCGCATCAAGAGCGTGCGGCACAGCGCGACGCGGCGCTTCTCACCGCCGGACAGGTGATTGACGCTCTCGTCGGGCGGCGGCAGGCGCAGCGCGTCCATCGCGATCTCGAGCGTCGTGTCGAGGTTCCAGCCGTCGCCGGCCTCGATGAAGTCCTGCAACTTGCCCTGCTCCTCGAGCAGCTTGTCCATGTCGGCGTTCGGATCGCCCATGTCGTTTCCGATCGACTCGAAGCGCGCGAGCGCCTTGCGCATCGGCTCGACGGCCTCGTGCACGACGTCGATGACCTTGCGGTCCTTGCCGATGTCCGGCTCCTGCGGGACATAGCCGACCGTCGCGGTCGGACGGATCCACGCTTCGCCGGTGAAGCTCGTGTCGATGCCCGCCATGATGCGGATGAGCGAGCTCTTGCCGGATCCGTTCGGCCCGATGACGCCGATCTTCGCGCCCGGGATGAACGAGAGATAGAGGTCCGTCACGACCTTCTTGTCGGGCGGGTGGACCTTGGTCACACCCTTCATCGTGTAGATGTAGTCCGTCATGGCGGAGTGTTTGTCGCACGACGCTCGCGGCGCGCCAAGCAGAGAGGGGCCATAGTGCGGGCATGTCGCGCTGCCTCCACGCTTGTGTCGCTCTCTCGTTCGCCATCGGATGCGGCACGTCACCCACCGTGATTCCGGACGACGCGTACGTTCTCCCGAACGACGCGGCAGACGCATACGTGCCACCGACCGACGTGGGACCGGACGGCGGCCTCGGCTCGCTCATCATCGGAGGCGCTCGTCCCGCCCATCTCGTCGCACCGGAACATCCGACGACCGAGCCCGCGCCGCTGCTCGTGCTGCTCCACGGCTATGGCGCCACCGGCGCGGTTCAGGATGCGTATCTCGGCGTCACGAGCGCCGCGGGCTCGCGTAACCTCTGGGTGATCCTTCCGGACGGGACGGTCGACGCGAGCAGCATGCGCTTCTGGAACGCGCCCGGCTGCTGCGACTTCGCGCACACGGGGGTGGACGACATCGCGTACCTCATGGGCCTCGTGCACGAAGCGATCGCGGCGCGCCCGATCGATCCGCATCGCGTCTACTTCTTCGGGCACTCGAACGGCGCGTTCATGTCCTACAACCTCGCCTGCCACGCGGCGGACGAGATCGCGGCGATCGCCGTGCTCGCAGGCTCCGATGCGACCGACACGACGGACTGCACGCCGTCGATGCCCGTGTCCGTGCTGCATCTGCACGGTACGGCCGACACCACGATCGCGTACGCGGGCGGCGACGTGGGGCTCGGCGCGTTCCCGGGCGCCGTCGCGATCACCCAGCACTGGGCGATGCGCGGTGGATGCAGCGCGACGCCGACGATGGGCGCTGCGGTCGATCTCGAGCGCTTGCTCCCGGGCGCCGAGACGACGCCCACGATCTACGGTGGCTGCATGGCGGGCATCGACGTGAGGCTCGATACGATCGCGGGCGGCTCGCACATCCCGTCGTTCAACGCGGATGTGATCGGCCCCGAGGTGCTCGACTGGCTCCTCATGCACCATCGCTGACGATCTCTACCGGAGTGGTCCGCGAAGCGGACCCGACGCAATTGCGTCGGCCGGGCTCGCCGGGCACTCCGGCAGAGACCTACCACTTGGCGCGGTGCTCCTCGGCCCAGCCGAGCGCGCCCTCGATCGCGACGTCTTCCACGCGGCCCGACCAGCGGCCGAAGCAGAGGTGGAGCTCGGTGCGCAACACGCGCAGATCGAGCTTCGCCGTGCGCTCGAAGAACGGCGTGAACGTCAGATCGACGCGCTCGCCATCGACGCGCCATGGCTGCGAGAACGCCTCGCGGTCGTAGCGCCACGCGAGCGTGCTGCCGATCTTGGTCAGACGTCCGTCGACGAACAGACCGTTCTCCGTCGCGCCCGTACCGTCGGTCCACTTGCCGCCGAGCTGAAGTCCGACGCGCCGCCCGCTCGATCGCGTCGCGCCGGTGCCCCAGTTCCACGACGTCTCCCGCGGCCAGACGCCGCGACCGAAGTCGAGACACGCGAAAGACTCGTCAGCCTCGCTCACGCCGTAGTGCTTGCCGCGCGCGCGGATCTCGCCGTGGACTGGCAGCGCCACGCGCTTGGTCGTGAGCTGGAACTCCCGCTCGCTCCACGGCACCACCACGCTCAGCGACTGTTCCTCGGGTGGCGTCGCGATGACGACGTGCGCATCGAGCGATCGCGTGCGGACCGAGAGCGTCGCCGTATCGCCCGGCTCGAACGACACCGAGCCGAGCAGCGTGCGCACGCGCCACGGCTCGCCGCTCCGATCGGGCAGCGAGATCGTCTTCGGCGGGAGCACCATCGGTGCGCTCGTGATCTCACGCGTCTCGAAGTCGACGAACGAGAGCTCGACGAGCCCGATGTAGTCGAGATCGGCGATCGTGACCTGCAGCGCGCCGCGTACACCGATCACACACCAGTACTCCCAGCGCTTACGTCGACCGAAGCGACCCGGGATCGCCGCGTCGTGCAGCGCTCGCCTGCTGAAACCGATCGCTTCGGGCCGCAGTCGGCCGCGCCAGTCCGCCAGCGCGACGGCCTCCGTGATCTCGCGCTCGTGCGTCACTGCGCCCTCGAATGTACGATGGGCCGCATGACGGATGTGGAATTCGAGCCGGTCGTGGTCGTGATGGGCTCGGCGATCGTGGCGCTGCGTCCGAAAGACGGAACCATCGTGTGGCACGTGCCGACGGAGCAGCCGGTCGTGCGCATCTATCGCGTCCACACGCGCCTCTTCGGCGTGTTCGGCACGCGCGTGGTCTGCGTGGAGGTGCGCACGGGAGACGTGCTCGGACAGATCGACATCGGCTTCGCGCCCGACTCCGGGATGGTGTGCGATCAGAACCTGATCCTCTTGCGCGGCGGTCAGATGGCGCCTTCGCCGGAAGCGATCGTGTGCCTCACGGCCGATGGCCGCGTGCGATGGCGCGGCACGCTCGCGATCGAAGACGGCGCGGCGAAGCTCGCGACGTTCGATCAACGAGGCCAGGCCAAGTCCGACGTCTCGTTTCCGTTCCGTGGCGCGCCGGCCGGCATCGCGTATCGCGAGCTCGTCGTGCAGCCCGATCTGAATCGGTGACGTGCGCGCGCGTCGCTGCGTCGTCGTGCGAGGCACGCGAGAGAGCACGCAGCAGGGCGCGATCGAGGCGACGCGCGCGCTCGATCCGCGCGAAGTGCTCTGGTGCGGCCAGGGCGCTCCGGAAGGCGTACGGGCGACGGCCTCGCGAGGTCTCGCGACGCTCTTGGGACAGAGCCTCTCGGCCGTCGTCCTCGATCTCCACGACGCGATCGATCCCGATGCGCTCGCTCGCGCCGAGGGAATGATCCGCGGCGGGGGTGCGCTCGTGCTGCGCTTGGGAGAGGCCGAGCTGCCCGCACGCGCGGACTTCGCGGTCCATCCGTTCTCGCAGGCCGACGTCGGAACACGCTTCGCACAGCGGCTCTCGCGGCGCTTGCCCGCGCTCGACGGAGCCGAGATCGCTCCATCGATCCCGAGCAGCGCGACGCGCGAGCAGGACGCACTGGTCGAGACGCTCCGGTCGATGCTCGACGCAGATGCGCCCGCGATCGCGCTGATCGTGGCCGACCGCGGACGGGGCAAGTCGGCGGCGCTCGGGCGCGCGATCGCCGGCTCGCAGCGGCGCATCGTCGTCACAGCTGCGCGAGAAGAAGCACTGGTCGAGGTCGAGCGTTTCGCCGGACGCATCACGTACGCGCGACCCGACGTGCTCGCGCGCGGCAGTGATGCGGAGGCGATCGTGATCGACGAGGCTGCGCAGCTGCCGGTCGCGCTCGTGAAGCGGATCGTGCTCGCGCATCCACACGCGCGGATCGCGCTCGCCACGACCTGTCGAGGCTACGAAGGAACGGGCCGCGGCTTCGCGCTGCGCTTCGCCACGTGGGCGCGCACGCTCGGCCGGCCGCTCGTCGAGCGAACGTCGAGCGAGCCGATCCGTTGGGCCGCAGGAGATCCACTCGAGCGATGGATCTTCGATGCGCTCCTGCTCGACGCCGAGCCGGCCGTGCTCGGGATCGAAGAATCGGAGCCGCGCTACGAGCGTCTCGATCGCGATCGCCTCGCATCGGACGAACGCGTCCTGCGACAGATCTTCGGGCTGTTGATCACGGCACACTACCGGACCACGCCGAACGACCTCGCGCGGATGCTCGATGCGCCCAACCTCGAAGTGCACGCGCTCTTCGAAGGAGAGGACGTCGTCGCGGTGAGCCTGCTCGCCCGAGAAGGTGGCCTGCCGCTCGCGACGGCCGAAGCCATGCGTCGCGGCGAGCACCGCATCGTCGGGCACGCGCTCGCCGACACGCTCGTGACGCATGCGCTCCGCACCGAGGCCGCGGGCCTGTCGATGCTCCGGAGCGTACGGATCGCCGTGCACGACCGGCGTCGAGGTCGCGGCCTCGCGCGACGTCTCGTCGAAGAGATCCACGCGCACGAAACGCCCGATCTCTTCGGCACGATCTTCGGCGCCACGCCCGAGCTCGTGCGCTTTCGTCAGGCGCTCGGATATCGCGTGGTGCGCGTCGGTCTCTCGCGTGGCTCGCGCAGCGGTGAGCCCGCGGTCGTGATGATCCGTCCTCGCTCGCCCGAGGCCGAGGCGCTCGTCGCGTCGTTGCGCGAAGATCTCGCCCGCGAGCTGGGCGCACAGCTCGCGCTCCAGGAGGCCGACGACGGAGCGCCGATCGATCCTGCGTTGCGCGACGCGCTCGCGTTCGACCTCCCGCCTGCTGCCGAGCTCGGCCCGGACGCGATTCGGTCGATCGCGCTCGGTTACGCGACCAGCACCCAGCCGCTCGACGTCGTAGCCGCCGCGCTCGAGCGCTTCGTCTCGCAGCACGCGATCGCGGACGACGTGCTTCGCGCGCGGCTGATCGATCGCGACGCGTGGACACGGCTCGCCGTCCGCACCGGTCATCCGAGCGTGGCGTCCGCCATGCGTGCTGCGCGCGCCGCGATCGCTCGTGCTTGCGCGGAAGGCACGGCGAGGTGACCCTGCGGCATGCTCAAGAAGGTCGATCCGATCGCGCTCGCCCGGGACCAGTTCGCCGCCGATCGCGCGATCGACCGGGCCGCGAAGGGGCTCTTCGCCGTGAAGCGGGCGCGGATGAGCGCGTCGGCGTTCGCGTTCTTGCGCGGCAGCGCTGCGATCTTCTATCGCTTGCTGCGCGGATCGCCGGAGCTCGCGCGTGGGCCCGCTGGTGATGCGTGGCTCACCGGGGATCTGCACGTGCAGAATTTCGGCGCCTATCGGACCGATGACGCGAGCTCGGGCGAGACGCGCGTCGTGTTCGGGCCGAACGACTTCGACGAGGCGTGCGTCGGGCCCGTTCGGCTCGACGTGCTCCGGCTCTCGGTCAGCTGGCTACTCGCGCTCGACGAGCGCGGCATGCTCGCCGAGAACCGCGTCGACTCGTGTGGTGCGTTGCTCGAGGGCTGGACGCTCGGTGCGTTCGGCTCGCGCGTGTCGATGCGCGAGCCCGAGCCGGTGCGTCGACTGGTTGCGAAGGTCGCGGCACGAACCAAGCAGTCGATGCACCGCGCGTACACGCGAGCGAGAGGAGGCCATCGCACGCTTCAGCGCGACGATCGGCTCTGGCCGGTCTCGCGCGCCGTCCAATCGCAGGTTCGCGCGGCGTTCGAGCGCTACGCCGCGCACACGTGCACACGACACGACATCGCGACGGATCACATGGTCGTGCTCGACATCGCGCGGCGCGTCGCGGGCACGGGCAGCCTCGGCGCGCAGCGCTTCGCGGTGCTCGCGGCCGGCGGCGTGCACGGCGAGTGGCTCTTCGATCTGAAGGAAGAGAGCGCGAGCTCGGCCAGCGGCTTGCCGGCCGCCGGTCTCTCCGGCGCCGCGCGCGTGGTCCACGGCATCGAGACGTCGGCACCCGCCCCGCCACGCATGCTCGGCACGACGAAGATGGGTGGGCTCTCCATGCTCGTGCGCCGCCTCTCGCCACAGGAAGACAAGCTCGATCCAGGCGAGGTCGAGACGAGCGAGCTCAGTGGCCTCGCGCACTACGTCGGATGGCTCGCAGGGCGCATGCATCGCCGCGGCGCCGTCGGCTCGCTCGGTCGCGGCTGGACGGATGCCGACCGTCGCACGATGCGCGAGCGCGCGATCACACTCGCCGGCATCCACGAGTCGATGCACCTCGCGTACGTTTCATTTTCTCAGGAGCGCTGAGCGCGCCCCTCGGTCGAGCGCGAGGGCTACTCGGTCAGCTCGATGAGATCCGCGTCGGGCGCGGTGCCGTCGAGCTCTTCGAAGAAGCGGCGCGAGAACGCGAGCCACGGATCGGCGCCTTCCAGCGGGCGCTTTCCGTGGACGCGCTCGTCCTCGAGCCGGACTTCCTCGCGCATCGCGAGCGCGCGCACCGCGAGCGACGAAGCCTTCGGATCGCTGCTGTCCTTGGTGAGCTCGTTGATCGCCTTCTCGCATCCGTTGTTCGCGAGATAGGCGAGCGTGCGGACGTAGCGGTCCTCACCCGTCTTCACTTCCGAGAGCTGACGCTGCAGCGTCCGGAAGCTGGCGTTGCCGAAGGATCCCAGCACGCGCGCGACCTCGCGCCACACGTCGCTCTCCTCGCTCGTGAGCAGATGCAGGAGCGGCACGACCGCGCGACGCAGCTTCAGGCTGCCGAGAGCGAGCGCGAACGCTTGCCGCACGAACGTCTTGCGCGCCGACAGACCGTCGATGATCGCATCCCCCGCCTCTTCACCGAGCTTGGTGATGCGCGGCACCACGCGCACGACCTCGGCGCGCGGCATCTTGCGAACGGCCTTGCAGAGCACGTCCGCGTACTGCGCATCGCCACGGTTGGCGAGCGCGATCGCCGCCTCGCGCCTCATGCGCGGATGATCGAGCATCACCACGAGCTCGGGGGCGCCCAGCTCGGCGAGCTTGGCGGGATCCAGATCGCCCAGCGCGTGCGCGCCCGTCGTGTCGCCGCGCACCGCGCGGATCGTTCGATAGGCGAGATCGTGCGTCTCGCCGTCGATCGCGACCTCGTGATCGGCGGCGGCCGCGAGCAGGCGCTCCCAGTTCGTCGCGATCGCCGGTTCGTCGAGGCCGCCCCTGTCGGGCTGTGCCACGGTCTTGCGGAAGGCGTCGATCTGCTTTCCGACGAGCGCGCCCTGCTCCTGCGCGATGCCCGCCGCGACGGCGCGATCGGCGAGCGCGGACGGAAGTGCGAGCCCGTGCGCGACGGCGCGCTCGATGACGCGTGCGACGACCGCGTCGATCACACTCTGGCTGACCGAGAGCTCGAGCAGCGCCTGATCGAGCTTCTCGGGCGCCATCCAATCGGACACCTCGGCGAGCGCGCGCGACGCGTCGAGCGCGGTGCTCTCGCTCGCGCTCGCCTCGCTGGTGAACGGATGCGGCGTGGGCGGTGGCACCGGCGCGCCGAGCGCGCGCTCCTTGGCCGCGTCGGGGCTGGCGCTCGCCTCGCCGCGCAGGCGCGCGGCGCGATCGAGCATGCGCGCGACGTTCGTCTCGCGCTCCGCCTTCACGGTGACGGTGCGCAGGAACGAGCCCTTCGAGCCGAAGAGATTCACCTTCGCCTCGAAGCGGCGTCGCAAGATCTCGAGCACGCGCCGATCGTCCGCGTTGCGCGGATCGAGCGCGAGCCGGCGCGCGGTGTCGGCGCGTCCATCGGTCAGCGTGAGCACGATGACGGGCGCACCCACGTCGCTCGCGAGCCGCACGAGCATGTCGAGCTCGCCGATGTCTTCTTCCACGAGCCGCGCCGTGAGCTCGATGGGCTCTTCGATCTTCACCGCGACCTGCGCGCCGCGTGCGAGCGCCTCGGGCATGCCGTGCCCACCGACGAGCGGGCGCGCCACGCTCTGTGCGATCTGCGTGGCGGGCGCTTCGTCCTCGGTACGGTGCACGCCGGTCACGTCCTCGCGCACGAGCGCGTCGGAATCGACCTCTTCGGCCACTTCGTCCGGATCGACCAGCTCGGCCTCGACGTCCTTCGGCGCGGCTGCGACGCGCCCGGGCTGCGTCCCGATGGGATCGATCTCGTCGTCGAGCTCTTCGACCACGTCTTCTTCGACGTCGTCCGAGACCGAGGTGATCGAGGCGGCGGGATCGTCCTCGTCGTCGTCCTCCACGATCGACGCGATCGGCGTCGGCGGCTCTTCGAACATGCCGAGGCTCGCCGTGCGCTTCATCGAGGGCAGCGTGGCGTCGGTGCGTGCGGGCGGCGGCACGCTCTTCGGAGGCACGCTCTTCGGCGCGGCGATCTCTTCCTTGCGCGCCGCGTGGGCGGCCTTCTCGCGATCGACGAGCGACGCCATGCGCGACTCGAGCTCTTGCTCGCGCATCGCCAGGTCGCGGTTCATCGCCTCGTTCTCTTCGGCGAGCTGACGAAGCTCGTCCTCGCGTCCCGTGACGTCTTCGGCGCGCTCGCGGATCTTGATCTCGCGTGCGCTCAGCGCCTGTTCCTTGGACTTCATCGCCGCATCGCGCGCGACGAGGTCGGCTTCCTTCGCGGCGATCGCCGTCTCGCGATCGGCGTATTGCGTCTCGGAGCGCGCGAGGTACGCCGCCAGCCCCGCGGGGCCGATCACGCTCGCCGCATCGCGCGCGTACGCCGGCACCGGGACCGACTCGTCGTTCGCGATCGCCGTCAGCAGCTTCGCTCGCTCCTTCAGCTCGAGGTGACGCAGCGACTCGGGGAGCACCACGCAGAGCTTCCGCCCGGCCGGGTCGTGATAGACGAAGGGCATCGCGAGCTCTTCGCCGCCCTCGAAACGATGCAGCCCGCCGCTGACTGCAGCTGCCGCGAGCTGCGGATCGGTGGCCACGTTGACCGACACGTACACCGCGACGGAGCGAACGCGTCCGTCGGGCAAGGGCACGTGCACGTTCTCGAGGCGGCTCGATCCGAGCTTGCCCTGATAAGGAGCGTCGCTCGTGGAGTCGGGAGCCGCGCGCTTGGTAGTCGTCGCCATCCTCGTCGGACCTCCGGGGCGGGCGGCGATCGGTATCATGGATCGACCCCCGTGGGCCATTCCGGGACGTGTCTGCGGAGGAACTGGCCTTCAGGATGGTTGCGCGAGCGTCACCCCAACCCCATGAACCGCCGGCCATGACCGACGAAATCACCGCGGAAGAAGCCCCCGACCTCGCGCTCGAGCTCGCGGCGAGCGCGTTTCGAATGGTGAAGCAGTCCGTGAAGATCGATCTCGACTTCACGGCGGACACGCTCCCGTTGCTCGATCATCACCTCGCGATGGCGCGGGTGGAGGCCAAGCAGTCGGACGATCTGCGGCAGCTGATCGCGACGAGCGCCGGCGGCTACTTCGGCGAGGTCGTGCGTCGTCACATCCCGGGCGCGCGCTGGCACGTGCAGCCGAACGACTTCGGCGCGTGGCGCATCGAGCTCGGCCACGTGTTCTTGCACTTCAATCCGATCGCGATGGCGATGGAGGCGCTCGAGAGCGGCGAGGTGAAAGGCTGGAGCGGCCACCTCGAGGTGCTCCCGCAGGATCGCAGCCTGCTCGAGCAAGCGCTCTCGCGCATGGGCGAGATCGACGAGGGCGACTACTACACGCTCGCGGTGCGTCTCGAGGTGATCGAGCAGGTGGTGGCCGCGCTCGAGAGCGCCCAGGTCGCGCGCGGCGAGATCTCGCGACGTTTCGGCCCCGAGGTGTACGCCGCAGCGACCGGCGCCGCACCGTCCGGCCTCGTCAGCTAGGCTTCGGCGCGTGCAGAACAACATGGTTCGCGCCGGTGTGTTCATCGGCCTGCTGATCTTGCTGAACGTCCTGGCGTACGTGTTCCACTGGAACATCCGGTTCTGGTGAGCCGCGAGCGTGCGATCGAGCGCGTGCTCGATGCGTGCATCGGGCTGACGGCGCTGCATCTGGCAGCGCTCGCGGGCACGTCGCATCTACCGCTCGGCGTGCGCGTCGCGACCGTCGCGATCGACGTCGTCGTCGCGCTCCTCTTCTTCGTGCGCGTCTCGGCGCGGACGTGCGGCTCGAGCGCCGAGATCGCCGTGGCGCTGCCGTCGATCGCGCTCGGTGGTGTTGCGTACGCGCTCGCGCCGCCCTCGTGGCCGCCCGTGCTCGTGCTCGCGCACGGCGCCTTCGCTGCGTGGGTGCTGGTCTCGCTCGCCTCGATAGGTCGCTCGTTCGCGCTCCTGCCCGCTCGTCGCGCGATCACGTCACGCGGGCCCTATGCGCTCGTGCGTCATCCGATCTATCTCGGCGAGCTCGGCATGGTGGCCTCGGCCTGCGCGTCGCGCGGAGCGCTCTGGGGCGCCCTCGGCCTCGTGCTCTCGCTCGTGCTCGTGCTCCCGCGCTCGCTCGCCGAGGAGCGCGTGCTCGCGACCGATGCCACGTACGACGCTTATCGCTCCCGCGTCCGCTGGCGACTCTTGCCCGGCCTGTTCTGACTCGCTAAAGCGCGCCCGATGCGCCCGCTCCTCGTGCTCTCGCTCGTGCTGGCGACGGGCTGCTCGTCCTATCTCTCCGTCGCTCCGCAGAACCACACCGCGCACGACGTGCAGAGCGGCGTCGAGACGACCGAGTGGGTCTGGCGCGGCACGCGCGAGTTCTGGCTCTTCGCGCGATCGTGGCGGCCGACGTTGGCGCAGCCGCACGCGGTGCTGGTGATCGCACACGGTCTGCGAGATCACTCGGCGCGCTACGCGACGTTCGCCGAGGCGCTCGCGCAGCGCGGTTACGCCGTCTACGCATACGATCATCGCGGTCACGGCCGCTCGGACGGGCGCGGGCAGATGGTGGATCAGTTCGACGACTACATCGTCGATCTACACAGCTTCATCGCCGACGTGCGCCAGCGCGAGCCAGGGCGACCGATCTATCTCTTCGGTCACAGCATGGGCGGCGCGATCGCGACGCTGTACGCCGAGACGCGCGATCCACAGCTCGCGGGCCTGGTGCTCAGCGCGCCGGCGCTGCGGCATCGGGTCGGCGACGTCGATCATGCGTTCCTCGATCTGACGTCCGCGCTCTTTCCGTACACCGGCGTGCTCTCGCTCGTGGAGGAAGACTTCACGCGCGATCCGGAGGCGCTCACAGCGATGCAGCACGATCCGCTGATCCATCACGAGTCGGGGCCGGCGCGCACCGCGGCCGAGCTGCTCTCGGCGATCGGGCGCATCCGCGGCTGGTTCGACGGGATCCACGTGCCGATGCTCGTGATCCACGGCGATTCGGATCGCGTGACGATGCCGGAGGGGAGCGAAGATCTGATCGCCGGTGCGCGCAGCACACCCGATCGCACGATCTGGCGCTGCGAAGGGCTCTATCACGATCTGCTGCACGAGCCGGAGCACGGCGCGCTCACCGACGCGATCGTCGGCTGGCTCGAGTCGCGTCGCGAGGGCCCACGCGCGTGGCTGCACGCGACACCGCCCGCGCCCTGCCGTGACTCGACGCCGGTCTCGCTCATCCCGTCCGCGCCCACGGATGCGCCGGCGCCGTAGAGAGATTCAACGCGGGAACCCAGGAAGACAGGAACCCAAGAGAGCTCTCTCCTGGGTTCCTCGACTCCTGGGTTCCCGCGTAAATCAGCTCTAGCTAGCCCTTTCGCGCGTTGCGGATCGACTCCGGCAAGAACACCCCGACCGCGACCGTCCCCGCGACACTGGCCGCGAGCGGCGAGAAGACCGGGAAGAACGCCGACACGATCGCTGCGATGAAGCTCGCGCCTGCCGACCATCCGAGGCGTGTGTCGAGACCGATCGCGCCCGCGCCGAGCACGGCCGAGAGCATGAACATGATGTTCATCGTCGCCTCGTCGGCGTCGCCGTCGTGGCGCACGACCAGCCCGGTCGCCACCGTGATCGCGAAGAGCACCACCACGAGCAGCGCCGACATCTGCTTGCCCCAACGATTGGCCATCGCGCGATCGCGGAAGGCGATCAACGTCACGACGGCGACGACGAGCACGCCGGCCGACCAGCCGAGGATGCCCGTCGCCGGAGGATGACCGCCCGCCACGACGCGCGACCACGTGCCCAGCGAGCCGAGCGCGAGGATCGCGAGGATGAGGCCGCTCTGGATGAACACGCCGAGCCGTGCCCCGACGGTGCGATCGCGCTCGTGCTCTTCGCGTCGCGCCGCGTCCTCGAAGCGGCGGCTCTCGGCCACCTCGGCCCGCACGCGATCGATCCGCGCCGCCACGTCGGGGTCCGGCGGATCGAGCTGTCGCGCGAGCTCGAACGCGGCCTCGGGGCTCTTGCGGCGCAGCTCGGCGTCGATCATCAGTCGCATGCAGGCGCGCAGGCCGGTCTTCGCGATCGGGTTCATGGGCCAGTCGCGCAGCGCCTGCGTGAAAGCGAACCGGCACTCGACGAGCGCGGCGGCTGCATCGGGATCCTGGGTCGGCCGCTCGCCCTCGCTCGCGCTCGCGCCGCGCAGGCCATCGAGACGCTCGAGCGCCTCGGCGGCCAGCCGCTGGGATCCGCGGTGCAGCACGTACTCCACGAGCGCCTCGCGGAAGGCCGCCGCGCTGGCCGGGCGCTTGGCCGGATCGGCCGACGTCGCGCGGTTGCAGAGCACGGCGAGGCCCGCCGGCACCGACGCGTCGTACTGGACGGGCTCGGACTCCACCGCGTTCACGAGCACCTGCCGCAGGTTCGTCCCGGTGTGTCGCGGCTTCTTGGTGAGCGCCGCATGCAGCGTCGCACCGAGCAGGTACACGTCGGTGCGCGAGGTGATGCCTTCGATGCGACCCATCACCATCTCGGGCGCCATGAACCCGGGCGTGCCGACGATCGCGATCGAGGCCCGCTCTTCGTCCGAGATCGCGTCGAGCCGGAGCGCGAGGCCCCAGTCGAGCAGATACACCTCGCCGAAGTTGCCGATCATCACGTTCTCGGGCTTCACGTCGCGATGGACGTAGCCGCGCACGTGCGCGAAGTGCAGCGCGTCGGCCACGCGTGCGAGGACGTCGATGATCGCGGCGAGCCGGTCGCCGTGTCGGGTCTCGAGATCCTTCCACGCGACGTGCTCGTCGTCGGCGAGCAGATCGGCGAGCGTCGCGCCCTCGACGCGCTTCATCACGAGCAACGGCGAGCCGCGCTCGTCCACGCCCAGCGCGTGCACTGGCACGATGTTCGGATGCTCGAGCGCGCCGGTCGCGCGCGCCTCGATCAGGAGCGCGCGGCTCGTCGCCGGTGAGCTGATCTCGCCGCGGAGCTCTTTGATGGCCACGTCGCGATCGAGCGACGTCTGTCGAGCGAGCCAGACGAGGCCCATGCCGCCTTCGCCGAGACGCGTCGTGAGCACGAAGTCTCGCGGATCGAGCGGACCGGCCGGCTTCTCTCTCGCGACGGCGAGCCGCGGCAACGTCGGCTGCGCGATGCTGCTCGGCGCGGGCACCGGCACGCTGTTGCGCGGGGCGGCGATCGTTCCGCGCCCGATCGTCTGATCGTGCGCGAGGCTCAGCTCGTCGAGATGCAGCGTGCGCGCGAGCGCGTCGAAGGCGACCGGATCCACGGAAGCGGAAGAATAGACCTTTGCCCCGGAGTCTTCACGCCGAAGACCTTCTCATCGAGGTCCGACGAGTCGTCCGATCCCCGAGATGCGCACGCCAGCGGTCGCGTCGACGGCCGCGCCCAGCGCGTCGTGCGCGAAGAGCTCGTCCCGCTGCAGATACAGGCGCACGCCGAGCGCGAGCGAGAGCGGGCCGGCCAGATCGATCTGCGCATCGAGCTGTCCGCGCAACTGCCACAGGTTGCGCGTGAGCGGGTCCGACCAGAAGAAGTCGACCGTGCCCGACAGCGTCGTGTGTCGATCGCCGTCGCGGATCAGATCCCATGGCCGCAACGTGAGCAGCGCGCCGACACCGCCATCGATCGTGCCCTCGGGATTGCCCATCGCGTCCTGCAGTCCCCACGCGAGCGCCTGCGTCTGGAAGCCGACGTCGAACTTGATGTCGAGCTCCGGCATGAGCGTGAAGCGCAAGCCCGCGAGCGGTCGGACGAGCAGCCAGTGGAAGTTGCGGGCCGTCGGCCCTTCGGGCTGCGTGAGCTCGGACTCGACGAACGCCTCGATGTAGGGATCGGGCACGTACCACTCGTGCGACCCGGTCGTACCGCGGAACAATCCGCGCCATGCGCCGGTCGATCGCAGCTGGATCTGGTCGATCGCTTCGCTGAACGCGCCGGCCATTCCCGCCGTGCTGCTCGGAGACCACTGCGTGCGGTACCGCGTGACGAACGTGTTGTCCCAGGTCCAGTCGGGCGCCGACGCGCTCGCGCCGAGGTTCAACTCGAGACCGAGCGAGACGGTGCTCGAGCGATTGAGCGACGCGACGTCGTAGCCGGGGTTCGAGATGGACGAGCCCGCGAACGTTCCATCGAGCGAGCCGGTGAGCAGCCACTCGGGCGCGTCGTTGGGAGCCGAGCGCACCACGCGCGGGTCGCGTGGGTCTCGATCGTCGAGGGCGTCGCGTACGACCGAGCGCAAGGTGAGGCTCTCGCCGAGCGGCTCCCAGTCTGGCTCCTCTTGGGGATCGAGCCCCTCGAGCGCGCTGTCGCCGCCGCTGGCGAGGAAGCGCAGCGTGACGACGCGGTAAGACGCGCGCGTGACGAGCGAGCGCCCGCCGACCTGCGTCCCGCCGGTCGTCGTGAGGCCCGGCGTCACGAGCCCGGCCGAGCCCAACCGTCGCGCGAGCGCCTCGATCCAGGCGCGGCTCACGTCCGCGACGACGAGCGGCTCGTCGTACTGCAGCGCGACGTACACGTCGCTCTCGGTGAGCGCGCCCTCGCGCGATGGACGCCACGTGGAGTCGACCGCGCCGATGTTCAAGACCGACACGTCGGCGCCGGCGCGCTCGCGCGCGATCTGAGCTGCGAGCGTCGCGATCCCGATCGCATCGATCGGCTCGGTGAGATGCGCGCCAGGCAGCGTGTGCCCCCACGCCGCGCAGTACGCATCGCCGATCTCGTCGGCGAGATCGAGCACGGGCTCGCCGCTCGAGATCCCGCGCATCGCGAGCGGCTCGGCGTCGACCGACTGGTACACGCGCAAGCCCTGATCGTTGCGGATGATGATCTCGGCGGCATCACCGGGCGCCGGCGCGACGATCGCCACCTCGCCGCCCGGCGGGCGCGCCGAGAAGAGCTCGCCGCCGGCGTTCGACAAGATCACGAGGTCGGGTCGCGCTTCGGTCGGCAGCGTCGTCAGCAGCGAGAGTGTGCGGTCGACCGACACGTTCAAGATCGTGATCACCACGTCGGCGCCGGCGCGTCTCGCCTCTCCCACGCGCGCTTCCAGCGTAGTGTCGACCGGATCGATGGAGAGCCCCGCGGCGAGGTCGGGCGCGACGTGCTCGAGCGTGTCCTCGTCGAGCAACGAGAGCACCGCGACCTGCGCATCGAGCACGGTGTGCATCGAGATCCCGTCGCTCGCGTCGACGAGCACGTCGCAGAGCGGTGTCGCTTCGTCGATGCATCGCAGGTTCGTGGCGATCATCGCGATGTTTCGCCGACGCAGCTCGTGGCTGACGTCCAGCATCGGTCGCCGCGGCGCACCGAGATCGCTCTGTCCGAACGCCAGCACGCGATACCCGAGCTCGGCGACCATGTCGGCGACCGCCGCCGGCTCGCGCTCGGCCGCGAAGCGCATCACGCCATGAGGCGCGAGCAGCCCGCCCGCGTCGAGCACCATCGGATGGTCGGGCGCGGCTGCGGCGCGGACGACGGCGTAGGTGAAGAGCCCTTCGGGCGCGGCGACGAGCGCGTCGTCGTCGTTGCACACGGGATCGAGCAGGTGCCCGTGCACGCCCGCCGACGCGATCACTCGCGCGACCGGACGCGCACGCGTGACCTCACGGCCGGACCACTGCGCCGACGCATCGACGACGAAGACCAGCACGAAAACGAAACAGGCGAGCGCTCCGAAGAGCGCCCGCCCGATACGAGGAGTGCAGGAGCTCAGTTCGACTTGCGCTGGATCGCCCGATACGGGTTCACGAAGCTGACGAGGCTCGACGAGTTGCGCGTCGAGATCCACAGCCGGCCTTGTCCCTGGAAATTGCACACCAAGCCTTCGCCGCCGAACATCATGCTCCGCAGACCGCCGAGCCTCTGCACGTTGTAGTTGAGGCCTCCGGTGAAGGCGACCACGTGTCCCGTATCGCAGATGTAGCCGGCGGGGCCGACGTCGACCGCGTGGATCCCGCCGTAGCACGAGAAGAACACCGGGCCCTGTCCCTGCGCCTTGAGCAGGAACGAGCCCTGGCCGCTGAAGAAGCCCTTCGCGCCGCCCCACTTCGTGTCGAGCTGCACCGTCGGCGCCGAGCCGAGATACGCGCCCGAGCTCATCATGATGGGCGTGTAGCCATCGAGGTTCAGCACTTCCACGTCGCCTTCGGGCGCGGGCGCGAAGAACAGACGCTGGCCCGGGCCGGTCGCCGTGAACGTGTTCTGGAAGAGCGACTCGCCGCCGAGCGCCGCGCGCTTGAGCGCCGCCATCGCGCCGCCCTGCAGCGACGTCTTCATGTCGATCGCGGAGTCACGAGCGACCATCGCGCTCGACTCGCACACCATCTGCTCGCCCTGCTGATCGAAGGTGACCTGCACCATCGTGAAGTCGGGCTTCTCGAGAAGATCGTAACGCATGTTTCTCTGTCTCCTTCTCGGTTACCGAATCACTGCTGGCGCGGGGGCAACATGCCGCCGACCGTGCGCCCGTACTCGACCGGGTTGCGCGACTGGATCCAGATGCGCCCCTGTCCCTGGAAGTGACAGACGAGACCTTCGCCGCTGAGGAACGACGCGATCCATCCGCCGCCGCTCTTGCCGACCTTGTACGTGAGGTTCGAGTCCCACGCGACGAGGTGGCCGGTATCGATCACGAGGTTGCCGTCGCAGTTGAGCTGCGTGATGCCGCCGAACGCGCCGATCACGAGCTGGCCCGGCGACTGCGCCGTCGCGCTCATCACGAACGCGCCTTCGCCGGAGAAGAAGCCGCTGAAGCCCTGCACCTTCGTGTCGATGTTCACGTTCGGCGTCGAGGCGATGAACGAGCTCGCGGTGAGCATGTAGCCCTGCTGCGTCATCTCGAGCGTGACCATGTCGCCGCAGACCGCGTGCGCGAGCAGCACCTCGCCCGGCCCGTTGACCGCGGTGAACGTGTTGCGGAACCAGCTCTCGCCAGCGAGCATCCGCTTGAGGCCGCCCATGAGGCCGCCGAGCAAGCCGCCGCCCTTGTTCTGGCTCATCCCGGTCTGCATCTGCACGTTCGTGCTCATGCCGACCATCGCGCCGGACTCGGCCATGATGGACTCGCCGTGGTTCAGCGAGACCTTGGCCATCGAGTGAGCAGGACGGTATCCGATGTCGATTTGCATGTTCGTCTCCTGCTCCTGATCAACGCTGGGGAAGCATCGGCGTCAGCCAGCCGACGAGCGACTGGGTGTTGCGCGACTGGATGTAGACCTTGCCCTGGCCGTTGAACTCGCAGACGAGGCCTTCGCCGCCCGCGAGGAAGCCGAGCATGCCGCCGCCTGCCGAGCGGAGGTTGTAGGTGAGCTGGCCTTCGAACGCGACGAAGTGTCCGTTGTCGACCATGAACGGGCCGTTGATGTCGATCGCCGTGGTCCCGCCGTAGCTGTTGAACCAGAGATCGCCGTTGCCCGTGACCTCGAGCATGAAGGCACCTTCCTTCGCGAGCATCGACTTGAGGCCGCCGAACTTCATCTTCACGTCGATGTCGCCGACCGACGCGAGGTACGCGCCCGCCGAGAGCATCAGCTTGTCGCCCGGGTTGATGCGCCGGTACGTGATCTCGCCCGCCATCGTCGGCGCAATCCACACGCTGCCCGGCTGCGCGCCGTAGAAGTGATTGACGAAGAAGCTCTCGCCGCCGAGGAACTTGCGGACGATCGCGAGCATCGCCGTGAAGATCATCGAGAAGAAGCCCATCGACTCCTTCGTGCTCATCTTCACGTCCATCTGGATGTTGGACGAGCGCGCGACCATGGATCCCGCTTCTGCTGCGAGCCGCTGACCCGGCTGGAGATCGACGCGAAGCAGGGCGAACGACGGCCCGTGGGTGATCTCGTGCGGGATGCCCGCGTGCTGCGGAGGCTGCCCCATCGGCATGCCGCCGGGCTGCTGCATCTGTTGCTGCTGCGCGTACATCTGCTGCTGCTGGTCCATCTCGCTCTCCTTCGTCCCCTCGCCCCGGTCGCTGCGCGGTGGCTCTGCGGTCCTGCCACAGAGCGCGTAGCTACGCTGAACGGCGCTGCTTTTAGCTCGACGCCGGCTCCGCCCGCAATAGCCATTCGACCCGGCGATCGTGGGCGATCCGAGACGGATCCGTCACCCCCGAGGATCGCAGGTGATCCGTAAGAAACGACGGCGTGTCGGATTTGTCATACTTGGGGGTGAACGCCATTCCTTGCGTGTTTGTTGACCCGTTCGCCCATTACTCGTAGTGGTCACGACATGACATGACGCCACGAGGCACGCCGCGGGCTGTTCGTGATACTGGCTCTCGACGGGTCCGATCGCATCCCGCCTGAGACGACCTTAACCACAAAGAATCATTATGATTTTCGAAAATCGACGAGGGCCCTCAGAAAAGTGTTTGACCCGGCCCGCTCCGTTCTCTATCCAGGGGGTCCTTCCTCAATCGATGGGGGGTCGGCAGGGCGTCGTCTCCCTACATGTCGTGCTTGTGGAGTTTCGGGGCGGTTGTTCGGGGCGGTTGTTCGGGGCGGTTGTTCGGGGCGGTTGTTCGGGCCGCGGTTGTTCGGGCGGTTGTTCGGGCGAAGGTTGAGGGAGCTGTGTCAGTAAGAGGGCCAGGGATCGTTCCCGAGGCCGAGGGTGGCTTTTCTTCTTTTTTCGTGACGGTCTTCTTTTTCGTGGACGGTCTGAGCGCCACGCTTCATCGCGAGCCCGCCGGAATGGACGGGGTCGGACGACGCGTAAGTACCCAGAACTAAAACCAGAAACAAATGTGCCTGGGCTTGTTTTCCCGCGCTGGGAGAGGGCCAGACACTGCGACCTGGGAGGATGCTGTGTCCGTAGTCCGAAGCGAGGCGCGAGGCAGTGAGACGGCTGGTGCGAGCCAGACCAGAGGCGGTGGGGGTGGCATGGAGAATCGAGTGGTGGAGACGACGCGTTCGGAAGTGCAGAGCAAGATTCGGTCGCTCGACGAGGCCAAGGGCCTGACGATCGAGCGGCGAGCGACGCGGGCGGGCACCGATCCGCTCGACGAGATCAGCTACGAGCTGCGCGACAGCGTCATCACGAACCCCGACGGCTCCGTCGTGTTCGAGATGCGCGGCGCCGAGATCCCCGAGTCGTGGTCGCAGCTCGCGACCGACATCGCGGTCTCCAAGTACTTCCGCAAGGCGGGAGTGAAGGGCGACAAGAACAAAGGCGAGACCGGCGCACGCCAGCTCGTCTATCGCGTCGCGCGCACGCTGCGCGAAGCGGGCGAGCAGCTCGGCGGCTACTTCGCGACGAAGGAAGACGCGGACACGTTCGAGGCGGAGCTCAGCTACCTCCTCATCACGCAGACGGCGGCGTTCAACTCGCCCGTGTGGTTCAACCTCGGCCTCTTCCAGCGCTACGGCATCGAAGGTCAGGGCGGCAACTGGGCGTGGAACCCGAAGAAGGACGACGTCCTCGAGACGGCGAACGCCTATCAGCAGCCGCAGTGCTCGGCGTGCTTCATCCAGTCGGTTGGCGACGACCTGATGAGCATCTACGACCTCGTCAAGACCGAGGCGCGTCTGTTCAAGTACGGTTCGGGCACGGGCACGAACTTCTCGAGCCTGCGCGCGCGCCAGGAGAAGCTGTCGGGCGGCGGCACGTCGTCCGGTCTGATGAGCTTCCTCGAGGTGCTCGATCGCGCAGCGGGCGCGACCAAGTCGGGCGGCACTACGCGCCGCGCGGCGAAGATGGTCTGCCTCGACATGGACCACCCGGAGATCGTCGACTTCATCCAGTGGAAGGTCCGCGAGGAGAAGAAGGCGCGCGCGCTGATCCAGGCGGGCTTCTCGAGCGACTTCAACGGCGAGGCCTATCACACGGTCTCGGGCCAGAACTCGAACAACTCGGTCCGCGTCAGCGACGAGTTCATGCGCGCCGTCGAGACGAACGGCGAGTGGCAGACGATCATGCGCACGACCGGCGAGGTCGTGGAGACGCACAAGGCGCGCGAGCTCTGGCGCATGCTGGCCGACAGCGCGTGGGGCTGCGCCGACCCGGGCGTGCAGTACGACAGCACGATCAACGGCTGGCACACGTGCCCGAACACGGATCGCATCAACGCGAGCAACCCGTGCAGCGAGTACATGTTCCTCGACGATACGGCCTGTAACCTGTCGTCGATCAACCTCGTGAAGTTCCTCGACGTGAACGGCAAGTTCGACACCGAGGGCTATCGCCACGCGATCCGCACGATGTTCATCTCGCAAGAGATCCTCGTCGATCACTCGAGCTACCCGACGCGCACGATCGCCAAGAACAGCCACGACTACCGTCCGCTGGGCCTCGGCTACGCGAACCTCGGGACGCTCCTGATGCGTCTCGGCATCCCGTACGACTCGGATCTCGGTCGCGCGTGGTGTGCGGCGCTCACGTCGATCCTCACGGGTCACGCGTACAAGACGAGCGCGGAGATGGCGGCGACGAAGGGCCCGTTCCCGGGCTTCGTGCGCAACCGGCAGCCGTTCCTGCGCGTGATGAGCAAGCACCGCGACATGGCGTATGCGATCGACAAGCCGGGCTTCCCGGGCACGACCGGTCGCGGCGACTCGGGCTGCCCCGACGACGTGCTCGCGGCGGCGCGCCAGGACTGGGACGACGCGATCGCGCTCGGTGAGAAGTACGGCTACCGCAACGCGCAGGCGACCGTGCTCGCGCCGACCGGAACGATCGGGCTTCTCATGGACTGCGACACGACGGGCATCGAGCCCGACTTCGCGCTCGTGAAGTTCAAGAAGCTCGCGGGCGGCGGCTACTTCAAGATCGTCAACCAGAGCGTGCCCTCGGCGCTCGCGAACCTTCGCTACTCGCCGGCGCAGGTCGCCGACATCATCGCGTTCGTCAGCGGAACGAACACGTTCACCGGCGCGCCCTACCTCTCGCGCGCGATGCTGCTCGAGAAGGGCCTGACGGAGAGCGAGCTCGCCAAGGCGGAGAAGGCCCTTCCGGGCGTGTTCGACGCGGGCATGGCGCTCGGGCCGTGGGTGATCGGCACGACGGCGTACGAGCGCTTCGGCATCAAGCCGGAGGCGTACAACAAGCCGGGCTTCAACCTGCTCAAGCACTTCGGCCTCACGGGCAAGCAGCTCGACGAGCTGAACGACGTGGTCATCGGTCGCATGACGATCGAGGGCGCGCCGCACCTCAAGCAGGAGCACTACGCGGTGTTCGACTGCGCCAACCGCAACGGCAAGCACGGCAAGCGCTTCATCGAGCCGATGGCGCACGTGCGCATGATGGCGGCGGCGCAGCCCTTCCTCAGCGGCGCGATCAGCAAGACCGTCAACCTCCCGAACGATGCGACCGTCGAAGACGTCGAGCGCATCTACTACGAGGGCTGGAAGCTCGGTCTCAAGGCCGTCGCGCTCTACCGCGACGGATGCAAGGCGAGCCAGCCGCTCCAGTCCGGCTCGTCGCAGGACGAAGAGAAGCAGGAGAAGCTCGAGAAGCTGGCGGCCAAGACCGCGACGGCGACGCCGGTCGTGGGCGAGCACGTCATCAACCCCGACGTCATCCAGGCGCAGCCGCGTCAGAAGATCGTCGAAGGTCTGCGCCCGCCGGCCAGCGTGCGTGTGCGTCTGCCGAAGCGCCGTGGTGGCTTCACGCAGGAGGCGCGCGTCGCCGGTCACAAGATCTTCCTGCGCACGGGCGAGTACCAGGACGGATCGCTCGGCGAGATCTTCGTCGACATGCACAAGGAAGGCGCTGCCTTCCGCTCGCTGATGAACTGCTTCGCCATCGCGGTGTCGATGGGCCTGCAGCACGGCGTGCCGCTCTCGGCGTTCGTCGATCAGTTCACGTTCACGCGCTTCGAGCCGGGTGGTCCGGTCGAGGGGCACCCGAACGTGAAGTTCGCGACGAGCATCATCGACTACGTGTTCCGCGTGCTCGGGGTCGAGTACCTCAAGCGTTACGACTTCGCGCAGGTGCCGCCCGACGAGGTCCAGCTCGAGCTGAACAACCCGACGGACGCCGACGCGGTGAACAAGCTGCCGACGGGCGGAACGCAGTCGCTCCCGCCGGATGGCTACACGAAGGCCGAGCAGGTCACGTTCTCGTACGACGGTCGCGGCGGCGAGGCGAAGCAGACGTCGTCGGGCAAGAGCGCGAGCGTCCTCGACCAGCAGCTCGGCGACATGATGGGCGATGCGCCCATGTGCGACGGCTGCGGCCACATCACGGTCCGCAACGGCGCTTGCTACAAATGCCTGAACTGCGGCAACTCGATGGGCTGCAGCTGACTTCCTCGGGGTCGAGGATTCGCTAGAAACGAGTCCGACCCTGGCGAATCACCAGCGGAAGGCCTCGGCTCGAAAGAGCCGAGGCTTTTTCGTCCGCCGCCTAACCTGACAGTCACCTGACGGGTGTGGTCCGCTATACCTGGTCCATGGCTGCGACCGAACGGTTCGTGCTCTCGTCCGCGATGACGCCGAAGGGCGATCAGCCGACCGCGATCGCCGCGCTCACCAAGGGGCTCGAGAGTGGCGAGCTCCGCCAGGTCCTGCTCGGCATCACCGGCAGCGGCAAGACGTTCACGATCGCCAACGTGATCCAGAACGTGCAGCGGCCGACGCTGGTCATCGCGCCGAACAAGACGCTCGCCGCGCAGCTCTACGAGGAGCTCAAGTCGCTCTTCCCCGACAACGCGGTCGAGTACTTCGTCAGCTACTACGACTACTACCAGCCCGAAGCGTACGTCCCCTCGAGCGACACCTACATCGAGAAGGACGCGATCGTGAACG
>CAYSCF010000020.1:38194-42845 GCA_964429305.1 uncultured Sandaracinaceae bacterium | reverse complement strand
GTACGCGCCCGCGCCGCTCGTGCACATGGGCGCCTGTCCCTGACGTCTACGCGGGCGCGTTCGGCGTGCGGGTGACGATGCGGAGCGCGTTGAGCATCGCGACGGCGAAGAACGTCGATGCGTAGAGCTTCGCTCCTTCTTCCGGAATGCTCGACGGGATCGACGACATGAAGCGGCCGATGATGCCGTCCCCGTGCGGCATCACGTCCACGCCCGTGTGCACGCAGTACGCGAGGAACGCGACGGTGAGCAGCTCCATGTGCAGCGGTAGCCGCAGGATGCGTGGAAGGAAGTACGCGACCACGAAGAGCGCGACGACGCCGTAGAGGATGACGATCACGTCGTTCCAGTTGCGGAAAAACATCGTCGGGCGTCCGAGCAAGTGATGTCGGACGAACGTGCCGACTTGCTCGTGGAAGCGCAGCAGCTCGTCGCACGCGAAGAAGAAGAAGCCCAGACACGTGAGCAGCCACCAGAGCTTGAGGCCGTGCCCGGGCTTGCCTTCCGTCAGGTAGCAAGCGCCCGCGAAGCCGCTCGCCATCGCGAGGAAGATCGCGGAGAGGGTGGTGACGATTCCTTCTTCTTCGCGGAACTGGAAGTCGATGTCGTCCGCGGGCGCGACGAGCACCGCGATGACGAGCACGACGAAGAGCGCGATGGCGACCGGCGTCACCACGGCGAGCAAGGGCGGCGCTTCGATCCGCCTCCGGGACGCGAGGGCACTCCGCACGGAGGCGACGTAAGACGACACGAGACCAGGCTTCATCGAGCGCGGCAGCTTAACCTCGGCAGGCGTCTCGGACTTCACGACTTTCGATGCGGACGATCAGAACACTTCGGGGCGCGCCATCGTCTACGCTCCAGAGCGCGAGTAGATGCCTTCGGACGGAGCCGATCGGCCGGTGATTCAGTGACGGATGCAGTCGTTCGTGGGCGCCCGGAGGCGGCCGCGCCGTTCGTGAGCCGCCGCAGCGGTCGGAACGCGTCCGCCCTGCGTAGAAGCGGGATCGTCCGTGCAGTGATCGCGTGGTCTTTCGCGGCCGTCCTCCTCTTCTTCGGTCGGACGATCGTCGGCAGCATCGCCGGTACGCTCGGGACGCTGACGTTCCTGCTCGCGGTCTTCTCGCCGGGCGGCGCGTACCGCGCGCTCTCGGCCTGGATCGATCGGTTCGCGGCGCTCGTCGGCCGGGCGCTCGCGTGGATCCTGCTCGCGCCGGTCTTCTTCCTCTTCTTCGTTCCGTTCCGACTGCTCCTGCGCCGCGGGCCGGCCGACACGCTCGCGCGCGGCTTCGATCGCACGCGCCCGAGCTACTGGTCGCGCCACGATCGCGTGGCCGATCTCGAGAAGCCCTACTGATGCGCGTGCTCGGGATCAGCTGCTGGTACCACGACGCCGCCGCATGCCTGATCGAGGACGGCCGCATCGTCGCCGCCGCACAGGAAGAGCGCTTCACGCGCATCAAGGCCGACGAGTCCTTCCCCGAGAACGCGATTCGCTACTGTCTCGCCGAGGGGGGCGCGAGCGAGCTCGATCTCGTCGCTTTCTACGACAAGCCGATCCTCAAGCTGCACCGCATCCTCGAGACCGCGATCGGCACCGCGCCGCGAGGTCTCGGCAACTTCGTGCACGCGATCCCGATCTGGCTGAAGGACAAGCTCTGGATCGAGCCGACGATCCTCGAGGGCCTGATCGAGCTCGGCGTGAAGAAGGCGCCGAAGGTCTGCTTTCCCGAGCATCACTTCTCGCACGCGGCGAGCGCGTTCTTTCCGTCTCCGTTCCGCGAGGCTGCCGTGCTCACGCTCGACGGCGTCGGCGAGTGGGCGTGCGCGAGCATCGGCGTGGGCCAAGACGCATCGCTGAGATTGATCGAAGAGCAGCGCTTCCCACACTCGATGGGCCTGCTCTACAGCGCGTTCACGTACTTCACCGGCTTCAAGGTCAACAGCGGCGAGTACAAGCTCATGGGCCTGGCGCCTTATGGCGAAGGCAAGTACACGAAGCTCATCCTCGAGAAGCTCGTCGACTTGAAAGAAGACGGCTCGCTGCGTCTCGACCTCGACTACTTCGGCTATCTCGACGACGAGACGATGACGAACGATCGGTTCGCCTCGCTCTTCGGCGGCCGCGCGCGCAGGCCCGACGAGCGCATCACGCAGCGCGACATGGATCTCGCCAAGTCGATCCAAGAGGTCTGCGAAGAAGTCGTGCTCCGATCCGCGAAGCACGCGCGTGCGCTCACGGGCAAGAAGCACCTGTGCATGGCGGGCGGCGTGGCGCTGAACTGCGTCGCGAACGGGCGCTTGCTGCGCGCGGGCGTGTTCGACGAGATCTGGATCCAACCGGCGTCGGGCGATGCGGGCGGCGCGATCGGCGCGGCCTACGCAGCGTTCCACGGCATCGGAAAGGGCGCGCGCACGGCGGACGACCGAAGCGATCGCATGCAGGGCGCGTATCTCGGCCCCGAGTTCTCCCTTGAGCAGATGAAGTCGCTCTGCGACGCGAACGGATGGGTCTACGAGACGCTCGACGACGACGCGGCGTGGGCCGCGGAGCTCGCGCGCGCGCTCGCCGATCAGAAGGTCGTGGGCCTCTTCCAAGGGCGCATGGAGGTCGGCCCGCGCGCGCTAGGCAACCGATCGATCCTCGGCGATCCGCGCTCGCCCGCGATGCAGTCGATCATGAACCTCAAGATCAAGCAGCGTGAGAGCTTCCGACCGTTCGCGCCGAGCGTTCTCGCCGAGCGCGCGAGCGACTACTTCGAGATCGATCGCAGCTCGCCGTACATGCTGCTCTGCGCCGACGTACGGCCCGAGCGACGGACCGCTGCGGATGCGACGCGCTCGGACGATCTGCTCGCGTGGGTCAACCGTGCACGCAGCGACGTGCCGGCGATCACGCACGTCGATCACAGCGCGCGCATCCAGACGGTCCACCGCGAGACCAACCCGCGCTACCACGCGCTCATCTCTGCGTTCGAAGCGCAGACCGGCTGCGGCATGGTGATCAACACGAGCTTCAACGTCCGCGGCGAGCCGATCGTGTGCTCGCCCGAGGATGCCTATCGCTGCTTCATGGGCACCGAGATGGACGTCCTTTCGCTCGGCCCGTTCGTGCTGCGCGCCGAGAAGCAGCCGGGCTATGGCAATCGCGCTTCGTACAAACAGACGTTCCAGGCAGACTGAGGAGGGATCATGAGAAGGCTCGGATACGTCGGAACGCTGCTCGGTCACCTCGTCCGCTTCGCGAGCGAGAACAAGGTGTACTGGATGGTGCCGTTGCTGCTCGTGCTCGGGCTGCTCGGCGTCGTCATCTTCGCGGGCCAAGCGTCGACGCCGTTCCTCTACTCGCTCTGGTGATCAGCGCCTGCTGCGCGCGGCTCAGCGTCGCGGCGTGACGTCGCTCCGCGAACAGAGCCAATCCGCGACGAGCTCGGCGGCGACGCGATGGCCTCCTTCGTTCCAGTGACCGGTGCCCATCGCCGTGTTCGCGAATCCATGGAGCTGCTCGCGGTGCGCCTCGGCGTACGCGAGGAGCGGCGGCGCGAGCTCGAGCACCGGATATCCGTCGCGGGCTCCGGCCGAAGCGATGCGGTGATCCGGATAGAAGAGATCGTCCGAATGAACGGCCTGCCGATAGCGCTCGCGCACGTCGCGATCGGGATCGATCTGGATCGCGTTCGAGAGCGTGACGACGTCGAAGCGCGCTCCGTCGGCGCGAACGTCGCGCGCGTAGTGCGACAGGATCGCTTCGGTCCGCGCCCACGCCGTCTGCCACGCCTCGTTCGTGGGCGACGCGTAGATCTCGTCGGCGAGGCCGAGCTCGCCGCGTGCGGCGCCGTCGCCGTGCCCGCGGATCGCGTACATCGCGCGCACGAGCTGCGAGTGGCGCCTCCACCACAAGAAGCCCGAGTCCCGTTGGCGCGCGAGGTACTGCGGCGAGCGACGAAACGAGTCGTCGAGCACGAGCGATCCGTCCGTGGCGACCGAGAAGTAGGGGCTGGGATCGTCGTCCATCCTGACTTCGGGATCGTTGTCGCCGACGTCGTTACCGGTGAGGAACGCGAGCAGCACGACGTCGGGGTGATACGCGCGGACTCGCTCGGCGTAGAGCAAGTACTCCTGCGCGGTGCCGTAGCCCGACACGCCGAACGCGAGCACCTCGACCGGACGATGCATGCATGCCGCGAGATCGGTCTCGAGCAGAGCGCCGATGGAATCCTCGAGCGCGACCTGACGCGCCTCCACGTAGCTGTCGCCGACCAGCGCGACGCGCAGCGTATCCGGCGCGGCGTCGCCCGGCGCGACGTCGACGCCGCGGAATCCGTACGGCGTGATGTGCACGTGACCGCGGCCTTCGCGCGTCCACCAGCCGTCGGCGTTCGGGATCGGCGCCCAGCCCAGAACCGGATCGGCCTCGCGCAGCACCGGATCGGTGATGCCGAGCACGCGCACGGCGAGCTCCGCGATCCCGAGAGAGAACAGCGTCGAGATCAAAACGAGTAGCGCGCGCTTGGCCCGCATCAGATCGGCCGCCCTTTGAACTGGCTCGTGTAGAGGTGGTGATAGACGCCGCGCGCGGCGAGCAACGCGTCGTGCGTGCCGCGCTCGACGATCTTGCCGCCGTCGATCACCAGCAGCTGATCGGCGTCGC
>CAYSCF010000020.1:0-38094 GCA_964429305.1 uncultured Sandaracinaceae bacterium | reverse complement strand
GTCGATGCTGCTCGTCGCTTCGTCGAGCACGAGGATCGCCGGGTCGGCGAGCACCGTCCGCGCGATCGCGAGCAGCTGGCGCTGGCCTTGGCTGAGGTTGCCGGCGCGCTCCGACAAGATCGTGTCGTAGCCGTTCGGCAGCTGCAGGATGAAGCCCTCTGCATCGGCCATGCGCGCTGCGGCCCGCACTTCGTCGTCCGTCGCATCGAGCCGGCCGTAGCGGATGTTCTCCATCACGCTCGCGCCGAACAGATACGTCTCCTGCAGCACCAGGCCGAGCATCCGGCGCAGCTCGGCCTTCCTCATGTCGCGCAGATCCACGCCGTCGATCTGGATCGAGCCATCGTCGATCTCGTAGAAGCGCGTGAGCAGGTTGATGATCGTGGTCTTGCCCGCACCGGTCGGGCCGACGAGCGCGATGCGCTGACCGGGCCGAGCGTCGAGCGTCATGTCGTCGATGATCTTCGAGCCGGGCACGTAGCCGAACGAGACGTGATCGAACGTGACGTGGCCCTTCACCGGCGCGGGCGCCCGGCCCGCGGGCGCGTCGTCGCTCTCGGCGGGTGTGTCGAGGATCTCGAAGACGCGCTCGGCTCCGGCCAGAGCAGCCTGGAGCGTGTTGTAGAGGTTGGAGATCTGCCGCAGCGGCTGCACGAAGTTCTGACCGTAGTTCACGAACGTCGCGATGATGCCGACGCTGACCAGCCCGTCGAGCGCGAGCCATCCACCGAGCCCGACGAGGACGATCACGAAGAGGTTCCCGAGCACGGACGTGAGCGGCATCAGAAGCAACGCGTACGTGTTGGCCGAGACGCCCGCTCGATAGACGCGCTCGTTCTCCGCGCGGAACGCCGCGATGGCGGCATCGTTGCGCTGGAACGCGGTGATGACCTTCTGACCCGCGAGCGTCTCCTCCATCGTCCCGTTGAGCGCGCCGAGATGCTTCTGCAGCTCGCCGAAGCCGCGCCGCGTGAAGACGGCGACGAAGCGCGTGAAGCCCAACATGATCGGCACGACGAGCAGCGATGCGAGCGCGAGCCAACGATCGAGCACGAACATCGCGACGACGATGCCGACCATCGACACGACGCTCGCGATCAGCGACGTGACGTTCTGCGCGACCGCTTGGTTGATCGCGTCGATGTCGTTGGTGAGCCGGCTCATCAGATCGCCCGACGCGTGACGATCGAAGTACGCCATCGGCAACGTCTCGAGATGCCCGAAGAGATCGTGGCGCAGGCGACGCAGCGAGCGCTGCGAGATCCCGGCCATGAGCCAGCTCGAGCCCGCGTCGAGCGCGTTCGTGATCACGTAGGCACCGACCATGAGACCCGCGATCGTGCTCAGCCCGCTCGCATCGCCGCGCGTCACGTAGCCGTCGATCGCACGGCCCATCAGGTACGGGCCCGCGAGACCGAGCAGCGCCGTCGCGACGACGCACACGAGCACGAACGCGAGCGCCGGCAGCGCATCGTCGAAGTAGGACGCGAGCCGCCGGAGCGCGCCGCGCGGATCTCTCGCGCGCGCGATCACCATGCTGCCCGGGCCTCCGCGCCGCGGGCCGCCGACACGCGCAGCGTCGCTCGATCGACGCTCGCTCACGCGCCCTCCGCTTCGTGCGGCAGGCCGGCGCCGAGCTGCGAGTCGTAGATCTCGCGATACGTGCTCGAGCTCGCGAGCAGCTCGGCGTGCGTGCCGCGCGCGACGATCGCGCCCTTGTCGATCACGACGATCGTGTCGGCATCGAGCACCGTGCTCACGCGCTGCGCGACGACGAACGTGGTGCGACCCGTCGCGGTCTCGGCGAGCGCGCGCTGGATCGCGTTCTCCGTGTCGACGTCGACCGCGCTCGTCGCATCGTCGAGGATCAAGATCTCGGGATCGACGAGCAGCGCGCGCGCGATCGAGAGACGCTGCTTCTGCCCGCCGGAGAAGTTCGCGCCGCGCGCCTCGACCCGCGCGTCGTAGCCGCTCGGCAGCTTCGAGACGAACTCGTGCGCCTGCGCCGCCTTCGCCGCAGCGATCACCTCGTCGTCGCTCGCCGTCGGACGACCGTAGCGGATGTTGTCCTTCACGGTGCCCGAGAAGAGCAGCGCTTCCTGCGGCACCATGCCGATGCGTTGGACCAGCGAGCGCTGCCGCAGCGTGCGCACGTCGTGGCCGAACGCCGACACCGTGCCCGACGAAGGATCGTAGAAGCGCGGGATGAGGCTCACGAGCGTCGACTTGCCCGCGCCCGTCGCGCCGAGGATCGCGATCGTCCTTCCCGGTGCCGCATCGAGCGTCACGTCGCGCAGCACCGGCTCGCCACGCTCGCCCGCATAGCGAAACGTGACGTCGGCGAGCGCGACGCTGGGCGCGGCGCCCTCCTCCACGTCGATCGCGTCCTTCGCGTCTTCGATCCCCGGCTCGGTGCCGAGCACTTCTTCGATGCGGCGCAGGGACGCCAGCCCGGAGGCCCACGTGTTCGAGAGCATCGTCATCATCACGAGCGGCGTCATCGTCGTGAGCAGGTAGTTCGAGAACGCGACGAGCTCGCCGATGGTGAGCGCGCCGCGGATCGCATCGAGACCGCCGAACCAGATCACGATCACGACACCGACGTTGATGCAGAGCGTGAGCGCTGGCGTCATGAAGCTCATCACGCGCATCACGCGGATCGAGCGCTCGGTCATCTCCGCGTTCACGCGCGCGAAGCGCTCTTCTTCGTGGTCGGCGCGCACGAACGCCTTCACGAGCCGCGCACCGGCCACGTTCTCGTGCAGGACCTCGTTCACGGCATCGAGTCGCTGCTGCACGAGCGCGTAGAGCGGCTCCATGCGCGAGACGAAGAGCACGATGAGCCCGGTCGTGATCGCGAGAAGCGGCAAGAGGCGCAACGCGAGATCGGGGCTCGTGCGGATCATCAGGACGAGACTGCCGATCATCATCAGTGGCGCGCGCGTGCCGATGCGCAGCGCGACCTGCGTGAACATCTTCACCGCGGCCACGTCGCTCGTGAGCCTCACGAGCAGCTTGCCGGTCTTCTGCCGATCGAGATCGCCGAACGAGAAGCGTTGGATGCGCAGGAAGATCGCCTCGCGCATGTCGCGTGCGACGCCCTCGCCCACGCGCACCGAGAACACGTTGTTCCCGATGGCGATGAGCAGGCTCAGCGCCGAGATCCCCAGCATCACGAGCGCGGTGCGGACGACCTCGCCGCGATCGTGCCGCGCGATCCCCTCGTCGATCACGCGCTGCACGAGCCGCGGGATCGCGAGGTCCAGCCCGACGAGCAACGTGAGAAGCACCAGCGAGAGGATCGAGAGACCCGCGTAGGGCCGAACGAATCCGAGGAGTCGACGCAGCGGGCTCATCGAGGCGCGCAGTGTGTCAGGTCGCCCGACGACCGCTCGTGCGATGTCGACCCATCGACCCGCACCGAGGCATCATCGCCGGCATGAGGCACCTTCGTCCGATCGCGTTGTCGAGCCTGGTCGCATGCGGCTCTCCGGCCGCGGAGCGCCGCCCGCGCCGCCCGCGCCGGCCCTTCCGGAGATCGCGACGACGACGGGCCTGGTGCCGTTGTGCGGCAGCGCGGACGAGCCGGCGGTCCGGGCGATCTTGCCCACAGTGCCGCCGTGCGCCGAGCTCCTCGAGATCGCGTACGTCGTCACGCACCTCGCCGCGGGCACCCTGCTCGTCGTGGCGACCGAAGACGGGCGCACGCTCTACGTCCCTCCCTCGCGCCGAGTGGTCGTCGCGCTCGACGGCCACGTCCGCGCGGATCTGCCCACGAGCGAGCCACGGACCACGGCGGACTCGGACGCGCTGGCGCTCGCGGCCATCGTCGTCTCGCACGGCGGGATCGTCGCCGTGGACGCGCCTTCGCGACGACGGACCACGCCGTGGGTCGTTCGCGCGTACTTCGAGGAGCTGCCGCTCGGGGTGATCGAGGGGGACGGCCCGCGACGCACCTCCGCGATCGCGAACGAGCGGCCTGCGGACGCGACGGGCGAGGCATCGGTCTGCATCCGCTTCGATGCCACGGTCGACGCACGCGGCGCAGTGACCATCACGCGTGTACCGCTGACGACGACCGATGCGGAGAACCACACGACCATGCTCGCGCTCTCGACTGCGCCACCCGTACGACGCACGGCCGGTCGAGCTGCCGTGTGCGGCTCACCCGACGAAGCCGCAATTCGCGTGCGCGTTCCCGATCTGCCGCCGTGTTCTGCCGAGCTCGCTGACGTCTACGTCGCGGCGGGCACGACCGCGGGGGACCTCGTCGTCGTCGCGTGGAACGGGCAGACGGATGGTGTTCGTACGATCCTGGGCGCACAGGTCCTCGCGGCGGTCCCGCCCCGGGCGCTCGTGCCGCGAGAACCGGACGACATCACGCCGATCCTCCAAGCGCTGGTGCTCGAGATGTCCGATGGGGGCCTCCTCGCCGTCGACACGGCGAGCGGCCGTGCTCTGCTCGGCGCAACGCCCGGCGATCGACGTCTGTTCGCCCAACTCGGCTCGCCCCCCCTCGGCCTTCGCACCTCCGGCGACGAGCACGCGCTCTCGGCGCTCGTCGTGCGTGAAACCCAGGACCACACGCCGCCGTACTACTCCCATTACCGCTCGGTCGCGCGCTACGACGTCACCCTTCCCGCCGACGGACGATGGACCGCAACGCGCCGTTACCTCGCGAGCGAGAGGGATGGCGTCGAAATCGCCCATGCCGAGGCGCAAGCGCATCCGTGGCCCGACGACGAGCCCGCAGGGAGTCACCACTGAAGGCTCAGCCGGCGACTTCGACGAACGTCTTGTCGCGCGCCTCGTGCAGCTCCCAGAACTTCGCGGCGACCGTCGACGCTTCGAGCGTCGCCGACCCCTGATCCCACGCGGTGCCCTTCACGATCGAGAGCACCATGACCTCGCCGACGTAGATGCCGTCCGCGCGCAGCTGGTGCGCGAGGAGCGCGACGAGCTTGTGCTTGGCCGCGTTCGCGATCGCGAGACCCGACGCCTTGATCGTGACGCCCGTCGCGTCGACCGTCGGATCGACGACGCCGAGGCCACCGTTCGTCACGAGCACGGCGCCCTTCTGTTCCTTCAAATCGGGCAGCGCCGTCTGTACCGCGGCGAGCAGGCTCGCGACCGCGAGGTCCAGCTGGCCGTCGAGCTCCTTCTTGTCGGCCGTGAGCAGATCGCCTGCGCCCTGGCCGTACGGGTTCCAGTGGATCGCGGCGATCGGGCCGAATGCCTTCTGCACGCGCGCGACGATGCCGCGCACCGCCTTCGGATTCGAGAGATCGGCGCGGAACGCGCGCGCCTTGATCTTCTTGCTCTTGAGCGTCTTGACCGCCTCCGCGAGCTTCTCTTTGTTGCGCGCCACGAGCGCGAGCCGGAATCCCGCCGCGCCGAAGCGCTCTGCCACGGCCTGCGAGATGCCCGAACCGTATCCACAGATCACCAATGTCTTCGTCATGGCGCCCGGCATGGGGCCCGGGCGTGATGCGCGCAAGGGAGCTAACATCGGTCCGCGTGACGGAAGCGTTCGAGATCGAGCTCACGACGGGCGAGGGCGACCAGCGTCACGTGCGATTGCGCGTTCCGGAACGCTCGCGTTTCTTCGAGGGACACTTCGAAGGTCGGCCGATGTTGCCCGGCGTGGCGCAGGTGGTCGCGATCGCGCAGCGCGAGGCCGAGCGCACGTTCGGCGCGCTCGGAACGCCGCGTCGCATGAGCCGTCTGAAGTTCCAGGACGTCATCGTGCCGGGCGATGCGCTCGTGCTCTCGCTCACGCGCGAGGTCGGTGACGGAACGCTGGTGCGATTCCGCATCGAGCGTCTGTTGCCCGACGGCGCACGCGTCGCGAGCTCGGGCACGATCACGTATGGGGAGTAGCGCAGAGATGTTCGATCAGGATGTGGTGATCCTCGGCGGCGGCCTGGCCGGCCTCACGCTCGCGCGGCAGCTGCGCCGCGAGATTCCCGATGTGCGCGTGATGGTCGTCGAGCGCCAGAAGCGCCCGCTTCCGGATGCGGCGCACAAGGTCGGCGAGTCGTCGGTCGAGCTCAGCTCGCACTACTTCGGCGAGCGGCTCGGGCTCGGCGCGTATCTGCGCGAGGTGCACTACGTCAAGAACGGGCTGCGCTTCTATCCCGGCGGCGGCGCCACGCACGCGCTGCAGGACCGCACCGAGGTCGGCCCGCCGCAGCTCGCGAAGGTGCCCTCGTTCCAGCTCGATCGCGGCCGGCTCGAGAGCGATCTGCGCGCGATGATCGAAGTGGACGGCGCCACGCTGCTCGAGGGCTGGACCGTCAAGGACGTCGCGTTGGACGGCCAGAACGGGCACGTGGTCTCGATCGCCACGCTGAGCGGCGATCAGGACAAGACGATCCGCGCGCGCTGGGTCGTGGACGCGAGCGGACGTCGCGCGATCCTGCGCAACAAGCTCGGCCTCACGATCCCGAGCGGCCACGTCGCGAACGCCAGCTGGTGGCGCGTGCCCGGCAAGGTCGACGTGAAAGATCTCGTGCCGGAGAGCGAGCACGCGTGGCACGCGCGCGATCCCGAGCACATCCGTTGGTTCTCGACGACGCACTTCATGGGGGAGGGCTACTGGCTCTGGTACATCCCGCTCGGCACGGGACACATGTCGATCGGCATCGTCGTGCACGACTCGGTGCATCCGTTCGAGACGATCCGCACCTACGAGAAGTCGCTCGAGTGGGTGAAGAAGCACGAGCCTCTCTGCTGGGAGCAGATCAAGGATCGCCCGATCGAGGACTTCCTCTGCCTGCGGCACTACTCGCACGGCAGCAAGCAGTGCTTCTCGACCGATCGCTGGACGCTCGTCGGCGAGGCCGGCGTGTTCGCCGATCCGTTCTACTCGCCGGGCAGCGACTTCATCGCGATCGCCAACTCGCTCACGACCGAGCTGATCCGTGACGACCTCGCGGGCCGCGACTGGAAGGCGCGCGCCGCGTACTACGACAGGTTCTATCTGCGCTTCTTCGACGTCGCGACGGAGACGTACCGCAAGGCGGCCAAGCCCTACGGCAATCCGCGCGCGCTTCCGGCGAAGGTCTACTGGGACGACTTCAACTACTGGGCGTTCGCGTGCCAGTGGTTCTTCCAGAAGATCTACGCGCTGCCGGTGGAGCAGCAGGATCGCTTCGAGCCGATCGCGCTCGGCTTCGCCAAGGTGCACTTCCGCGCGCAGAAGGTGATCGCGGAGTGGGCCGAGCGCGTGAGCGATGCGCCGGATGGCGCCGCGATCTATCTGCCGCCCATTCCGTCGGTGCTCGCGAACCTGCATCTCGATCTCGAGAAGACGATGAGCCCCGACGAGACGCTCGCCTACATGACCGACAAGCTCGCGCTCGCCGAGGAGCTGGTGAACGAGATCTTCCTGCGCGCGCTCGTCACCGTCGGCCCCGATGCGGGCGTCGAGATCGCGAAGGCGGTCGACTACGCGTCGTGGCGCTTGCCGATCTCTCGCGCGCGTCTCGAAGCGGACGCGGCCGAGGGCGGCGCGCGACGCCGCCAGCTCTCGCCGGTGGCGCGCGATCTCGAGCGATGCCTCGGGCGCGCCACGCGTCACGACAAGGTGAAGTCGCTCGCCGCGCTGGTCGATCACGTGTCGCGTGCGGTCGGTGCGCCGATGGAGACGCCTGTCGAAGCGGTGATGGGGTGAGGGCTGCGGGGATCGCCATGGTGATCCTCGCGTTCGCCTCGATCGGCTTCGCGCAAGACGCGGGCGTCTCCTCCGACGTCGTCACGCCGAGCGCACCGGTCGACTTCGACATCGAAGAGACCAGCGGCGTCACGCGCAACCTGCGGGACGTACGCGGCCGCGTCGTCGTGCTCTGGTACGAGGACCGCGAGCACACGGACACGAACTACGCGCTCAAGCTCGAGCTGCACCAGTACATCGTGGACAACCATCTCGAGGGCGAGATGACGACGTACGGGATCGCGAACGTGCACGGGATCGACGGGATGATCCGCGACATGGCGCGCAGCGCGATCCGCACGATGGCCTCGCGCTACGGCATCCAGATCTTGCTCGACTGGGACGGCGTACTGCAGCAGGCGCCGTTCGACTGCGCCGACGGCGACGCGAACTTCGTGCTCGTCGATCGCCAGGGCCGCATCCGCTACCGACACACGGGCGAGATGATGGGCAGCCATCGCACCGAGATGTATCGGGTGCTGCGCCGGCTGATCCACGAGCGCGCCGAGCACTGACCATGGAGCCGCTCGATCACCTGACCAACGCGATGAGCGAAGCGAACAGCCTCGCAGCACTGGGTGTCGCGACACTCGTCTGTGTCCTCGCGACGGGCTTCGCGTTCGCGCTCGCGGTCGCATCACGGCGGCGAGCGCGCGATGCGCGCGAGGCCGTGGACGGCGGGGCCGAGCTGCGCGAGCACGCGACGATCGTCGTCGGCATCGCCGAGGTCGAGGGCGAGGCTGCGGTCCGTGTGCTGTTGCGCGAGACGGGCAAGGCCTGGAAGCACAAAGGACGCTGGCACCATCGATGGACGGAGGTCGAGCGCGAGGTCGAAGCGCGTCCCTTCTGGGTCGTCACGTCCAAGCACGAGCGCGTGCTCGTCGAGCCCGGCAAGAACGTCTTCCTCGTCGATCGGATGGACGTCACGGCGCGGCGCGGCGACGCGAGCCGAGAGCGGACGGCTGCCCTGACGAACGGCGAGCGTGTGGCTGTCACGGGCCGGCTCGTGCAGCGCAGTGGCGGAGGCGGAGGCGCGTATCGCGAAGGGCCCGCGCAGTGGGTGATGGAGCCGCCTGCGCGCGGTCCGATGGTGATCGCAACCGAGCCGATGGCGGATCGCCACGCCAACTGGAGCACCTTCTATCTGCGCGCCGCGCTCGTCCCGATCGCGTTGCTCGTCGCGACTCACGTGCTCGCGTATCCGATCTTCTCCGCGTTCCTCGTGGACGGTCAGTCGACGATAGGGCGCGTGCGAGACCACGAGACGTACGTCACACGCGGTCGGCACGGCACGACGCGCCACTACCAGATCGAGATCGAGCGCGACGCCGACCCCGTCTGGATGACCGTGAGCAGCGATGGCTACGAGCGCGCCATCGATGGGGCCGAGGTGTGGTTGGTGCGCCGGCCCAACGGCGACGTGATCCTCGGGCGAGAGCCGGGTCTCGATCCCGCGCTGGTGCTCGTGGCCGTGATCTGCCTTCTCTTCGCGCTCGGAATCGTCTCCGGGCTCGCGAGCCGGCGAAAGCTGTGGTGGGAGCAACGCCGCGTCGTGACGAACGGCAGTGGCCCTCTCTGAGGACAGTCTCGAGGAGGCGACGCTGCGTCCCGCCGCGCCGACGTACGAGCGCACGCGCTTCGCGATCCTCCGTGGCCTGGGCCTGATCTACCTCGTCGCGTTCGTCTCGCTCGCGCAGCAGATCGCGCCGCTCGTCGGACCGAACGGGCTCTTGCCCGCCGAGACGATGCTCGACGATGCACGCGTCGACGGCGTCTTGCGCGCGCCGACGATCTTTCTCTGGATCCCCGCGACCGATGCGGCGCTGCGCGGCTTCGCGTGGCTCGGCGTCGTCCTCGCGATCCTCGTCGTGATCGGCGCATCGAACGCGCTCGTGATGGCCGCGCTCTGGATCCTGCAGCTCTCGTTCATGGAGGTCGGGCAGGACTTCTGGGGCTTCGGCTGGGAGCTGATGCTCGCGGAGGCCGGCTTCCTCGCGATCTTCCTCGCGCCGGTCCGATCGATCTCGCCGTTCGCTCCTTCGCGCGCGCCTGCATCGCCGATCGTCATCGGCCTGTTCCGATGGATGGTCTTTCGCGTGATGCTCGGCGCCGGGCTCATCAAGCTGCGCGGCGATCCGTGTTGGCGCGAGCTGACGTGCCTCGAGACGTTCTACGAGACGCAGCCGCTGCCGAGCCCGCTCTCCTCGCTCTGGCACTTCGCGCCAGCGTGGGTGCAGCACGTCGGGGTCGCGCTCAATCACGTCGTCGAGCTCGTGGTGCCCTTCGGGCTCTTCGGACCGCGGCGCGTGCGTCTCGTCTGCGGGCTCGCGACGGTCGCGTTCCAGCTCATGCTGATCGCGGGCGGCAACCTCTCGTTCCTGAACTGGCTGACGATCGTGCTGACGCTCGCGTGCTTCGACGACGATCAGCTCCAACGGCTCGTGCGCATCGATCTCGGCTCGACGAGCGCGCCGAGTCGTGCGGCGAGGATCGCTCCGATCGTCCTCGCGATCGTGATCGGCATCCTCAGCGTCGATCCGGTGCTGAACCTGCTCTCGCCCGAGCAGCGCATGAACGGCAGCTTCGATCCGTTCCATCTGGTGAACACGTACGGCGCGTTCGGCTCGGTCGATGCGGAGCGCTACGGCCTGGTGATCGAAGGCAGCGACGCGGACGACCCCGACGACGACGCGAGCTATCGCGCCTACGAGCTGCCGTGCGCGCCAGGGGATCCCGCGCGACGACCGTGCTTCGTCGCGCCCTACCCGCTCCGGCTCGACTGGCAGATCTGGTTCGCCGCCATGCACCCGAACATCGCGGCGAGCCCGTGGTTGGTGCATCTCGTCGCACAGATCCTGCGCGGCGAGGGCTCCGCGCTCTCGCTCTTCTCGCGCGTGCCGTTCGATCATCCGCCGCGCTTCGTGCGGATCCGACGCTTCCGTTACGAGCTCGCGCACGATGCGTGGTGGCATCGCACGCTCGACGATCCCGAGTGGATGCGGCCGATCGATCAGGGCGATCCGGCGCTGAGCGCGTACCTCGCACGTCGAGGCTGGTAGCGTCGGCGGCGCCACCCATGCATGATGAATGGGTGAGCGCGTTTCGCTTCGCTTTTTACGGGATGTTGCTGCTGGCCGCGTGCGATCCGGGTGTCCCACCCGACGACGGTGACGCGGCAGTCGACGATGCGGCGATGGATGGCGTGGACGCCGGACCGATCGATCTGATCTCGCACGATCTGCGCATCATCGTGGAGCCGAGCGACGACGGCGCGATGCTCGTCGCAGCGATGGAAGGAGCGACGCACTCCATCCACATGACGATGTACCTGCTGACGGACACCGACGTGATCAACGCGCTCCTGCACGCGCACTCGCGCGGTCTCGACGTGCGTGTGGTGCTGAATCGAACGTTTCCGAGCGGCACGCCGACGAACGACGACGTGTTCACGCAGCTCGCCGCGGCCGGCATCGGCGTGCACTGGGCACCGACGCAGTTCTTGCTCACGCACGAGAAGCTCGTCGTGATCGACGGACGCGAGGCGTGGATCATGACGATGAACGCGACGACGAGCTCGCCCACGAGCAACCGCGAGTATCTCGCCGTCGATCACGAGCCCGTCGACATCCGGGACTCGGACGCGATCTTCGAGGCCGACTACGCCGGCCACGACTACACGACCTACGCGGGACCGCTCTTGCTCTCGCCCGTCAACGCGCAGGCGCGCCTGCTCGATCTCATCACGCACGCGCAGCACACGCTCGATGTCGAGGACGAGGAGCTGAGCGACACGGGCATCGTCAACGCGCTCGTCGGCGCGGCCGGACGGCACGTCACCGTGCGCGTGGTGGTGGACGGCACCGGGCTCAGCTCGCTCACGACGGCGCAACAGGCCGCGGTGACGAACCTGATGAGCGCGGGCATTGCCGTGCATCACCTCTCGAGCCCCGACGTCCACGCCAAGGCGATCGTCGTCGATGGAACGCTGGCGTACGTCGGCTCGATCAACCTCACGACGCAGTCGATCCAGCGCAATCGCGAGCTCGGCCTCGTCACCGACAACGCCGCGGCCGTCTCGACGATCGGCTCGACCATCGCCGCCGACTTCGCCGCGGGCCGCGCGTTCTGATCTCTACAGGAGTGCTCGCTCCGGAGGGCCCGGACGGGAGCGGGCCCGGCCCGCGGACGGTAGCGACCGCAGCGAGCGAGCCGACGCAATTACGGGTGTCCTGAGAGAGCAATCGCGCCCGCGCGCGATCTCGCGCACGTTGATCGAGAGGAGGTCCTCATGGATCTGGAGCTCGAGATGGCGAGGCGCGTGCGGCGTCACATGGTGACGTCGCTCGCAGGCGTGATGAGCGCGATCGGTCTGATGGTGCTCGGCGGCGCCCTCGCACGCGCGCTGTTCGGAGCGAACGTTCCCGGGTGGTTCGCCGTCGGACCCTTGCTCGCGATCATGATGATCCCGGCGATCGGCTTCTGGTCGACGTTCCACAACCTGCGCTGTCCCGCGTGCAACGGGCTCGTGGCGTTCCAGGTGAGCTACCAGACCTCGCCCTTCGGCGGCGGAGGCACCGGCAACTGCCGCCACTGCGGCGCGCACGTCTTCGGCGATCTCATCCGACGTCGCGCGCGACGCCTGATCTTCGTGGGCTTCGCCGTCGGCATCGGCCTCGGCGTCGTGGGCGCGGTCCTGAACGTGATCACCCACATGCATCACTGACGCGCGCGTTCGCGGTATGCTGAAGGGGTGCTGCGAGAGACCCGCCTGCTGCACGCGCCCGAGCTCGACGCGTTCCACGAGGCGATCGAGGTCCGCACGCCGTTCTTGCGCATCTCGACGCACCGTGGTCGCAACGTCTCGTCCGACTGGGGCGTGGTCGAGCGCGCCGCGCCGTTCGTGCACCGCCTCACGCGCTGCTCGCTCACGATCGTGCTCGTCGGTCGCGGCCGCTTCGACGAAGGCCACCGTCGCTCGCTGCGCGCAGGCGACGTCGCCGTCAGCGATCAGACGCGCGCGGGCACCGAGGCGTACGCGGGAGGTGTCTCGAGCGTCGTCTGCGTCGACTGGGATCCGAGCGTGCTCGGCGCGCGCCACGCGAGCACCGTCGCGATCCATCGCCTCGATCGCGCCGATCTCGCGCGCGTGACGACCGCAGCTGCGGCGCTCGCCGGCGAGCGTCCCGAAGCAGCGTCGGTCGAGATCGTGCGCGTGCTGCGCGCCAACGGCTTGCCGTTCGTGCCGCTGAGCGTCGGCGATCTCTCCACGCTCGAGCCCGACGGAGCCCAGGCGCTCGCCGACGCGATCAGCCGGCAACTCTCGAGCTTGCGCTCACGCCCTGCGATCGACGATGTCGTGGGAGATCTCGGCTGGGGCACGCGCCGCGTCCATCGTCGTCTCGCCGCGAGCGCCGCACACTACGGCCTCGTGTGGGGTCACTGGCGCTCCGTGCTCCATCACTATCGGCTCGTCTCGGCGCTGCGCATGCTCTCGGCGCCGGGCGCGACGACCGAGCTGGTCGCGCGTCTCGCCGGCTTCCGTGCGCCGACCGCGCTCTGTCACACGTTCGACGACGCGGGCCTGCCGTCTCCGGGCACGTTCGTGCGCGACGCGCGCAAGGACGTGCTCGACGCATGGGCCGAGCACGCACGCGCCGCCTGAGACCTCCGGGTCGGGCTCTCAGTCGACGCTGCGGGCGCGCATCCACGCATCGAGGACGACGAGCGCCCACAGGCCTTTCGCGTGATCGCCGCGACGCGCCGCATGCGCGTTCGCGAAACCTCGGAACACGTCGCGATCGAGCACCGACCACGCGGGTGAGTCGCGCAAGATGCGCTCGATTCGCGGCGCGAGCGGCCCGCGCAGCCATGCGGCGAGCGGCACCGAGAAGCCGTGCTTGCCGCGCTCGAGGATCGCCGGCGGCAGCGCGTCCCGGCAGGCCTGCCGCAAGATCTTCTTGCTCGCCTTGTCCTTCGAAGGAACGCGGCGCGCGAGCGCGACGACCTTCTCGTCGAGGAACGGCGGCCGCGCCTCGAGCCCGTGGGCCATGCTCGCGCGATCGACCTTCGTGAGAACCGAGCCCGGCATGTAGGTGCGGAAATCGAGCGCGGTGGCGATCGCGATCGGATCGGCACCGGACACGTGCTCGCGCAGCGTCGCCGGCTCGACGTAGCGATCCCCCATCGCGCGATGGAGCGCCGGCAGATCGATCGCGCTCATCCAGCGCAGGTGCCTGCGCGCGACGACGTCGTCCCAGCGTCCGAGGAAGCGCTTCACCTTCCAGTCGAGCGCTTGGTAGCCATCGCTCGAAGGGATGCGATCGAGCAGCGCGCGCGCGCGATGCGATCGGAACATCGGCGTGATCGGGCGCAAGAGGCGCGCGTGCATCACGTGCGCGCGATACGTCGGATAGCCGCCGAAGAGCTCGTCCGCGCCATCGCCGCCGAGCGCGACCTTCACGTGCTTGCCCGCGAGCTCGCAGAGCAGCGTCGTCGGAACGATCGAGTGATCTCCGAGCGGCTCGTCGAGATGATCGAGCACGCCATCGAGGCTCTCGAGCAACACGCTCTCGCTCAGCTTGCGCTCCACGTGCTCGAGACCGAGGTGCGCGGACATGCGTCGCGCGTGCGCGCTCTCGTCGAAGCTCGCGTCCTCGAACGCGATGCAGAACGCCTGCAGCTTGGTCTTCGATCGCTTGGCGGCGAGCGCGGCGATGCACGAGCTGTCGAGCCCGCCCGAGAGGAAGACGCCGAGCGGCACGTCGCTCATCAGCTGCGACTGCACTGCTTCGTCGAGCGTCTGCCAGAGCTCGCGCGGCGTCGGCGGCGGGCCCGGCTCGTCCGGAAGCAGATAAGAGCGCTTCTCCCACGCGCCACCGACGCGGCCGATCATGATCTCGCCCGGCGCGAGCTTCTCGACGCCTTCGATCAACGTGTGCGGCGGATGCGCGTAGTCGGAGAAGAGGAACGACGCGAGCCCTGCGTCGCTCACCTTCTTCTTCACCTCGGGCACGAGCAGGATCGCCGAGAGCTCCGACGCGAACGCGAGGCCACCGTTCGGCAGACGCGCCACGTAGAGCGGCTTGATGCCGAACCGATCGCGCGCGAGCAGCGTCGTTCCGTCGCGCAGATCGAATGCGCAGAACGCGAACATCCCGGACAGCTGCGAGACGATTCGCTCGCCCCATCGCGCGAAGCCCGCGACGATCACCTCGGTGTCGCTGTGGGTCGCGAACCGAGCGCCCTCGCGCTCGAGCACGCGGCGCGTCGCGAGGTGATCGTAGATCTCGCCGTTGAACGACACGATCGCCGCGCGCGACGCGTCCTCCATGGGCTGCGCGCCGGTCGCGAGATCCACGATCGAGAGACGTCGATGGCCGAGCGTGGCGACGCGCCCATTCGCGCGACGCACCTCGATGCCCTCTCCGTCGGGCCCGCGATGTGCGATCGCACGGCACATCTCGCGCACGAGCGCTTCGCGAGGCTCGGGCCCGATCACTCCGGCGATGCCGCACATCTCGATCGCTCACGTAGCACGAGACGCGCGGCCCGTTCCGGGTCTAGCCTCTTCGTTCGGAGGACGCCCAATGACCCAGCGGCTCGAAGGTGCCTTGCTCGCCGTTCTGATGCTCGGCTGCGGTACGCCGGAGACGATGGGCCCCGATGCCGCGAACGGCGGCGATGCGGGCGGCCACCCGATGCTCGATGCGGGGCCCGCGCACGACGCGTACTCGACGATCGACACGAACGCGCCCGGCGTGGATGCGTACTCGAGCATCGATGCGTATGCGCCGCCGATCGATGCGTACGTGCCGACGGTCGATGCTTACACCGCGCCCGTGGACGCGAACACACCGGTCATCACGCCCGACATGCCCGGCGCGTCCGACGTGCGCTTCGCGATCGACTCGACGCACGCGACGCCGATCTCTCCGTACATCTACGGCCTCAACGCGCCGACGTGGTCCGACGCGACCGGCACGACGATGACGCGCTTCGGTGGCAATCGGATCACGGCCTACAACTGGGAGACGAACGCTTCGAACGCCGGCAGCGACTACATGTACGAGAACGACAACTACCTCTGCTCGGACGCCGGATGCACGGCTCCGGGCGAGACGATCCGTCGCCTCGTCACCGCCGCGCAGTCGCACGAGGCGGCCACGCTGATCGGTCTGCAGATGGCGGGATGGGTCGCGGCCGACACGTCGGGCCCGGCGCCGATGACGTTCCATCCGCCTCAGACACGCTTCTTGCCGGCCATCGCCCACAAGCCGACGGCGTTCACGCTCACGCCCAGCCTGACCGACGGCAACGTGTACGAGGACGAATTCGTGCACTGGATCGAGACGACGTTCCCGAACAGTCGCGCCAATCCCGCGCACGCGATCTTCTACCAGCTCGACAACGAGCCCGACCTCTGGTCGAGCACGCACTCCGAGATCCATCCGACCGCCGCGACGTACGCCGAGATGGCGAGCAGCTCGATCGCGCTCGCGACGGCCGTGAAGAACGTGGCTCCCGACGCGCTCGTGTTCGGCTTCGTGAGCTACGGCTGGGCTGGCTACACGAACCTGCAGAACGCGACCGATGCGGGCGGTCGCGACTTCATCGACTTCTTCCTCGACAGCATGCAGGCCGCCGAGACGAGTGCGGGGCATCGCCTCGTCGACGTGCTCGATCTGCATTGGTATCCGGAAGCGACCGGCGGCGGCGCGCGCATCACGGACGCCGGCACGGGCGCGGCGGAGATCGCCGCGCGCGTCCAGGCGCCGCGCTCGCTCTGGGATCCGAGCTACGTCGAGACGAGCTGGATCACCAGCTGCTGCAGCGGCGGAGCGATCCGCCTGATCCCGCGCATGCAGGGCAAGATCGCGGCGCACTACCCCGGCACGCGGCTCTCGTTCAGCGAGTACAACTATGGCGGCGGCGCGCACATCTCGGGCGCCATCGCCGAGGCCGACGTGCTCGGCATCTTCGGTCGAGAGGGCGTGTTCGCGGCCACCGAGTGGCCGCTCGCGAGCGACGAGAGCTTCATCCTCGGCGGGCTCCGCATGTTCCGCAATTACGACGGCGCCGGCGCTCGGTTCGGCGACACCTCGATCGCTGCCACGACGAGCAACACCGCCAATACGTCGGTGTACTCGAGCGTCGATGCGGGCCATCCGGAGCGGATGGTCGTCGTGGCCATCAACAAGACCGCCATGGCGGTGAGCGCCGGCATCGCGGTCACGCACACGCGCCGCTTCACGGTCGCGCACACGTACACGCTGACGTCGGCGAGCGCGACGCCGGTCCACGGCGCGGATGTTCCGATCACGGCCGTGAACGCGTTCGTGTACTCGATGCCCCCCTACAGCGTCACGACGCTGGTCTTGCAGTAGCCAGCTGAACTGGGCTCACCACGGCAGCGCGTCGTTCTCGTGGAAGAAGCCGCCGCTCGGTCCGTCGGATCCGAGCAGCGCGAGACGTGCGCTCGTGCGGCCGCTGTCGGCGATCTCCATCGGTGCGTAGGCGCCGCCGAGCTCCGTCTTCACCCAGCCCGGATGCGCTGAGTTCACCTTGATGCGCGTACCGGCCAGCGCCGCCGCGAGATGCACGGTGAACGCGTTGAGCGCCGCCTTCGATGCGTTGTACGCGAGCGGCTTGGCTCCCGCGATCTGCGAGCCGGGCGCCGTGTGCGCGCCCAGCGAGCCGAGCACGCTCGAGAGGTTCACGATGCGGCCCTCGGCCGCCTTCTCGATCAGTGGCAGCAGCTTCTGCGTGAGACGGATGACCGCGAACACGTTCGTCGCGAATGTCTTCTCGAGCACGTCGCCGGAGACGGTCGTGCTGTCGTTGCCGATCAGCGGCTCGAGCAGGACGCCCGCGTTGTTCACCAGCACGTCGAGCTTGCCGTAGCGCTTCTCGAGATGCGCGAACACGCTCGCGTCCGTCTCCGGCTTCTCGGCGTCGTACGCGATCGCCTCGGCGCGGATGCCGGCACCGTGTAGCTCGGCGACCGCCGCCTCTGCTTTGTTCGGATCCCGCGCGCCCAGGACGATCGTCAGGCCCTGCTTGCCCAGATCGTGCGCCGTCTGCAGGCCGATGCCTCGGTTGCCACCCGTGATGAACGCCACCTTCGCAACATTTGCCATCGTCGTCTCTCCGCGGCCGCTCTGGCCATTTAGTACCGAGCGGTACAATTAGGCATCCTCCCCGAGGCGTCAAGTGGTTGTGTACCGATGAGTACGCTATCGTTCGTGGGTCATGGCTCGACCGCGCGGATTCGACGAAGACCAAGCGCTCGACAGCGCGATGCGTCTCTTCTGGGCGCACGGCTACGAAGGCACCTCGATGAGCGCGCTCACCGAGGCGATGGGCATCAACAAGCCGAGCCTCTATGCGACGTTCGGAAACAAGGAGGAGCTCTTCCGCCGCGCGCTCGATCGATATGCGGAGGGCCCCGGCGCTGCGGTGGCGGCCGCGCTCGCGCTTCCGACCGCACGCGAGGTCGCCCACGCGCTCTTCCACGCGTATGCGCGCGCGCCCGCCGACCCGGGCCGACCGCTCGGATGCTTGCTCGTCAACGGCGCACAGCGCTGCAGCCCCGAGTCGGAGCCTGCGCAGAAAGAAGTGAGCGCGCGTCGCGCGTTCGGCGTCGCCGCGCTGCAGAAGCGGCTCGCGCGAGCGCAGCGCGAGGGCGATCTCCGCAAGGACGTGAGCGCGGCCGATCTCGCGCGCTACGTGTGGACCACACTGCACGGCATGGCCGTCATGGCCGCCGACGGAGTGACGAGCGCGCAGCTCGAGCGCGTCGCCGCGATCGCGATGGCGAGCTGGCCCAGCTAGGCAGTCGTGTGACGCTCACTCGGGGCGCGAGAGCGAGCGCACCGCGGGGAACCCGATGCGTCGGGCGATCGGGTACGGCGCGCGTCCCTGCGACTCGAAGTACGTGCGCACGACGAGCTCGGCGAGCAGACCGAGCCCGAGCGATTGCACGCCGAGCAGGCCCGAGATGAGCGCGATGTTGAAGAGCGGGTTGCGGTGCACCCACGCTCCGTCGGAGAATTTCTCGTAGAGCACGACGAACGAGAGGAGCACCGAGAGGCCCATCATCGCCGCGCCCGCTCCGCCGAACACGTAGATCGGCTTGGTCGCGAAGCGGCGCAGGAACCACACGGTGAGCAGATCGAGCAGCACCTTCACCGTGCGCGAGAGGCCGTACTTGCTGACACCCGCGACGCGGGCGCGATGGCCGACCTCGAGCTCCGTCACGCGCGCGCCCTGGCTCTCGGCGAGCGGCACGAGGAAGCGATGCATCTCGCCGTAGAGACGGATCTCGTCGGTGATCTCGCGCTCGTACACCTTCAGCGAGCAGCCGAGGTCGTGGATCTTGGTGCCGGTGACCCAGCGGATGAACGCGTTGGCGATCTTCGACGGGATCTTGCGCAAGAACATCCCGTCCTTGCGATCGCGTCTCCAGCCCGTGACGACGTCGTAGCCCTCGTCGAGCTTCGCGAGCAGGCGCGGCACGTCGGCGGGATCGTTCTGTCGATCGGCGTCCATCGTCGCGACGCGTCGTCCGGTCGCGTGGCGAAAGCCCGCATCGAACGCGGCGGCTTGTCCGCAGTTGCGTCGGAAGATCACGACGCGCAGCCAGGGCTTCTCGGCCGCGAGCGTCTCGAGCAGCTCGCGCGAGCCGTCGCGGCTGCCATCGTCGACCGCGACGACCTCGAACGTGATCTTCGCCGCCACGAGCGCCTTCTCGATCTCGTCGAGCAGCGGGCGCAGGTTCTCCTTCTCCTCGAAGATCGGGAGCACGACCGAGAGATCCGGCGTGTCCCGGCTCGACGTGGCTCCTCGCTGCTCTGCCGCGCTCATGACGAGCGGAAGCGTCGCAGATCCCTCCGCCCTCGGCCAGGAGCGCGCGTCAGTCGCAGGTCCGTTCGTACACGACGATCGAGGGGCCGTACTGCGCGGCCTCCGGCGAGCTCGGCGTCCAGAAGGGCTCGAAGCCCCAGAGCGCCGCGTAGAAATGATCCTGGTCGTCCCAGGTCGCATCGCATGCGACGCCCTCGGGCTCGAAGCGACGCACCTCGCGATAACAGCTCGCCGGCGGGTCGTAGGCCGCGAAGCGATTCACCAGCTGGCCACACGGCAGCCACGGCTGTGCGACGAGCACCCAGCGCGCCGACACGTACGAGACGTTGTGGAGCAGCCCCCAGTACACGAGATCGGCGGCCAGCGGGTGCCAGCTCGCCGGGCGATCGGTGACGAGGCGCGTACTGTCTGCCGCACCGGCGAGGCGGAGCGCGGGGGGAGCGAAGCCCGGAGGAAGCCGCGCTTCGCACGCGTCGGCGACGGCGTCGTCGAGCCCCAGCGGACGCGAGTAGCCTCCGAGCATGTCGATCGGGGCGTCGTGCGCATGCGCGCGGAGCCACGCCGTCGCGCGGTCGCGCGTGTCGGGCCGAGCGAGCATCGACGTCATGTGGATCGAGCGCGCCGTCGGCTCCAGCGCCAAGAGGATCGTGAACGTGGCCGCGATCCAGCCCCGCCGTGCGATGTCGGGGCCCGTCTTCTCGAAGCGCCGCCCCAGCCAGCGTGCGCCCAGCACGACGAGGATTGCCGCACCGACGCATGCGGTCGCGTGCGCCGGCAGCGAGTAGCGCGCGAAGTACAGCGTCGTGCGTCCGACGATCGCGGCCCAGAAGAAGACGGTCCAGAACCCCATCAAGAACGTCGAGGGCGCGCGCTTCCGGATGCCGATGCCCATGCAGGCGAGGGCGCCGAGCGCGGCGACGATCGTGAGCGGCCAGCCGAGGGCAAACGGGAACGAGACGCGCGCATGCCGCGTGATGCCGAGCTCGATCGGAGCCTGCGTGTAGATCGAGAACGATCGCGGCGCGTTCGGATCGTAGCGCACCAGGACGCTCGTCACGCCCTCGAGGAACGTACTGGGCGCATCGAGCACGGTCGGGTTCGTGAGGACGAAGGCGCCCACCGCGCCGGTCAGACCGAGCAAGAGCGCCGCCGCGTTGCGCGGGTCGGCACCATGCCTCTTGATCCGGATCCCGAGCGCGATCACGGGCACGAGCGCGAAGGGCAGCCCCGTCCACTTGCATGCGATCGCCAAGCCGAGCGCGACGCCGCAGCAGAAGAAGTCCACCAGCCAGCCACGCTCGATCCCGCGCACGGCCGCGATGAACATCCACGTCATGAAGAAGAGCAGAGGCTGATCGCTGACCGCGAAGTGCGCGTCACGTGCGACCAGGACGTTCACGCAGTAAAAGAGCCCACCGGCGAGCGCGACGGCGTGGCGCTCGGCCGGCGAGAACGTGCGCGGCGAGGCGAGGAAGCCGAGGCGCATCACGAGCGCGACGGTCGCGGTCGCGAGCGCGGCGGCGCAGACGCGCAAAGGAAGCAGCAGCTGACTGGCGTCGAGCGCGAAGACGCAGCCGAGCGAGATGTCGCGTCCGTAGTGGTGCTCCCAGTAGGCGAGCAAGAGGCGCTGGACCCAGTGGTGCGCGCGAAACCCCAGCTCTGGCCAGCCGCCCTCGGCCACGTGTGGGTTCGGATCGGATCCGAAGAGCCTCATGCCGATCTGCGTGAAGATCTCCTCGTCGGGCCGGCCCCACGGGGCGCTCTGCCCGAACCCGAGCCCCACGAAGCGAAGGCACCCGGCCAGAGCGATGATGGCGACGTAAGCGAGCGTCAGCCGGTGCGTACGGACGAGCATCTTCAGCCGAGCTCGTCCCGTAGCCATGGGCGGGCGGTGCTAGCACGCTAGTGAACCGCGAGAAAGAGCGGCGACCGGCGTGTGGCTGTTCTTGATCGCGGCTCGCCTGGGTGAGTAGTATCCCGGGCGGTCGCCCGTCCGGGGCGACCTGCGCGCGTTCGAACCCTCGCTCGGAGGGAGCCGCGCTACGAGGATTCATGCGAATTTTCCCAGGCTTCAACGCGCTTCCGTTCGTTCTTCCGGTCCTGCTCTCGATGTGTTTGGGGGGCTGTGCGATCACCGAGGCGGACATCGAGACGTGGAAAGGCACCGTGCGCGGCCCCGGCCGCATCGTCGCGGTCCTCTCTTCGCCGCGCTACCACGACGAGCTGCGCATCCGCGCGGGCCTGGCGCTCGTGGAGATGGAACGGAGCGACGTCGACGGCGTGGCCGAGCTCCAGTCGGCGATCCGCGCGCTCGGCGAAGAAGATCGCACGCACATCGTAGACGGCATGGCGCAGAGCCCCACCGGCTTGCTCGCGCTGATGCGCGGTGAAGGCGCGGCCGCCTCGGCGACCCCGCCGGGCCCGAACGATCCGCCCCCGCCGATCGAAGTGCGCGCGAAGGACGCGACGTTCCTTCTCTTGCAGTACGCGAGCCCCGCGGTGCGTCAGCAGATGACGGACGGCGTCGTCGGCTGGTTCACCGTCGACTTCAACGGCCGCAACCTCTCGGGCAGCTTCAGCGCCGAGCAGGTCGTGCGTCAGCTCGGAGCGCCCGCGTGCGTGCAGCTCGTCACCGCGATGAGCGCCCGCATTCCGCAGGCCGCGCTGGTGCAGATCGCTCTCTTGATCTCGCAGCTCGGTGACGACCCGACGAAGGCGAGCGCCGGCGCGCGCATCGTCGCGATCGAGCACGAGATGGAAGGCGCCGAGTTCGGCACGTGGCTGCACGACCGCATCGCCAACCAGGCGACCGCGAGCGGCCGCACGCTCGATGCGGCGCACCTCACGATGGCCGCCGAGCTCAACCGCGAGGGCTTCATCAACCAGGGCGCCTTGCCCGCGATGCACAACCTCGGCGATCAGCCGACGGTCCAGGCGCGTCTGATGGAGATCGTGCAGACCACGACGCCGACGCCGCCGACGACGGCCCAGGCGCTCGAGGACCGCCGCGTGACCGCGCTGCAGGCGCTCGAGGGCCATGCTCCCGCGGGCTCGACGCAGACGCTGCTCTCGATCGCGCTCAACACGGCCTCGCCCGATCGCGTCCGCGACTACGCGTTCGATCGCGTGGCCGATGCGCACGATCGCAGCGTGCTCCCGCAGCTCTGGCCGATCGCGACGCAGGTCAACGCAGAGAACGATCACACGATCTGGCGCGCGCGCTGGCGCGTCGGTGCGCTGCTCTTGACGATCGGCGGCGCCGACGTGGTGCAGGAGTGGTTCACGCGACTGCCCGTCGGCGAGCACATCCGCTACGCGCAGGAAGAGCTGCATGGATACGCCGAGCGTCTCGCGCAGATTCGCCCGGAGCCGACCGCGATCGTTCGCGCGCAGCTCGCCTCGCCCGACTGGGCGCACCAGGCGATCGCGCTCTTCTACTTCGATCGGGGAGGCACGATGGCCGATCTCCCGGCGCTCCAGGCGATGACGACCTCGACCACCGCGACCCATGGTGATCACTGGGATGCGGCACACGCCACGATCGGTGCGATCGCCGGCGAGGCGAGCTCGTCGATCATGCAGCGCGCGGCTGCGGCATCGACCGATGCAGCACCGGCGACCCCTGCACCCGCGGCGCCTGCGCCCGCACCCGCCCACTGAGGGCTGTCATGATGAACCACTCGCCTGAGGGCTTGCCGTGAACGACCAGAACAAGAAGACGCTGCGACAGTTCCAGTGCCGCGACTATCTCTGGGAAATCTTCGAGCAGATGAGCCAGGAGCTCGAGTGCTCGGTGGATTACCTCGTCAACGAGGCGATGCGTCAGTACGCGCGGTCGCGCAACTACGGCGGTCGCGCGGAGCCGACCGGACAGACGGCCACCGCAGCGGCGGCCGGCGCGCCGGGCATGCGCTCGACGCCGGGCGCGATGCCTGCGGCGCAGCCGGCGCCCGCACCGATCCCGGGTCAGGGACGTCCCCGCATCCCGAGCCAGCCGCAGATTCCGTCGGCGCCTCCGGGCCCGCCGGTGCGTGCAGGCTATCCGGCCCCGCCCGCGTACGGCGCGTCGGCACCGAGCACGCCGGGCTATCCGGCGCCGCCTCCGCGCTCTTCTTCCGGTGGGTTCGCGGCGCCGTCGCCGTACGGCGCGCCGCCGGCGCAGCAGCAAGGTGGATATCCGGCGCCGAGCGGCTACGGCGCGCCGCCTCCGAGCAACTCGGGCTTCAACGCGCCGCCGGTGCGTCCTTCGTCGTATCCGCCGCCGCCGACGCAGCGTCCTCCGGCCATGCAGAGCGGCGCCGGTCAGCCGCCTCCGCTGCGGCCGTCGATGCCGCAGCAGCAGGCGCCGATGATGGCGAACACGGGCGCGATGCCCTCGCTCTTCGTGATCTTCAACGGGCAGAAGTACCCGGTGCAGAAGGAAGAGTTCATCATCGGTCGCGGCAACAAGACGGCCGATCTGCCCATCAAGGACGGCAACATCTCGCGCCGTCACGCAGCGATCATCTTCCAGAACGGCGGCTTCTACATGAAGGATCTCGGCAGCACGAACGGCATCGAGTTCAACGGCCGGCGCGTCGACACGAAGCACATCGAAGAAGGCGACGTCTACCAGCTCTGCGACTACGAGCTGCGCTGCACCTATCGATGAAAAGGCATCGATGAGCTCGTCACGATCGGGCGATCGACCACCGTCGGGCGGCCAGCTCCTGGTGCCGCGGCAGAAGATCTCCGCGCCACCGCCCGATGCGGCGATCACGGCGGGCGCGAAGAACGCGATCGTGACGTGCCTCGGCGTGAAGCCGGGCGAGAAGGTCGTCATCGTCACGCACCGCGGCGAGGTCGCCGCGATCGGCGCGGCCCTGCTCGACGCCGCGACCGTGGCCGGGGCGAGCGTCGAGGCGTTCGTCGTCCTTCCGAACGAGGCCGTCGATCCGCGCTACACGAGCAAGCTCGTCGCGCACGTCGACGCGGCGGACGTCTCGATCCTGGTCTCGGCGATCGAGGGCGGTCTACCCGTCGATCTGCGCCGGCGCATGGTGGAGGTCGGCGATGGCAAGCGCCGTCACGGCCACATGATCGGCATCACGAACGCGATGATGAGCCAGGCCATGCGCGCCGACTACGCCGAGATCGAGCGCGTCTCGCAGTGGCTCGCCAAGAAGCTCGGGCCGAAGGCGGTCATCACTGCGACGACGCCCCTCGGCAGTGAGCTCGAGCTCTCGATGGATCCGAAGGCGAGCGTCGTCGTCGCGAGTGGCGTGCTGCACGGGCCCGGCTGGACGAACCTGCCGGGAGGCGAGGTCTTCGGCGTGCCGCTGCGTGTCGACGGAACGCTCGTTCCCGACGGCGGACTCTGGCTGCCGGAAGGTACCGAGCTACCGAACGCGATCCGCATGAAGATCACGTTCGAGAAGGGCGAGATCACCAAGCTCGACGGAGCGAGCGAGCCGTGCGCAAGGCTCGAAGCCGCGCTCCAGGCATCGAACGGTGGTCGCCGCGTCGGTCAGGTCGGCTTCGGGACGAACACCGGCGTGCTCGCGCCGATCGGAGCACTGCTCCAGGACTTGAAGCTCCCCGGCTTCCACCTCTCGCTCGGCCACACGTGCCCCGAGGTCACCGGCGCGAGCTGGGACTCGGACGTGGAGATTCCCCTGCTGACACGCCGAGCCACCGTGACGATCGATGGCGTTTCCGTGCTCCAATCCGGGAAGTTTCCGCCCGAAGCACGTGGATAGCCCCCTGGGGCAGGCGACCCTGGCCACCGCCGTTTCCGGCCACGGCGCCGGGTGACTCTTGCAGTCGCCACCCCGATCAGCGTGAATGTGCGCAAACGTGGGGTGTTGAGCGTGGCACGCCTACTGCTCTAGGCGTCGGCATGACTCCGAACAAGACGTCTCTCGTTCTCCTTTCGGTGCTGGCGATCGTTGGCTGCACGCAGAGCCCCGCCGGCGCCAAGACCCGGAACCTCGAGAGCGAGATCCAGGGCACCGACCTGGCCGACTCCGATGTGCCCGCGGACTCGTACACGCGTCACCTCGCGATCCAGGGCGCCATCGCCTACGGCGACAGCGTCGATGGTCACTACGCCAGCGGCGCGTACGCGGCGTGGCTCTTCACGGCCAGCGCGAACGCGCACGTCGCGATCGACGCGTCGGCGACCGACGGCACCGACACCGTCATCGCGCTCTACGGTCCTCAGACGGCCTCGAGCTGGACCGGCGCGCGCCCGCTCGCGGTCAACGACGACTACCGCGGCTCGACGAACTCGCACATCGATCACCGCGTCAGCCGCGCGGGCACGTACCTCGTCGTCGTCCGAGAGTACTCGGACGCGCCGGGCGCCTTCACGCTCACGCTCGCCTGCTCGGGCAGCGAGTGCCGCCAGGAGTGCGGGACCGCCGATCGTTGCCCGACGGGCAGCGAGTGCCACCGCATCGAGTGCATCCGTGCGCCGTGCCCGTCGTACTGCCAGCCGACGCCCGTCGCGCCGCCGGCCTGCCCGCCGAACACGCGCCTCTGCATCAACGGCTCGCACTACGACGGCACGCCCGGCGTCTGCGCGTGCGTCCCGGATGCGGTCGCGTGCGGTGGCCGCCTCGGCAACACGTGCACCGCGACGCAGTTCTGCAGCTTCACGGACGCGGCGATGTGCGGCTTCGCCGACGCGACGGGCGTCTGCACGGCCCGCCCGCAGATCTGCCCGGCGCTCTTCCTCCAGGTCTGTGGCTGCAACGGCCAGACGTACGGCAACTACTGCTACGCGCAGCAGGCCGGCACGAGCGTCCTGCACACGGGCGCCTGCACCCCGGCGATCTGAAGCGGAGCCGAGCTCGACCGAACGGCTCGGATGCCTGGCGCATCCGGGCCGTTTCCTTTTGGGGTGTACGCTCTGGGTCCATGAAGCGCTGGCGTGGTCTGAAGAAGCTGGTGCACGACGCGGTCGATCGGACCGTGGATCTCGCCTTCGAAGGCCACGAGTCGACCGCGCGCAACGTGATGCGCGTCACCGACGTGATCCCGCCCGTGCGCGAGCCCGCGCGAGTGGTCGATGCGATCCGGCGCGTCGGTACGCGCGGCGTGCTCGGCACGATCAAGGTCGTGAACCGCGCCGTCGAAGTCGTGACCGACGTGGGCCTCGACGTCGCCGAGGCACGCTTCGCCGGCCGCGAAGCTCCGGTGCTGATCCCGGCGGTGCCGATGCGCTCCGACGTGCTCGAGACGGCGACGTGGATCGGCGATGCCGGTCTCGGCCTCGTGAACGCCGCGCTCGGCGACTATCTCCACGAGCACGGCAACGGCCTCGATCTCGGGATGCTCTTCCGCGCGGGCGACGTGTATCTCGGCGCGCTCGATCGCGCGACGCTCGCGAGCGCCATCCCGCAGCCGTCTCCGCGCGTCGCGCTCTTCGTGCACGGCCTGGGCACGACGGAGTGGTCGTGGGTGCTGGAAGCGAAGAGCTATCACGGCGATCCGAGCGCCACCTTCGGCTCCATGCTCGCGCGCGACCTCGGCATCACGCCGATCTGGCTCCGCTACAACACGGGCCGCCACGTCTCGTCGAACGGTCAGCTGCTCGCGCGCGAGCTCCAGCGCTTCGTCGATGCGTATCCCGTCCCGATCGAAGAGCTGATCCTGATCGGGCACAGCATGGGCGGTCTCGTCGTGCGCAGCGCGTGTCACTACGGGAGCGAGCAAGGCGCGCGCTGGGTCTCGCTCGTGAAGCGCGTCATCTCGCTCGGATCGCCGCACCGCGGGGCGCCGCTGGCGAAGCTGGGCGCGGTGCTGGGAACGGTGCTCGGGGCGATCGATCTGCCGGGCACGCTCGTGACGGCGCGCATCATCGAAGGCCGCAGCGCAGGCATCAAGGATCTGCGGCACGGATCGCTCGTCGACGAAGACTGGCTCGGCAAGGATCCCGACGCGCTCGATGCGCCGCGTAGCAAGGACATCCCGCTCTTGCCCAACGTCGCCTACTCGTTCGTCTCGGCGACGATCACGCAGGACGTCGATCATCCGCTCGGAAAGCTGATCGGCGATCTGCTCGTGCGTCGGCCGAGCAGTGAAGGCCTCGGCGTCGCCGAGCGGGAATTGCCGACAGGAGTGCTCGTCCCGGAGGACACGGACGGAAGCGGGCGCAGCCCCCAGACGAGAGGGGCCGGAGCGGACGAGCCGATGCAATTCCCCATCGAGACGGAGCGATTCGGCGGTGTGATGCACCACCAGCTGCAGAACCATCCGGGGATCTACGAGATCGTGCGCGCGGCGATCGTTGCAGGAGTGGGCCGCGGAGCGGACCCGACATGATTGTGTCGGCCCGGCTTGCCGGGCACTCCGGCAAAGATCAGCCGTCCCTGAGCGCGGCATCGCGCGCGGCGTGGAAGAGCCGCATGCCTTCTTCCATGCCGCCGAGCGTCATCGTGCGCAGCGCGCCGCTCGCGAGCGTCGACTGGATGCTCTCGGCGATCGCGAGGTCTTCCTTCGCGAACACCTGCGCATCGATGTGCGTGAAGCTCTTCTCGAGCTCGGCAGCGTCGGTTCCAGCCGGTGCGAGCATGCGGTGCACGACGCGCGCGCGATCGACGCCCTCGGGGATCATCGTGAGCGCCGTCAGCCAGTTCGGATGGAACACGAGCACGGTGTTCGGGAACACGTCGTAGAACACCGTCGTGTCGCGCCGCAGGTCGGGCGCCTCGCGCGCGCTCGCATCCCGCAGGCTCTTGCGTGCTCCGACCTGCCGCACGTGCGGTGCGCAGTCGTCGAGGATCGCGGTCTCGAGGAAGAAGCGCGCGAGGCTCCCGCTGTGCAGCGACGCGAGGTGATAGCCCTCCGCGAACGCGTCCACGATCAGCTTCCAGTTCGCGCGCGGCCGGTGCACGCGCTCGCCGAGCATCACGTAGCGATCGAGGCCGAACGACGTCCAGTCTTCCTCCAGCGTGGGCCCGAGGAACGCGGCGACGTCGATCGCTGCGCTGGGATCGTGGCACGCCCACACGAAGCCGTGACGCACCTCGCTGGGCAGCTCGAGCAGCCCGAGCGTGCGCTTGTCGAGACCGCCACCGAAGACCTCGTCGTGGGGCACGCGCATCAGCGAGCCGTCGAGCTTGTACGACCACGCGTGGTACGGGCACGTCAGCAGCTTCGCCTTGCCGCAGGGCTCGTTCGTCAGTCGTGCGCCGCGATGACGACACGCGTTGAGGAACACGCGGGTGCGATCGACGTCGCGAACGATCAAGAGGGGCGTGCCCGCGATCTCGTCGCTGACGAAGTCGCCGTGCGCCTTCAGCAAAGAAGCGTGCGCGACGACGATCGGGCGCCGCCGGAAGAGCACCGCCTCTTCACGCGCGAGCTCTTCCGCCGATCGATAGCGCTCGAGATCGAGCTCCGTCGTCCGCGCGGGCACGCCTCCGTCCGGCGCGTCGATGGCGACGAAGAGGCGCGCGAACAGCGATCGGATGGTGTCGTCGCGCACGTGTCTACAGGAGTGCTCGTCCCGGAGGGCCCGGACGGGAGCGGGCAGAGCCCGCGGACCGTAGGGACCGCAGCGGCGAGCCGACGTAGTGAGGGTGCATCGTCGTCATTCCATCGCGAGGATGAGATCCAGATAATCGGGCCCGTCGTAACAGAAGTGCGACGCCGTGTTGCCAGGCTCGCCCATGCGCTCACCGAGCGGTCGCGCGATGCCATTGTCCATCAGACAGCCGTCGCCGTCGCCGGGATCGTGGAACACGGTCGGATCACCGAAGGGCTGCGCGAGCCCGAGACTGTGACCGAGCTCGTGCGCCGCCGTCTCGCCGACGAGATTGCCGAACGCCTGGATCGCGTGCGCCACGAGCGCGACCCGATCGCTGCTGCCGACACCCATCGCCTCGTCGTAGGTCGCGGGCTCGGCGCGCACGGCATCGAACACGGTGTCGAAGAGCGGATCCGGCGGCGGCGCGCCGCTCGGACGATCTCCGTCGAGCTCGGGATGCGACGACCACCAGAGCATCGACTCCACGAACACGCCTCCGTAACCCGGATATCCATCGGACTGTTCGACGGTGTGTGCTCCGCCGATCCGATCGAAGAGCCGGAGGTTGCCCACGTCCTTGCCGGCGCCCGCGTCGTAGCCGAACAAGCCGGTGCCGTTCGGATCGGGACCACCGATCTCGACGACGGCATATGCGTCCGGCGCGTAATCGGTGACCGGCGTCGTGCGCACGTCGAGCGCGTGGCCCGCGTAGAGGGATTCGATGCGCTGCGCGATCGCCGCGACGACCTGCGCTTCGGCGGCCGCGAGCCCCATGCGCGTGAGCGTGTCGTACCAACCCGAGAGGAATTGGAGGAGCACGACCTGTGTCGGCGCACCGAGCGTGAGCGTGACCGGCGTCGCGATGCCGTCGAGCTCGCTCGTGCCTCGCAGCGTGACGGCAGTCGCCGTCCCGCGGAGCACACCGCGCTGCGCGCCGAAGAGCGACGAGACGAGCACGCCGTCCTGCACGCGCGTGTCGACGACGAGCCCGACCTCGGCGCCACTGACCCACGAAGGCACGAGCTCCATCGAGAACGGTGTCGCTGCGCCACCGTCGGGCGTGAAGACGGCATCGAAGCGCAGCAGCGTCGTCTCGTCCGCGCGATCGGGCCGTCCGAGGAAGCCCGCGCCGCGCACGGACACGATGCGACCGATCGAGGCGACGTCCGGATCCAGCGCGAAGATCTCCGGTCCCACGAACGTCACGTCGAATGCGGCCGGCGCCGTGGTGCGCACGTGGCCCGAGGGCTGCGTCGAGGTCAACGCGATCGTGGCGTCGAGCCCACCTGCGACCAGCTGCGGGCTGCCGAGCTCGGTCCCGAGCACGAGCACGCCGCGATCGCGCGCGGTGGCATCGGCGAGCGCCATCGGGATCACGACGTCGATCGGCGTGCGCGGCCCCGCCCTCGGCGTGAACCCGCCGACCACGTGCGCGCTCACGGCGCCTTCACTCTCGGTCGTGAAGCCCGCGCCATGCAGAACCAGCGCATCCTCGAAGTGCGCGTCGCCCGTGAAGCCCGCGGTGAGCACGAGCGCCAGACCGGTCGAGAGCGCTAGAGACGTCGCGAACGGCTCGCTGTCCGCGAGATCGCCGTGCAGGACGAGCGTCACGTCGTGCGCGCCATCACCGAGGCCGCCGATCATCGCGTCGGTCGCACCGAACGCGAGGCCCGTGCTCGCCTCGAGCGTCCACTCTCCCTCGGGTGCGCGCACCACGAGCTGCGCATGCGTGCCGACGCGATCGAGACCGAGGCCACGAACGTCGAGGATCGTGCCCGGGAGGATCGGCGTCGGTGCGCGCACCGCGGTGATGCGTGGCGGCGGCACGCGCGGCGGCACGCGCCCGTTCGTGGGACTGCACGCGAGCAGGAGCGCAGCCGCGATCAGGGCGCGCATACGTGCCGCGCCGTGCCCGAGACGCCCGTGATCGAACGGCACGACAGGCCCGCATGACAGCGGGTCGCGTCGGTCGTGCAGTCGAGCGCGCACACGTTGGTGCCGGCCACCACCGTACAGAACGTACCCGTCTCGCAGTCGGAGTCCGCCGTGCATCGCGCGCGCGCACAGTAGCCGCCGGGCCAGTCGAGACACGCACGCTGTCCACCGCAGTCGGCGAAGCTCGTGCACGTCGCGCCGTTCGCCGCCGATCCGTGCACGCCACACGCGCGTCCCTCGGGGAACCACTTGCACGCCTCGGTCGAGCGACAGTCCGCATTCAGCGCGCAGATCGCGCCGCACGTGCTCGCGCCGGTCCCTGGGCCCGCGTCGGGACAGAGATGCGTCGCGGGGCACATCGCGCTCGTCGTGCACGTGCCGCTCCGACAGCGGCCCGAGTCGCACACCTGCGGCGTCGGGCACGAGAGCGTGGCCGTGCAGGTGGTCACCGCGGTCGTCGTCGCGGTGCCCGCGTAGTCGTTCGACATCGTGTCGTCGAGCGAGAACACGTGGATCGCGTAGATGCCTGCGGTCGAGACGGTCGTGTCGATGTGCTCGGTGCCGGTCGTGCCGAGGCTCGATGCGATCACCGCTCCGCTCGGCCCGACGAGCTCGAGATCGATGTCGGCGCGCGCGACGTCGAAGTGGATGTCGATCACGATCTCGGCCGCACCGGCGGTCGTCAGCGCGATCCAGTCGTCGTCGTTCGGGCAGATCGTTCCGTCGAAGCTCGCGCCGTGCAGCGCGCGCGCCGAGGCCTGCGAATCGTCGGGCTCGAACGCGTCGTCCACGCAGCAGGCGCCGGCCGCGCGCGTCACGTCGATGGTGTACGCGTTCGCCGCGCCGTCGTAGCCGAACACGCGCGCGATGAGCGCCGACGCGTCGCGCGCGCAGTAGGTGATGCTCTCGGTGTCGGTCGTGCCCGCGCTCGATCCGAGGATCGTCGAGCTCGCATCGAGCAGCTGCAGATCGAGATCGCCCGCGCTGCTCGTGAACGCGATGCCGATCGTGATCTGGTCCATCGCCATCGGCGTCAGCCGGTAGAAGTCGTCGTCGCCCGAGCAGATCTGCGCCGCCGCGTGCGCCATCGTTCCGCTGAACGCGAGCGCGCGCGCCGTCAGGGCCGAGTCGTCGTCCTCGCGCGCGTCGTCGACGCAGGTCGGGACCGGATCGCACACCGCGTGCACGTCACCGCACGCGCGCATGCTCGCGCCCTCGCTGGTGGTCACCGCAACACAGCTGCCGTGCGCGCACGCATCCGCCGCGCCGCACGCATCGAGGCAACGCGCGCCGCCCGCGGCCGGGACGCAGATCCCGCTCGCGCACTCGACGGACATCGCGCACGGATCGCACGCGACCGTCGTGCCGCCACCCGTGCCGCCGACGGCGACGAACGAGACGACCGGCAGCAAGTCGGTGCGGTGATCGCACGCGGTGCCCGTGGCGTCGTCGTCGTCCGTCGCGCTCGCGGTGAACCAGATCGTGCCGTCGACGCCCGGCGCGAGACCGAGCGAAGGAACGTGCGCGACGAAGCTCGTGCCCATCGCAGCGAACGTGACCTGCTCGAAGGTCGTCACGTCGGGCATCGTGAGATCGACCGGTCGCTCCGTCGTCCAGTAGAGCAGAGGTGCGTCGCGCAGCCCGCGATCGTCGGTCGCGGTGATCGTGACGTCGTAGCCGGCGCTGCTCGTGACGTTCGCGCCCGGCAGCGGCGAGACGAGCGTGATCACGGGTGCGGCGCCCGGACAGTTCATCGACGTGCCAGCGCGGAGAACCGCGACGAAGTCGTGCGGCACCGGTGGGTGATCGTGATCGTCTGCCTGCAGCGCGATCGTCCAGCGCGCCGAGGCCGCGATCTGATCGGGCGTCGGGCACCAGTCGAAGGTCGCGCTCTTGTCGCCCGTGGGCACGAGCATCGCGCCGTCGGGAAACGGCACGCGCGCGCTCAGATCGACCGTCACGCTGTCGTCGTCGCGGATCTCGACGGCGAACGAGACGCATGGGTCGTGCGAGAGATCGAACGTCGCACCGGCGCCCGGCTCGAGAAACACAGGCGCGGCGTCGGCCGCCGCCATCACGTCGACGATCAGATCACGTCGGTCGTACTCGGCGCCGCCGGGCGCCGCGAGCACGATCGTGATCGCGTGCGTCCCCACGTGGCTCGAGAGCGGCGTGTAGCGGAAGTCGGCTCCGGTCGGCGAGCCACCGATGGTCGCGACGCTGTCGATCGCGACGAGATCGGAGGCCTCGAAGCGATACGCGAGCGGGACGCCGCTGGGATTGTCGACGTCGATCGCCACGCGCAGCGTCTGATCGACGACCGCGCTCTGGTGTGGAATCGGCAAGAGACGCGGCGCGGCCGTCGGTGTGCACGCGCAGAGGCACACCAAGACAGCCCACGAGCCACGCCCGAGCCAAGCCACGTTTCGAGTCTTGCACAGCCGGGGCGGGCGCGCGTGCTAACGCTCCGCCCGTGACGGAGCCGGAGATCGAAGCGACCTATGGCCCGGTCCACTCGTCGTTCGGGGTGAGCCGCCGTGGTGTCGCCGTGGGGATGGGCATCGCGGGCGCTCTCTTCGTGCTGGGCGCCGCGCTCCTCCTCTTCGCGGTCGTGTTCTTGCGGGTGCCGGGCGAGCGGCCGATGGAACAGCTCGGCATGCTCTTCGTCGGCGGCTTCGTCGCGCTCGTCGTCGCGCCGCTGCTGGTGCTCTCGACCGCGCGCAGCCTCGGCGACCGGCTCGAGCTGCGCGCGCTCGGTGTCGTTCGGCGCTCGCGTCAGCTCGGGCTCAAGCATCTGCACTACTCCGAGATCACGCGGATCGAGCATCGCAAGCGCGGTGATACGACGCGAGGGCTCGACGTCTTCGCGAGCGACGGCCGCTTGATCGGCGTCGGCGGCTACGCGCGCGACGGCGAAGAGATGGCGCAGGATCTCGAGCGTCGGGTACGCGTACAGCGTGAGATCGTCCGGATCTAGCGCAGGCGCTCGCAGCCGAGCGACACGTCGCGCACCCAGGTCTGCCAGTCGCCGGTGCCATCGCTCACGACCGTCAGCACCAGGCGTAGCGAGCGCGCGCCCTCGTCGAGCACGAAGAGCGCGCCGTCGACGCGGCCGCCATTGGTGAGCTGCGCAGTGAACGGCTCGCGCAGGCAGCCGTCGTCACCCGAGGCATCGCCACGCTCGACGGTGTGGCCGGCCGCGACGAGCGGGCCGGTGATCGCGCGATCGAACGCCGCGAGCGAGGCGTGATCGGCGTGATCGGCGCGAGAGAGATCGATCATCACGCTCACGCCATGATCGCGCGTCTCGAATGCCCAGATCTCGTGCGCGTCGGTCCAGCCCGGCGCGGCCGCGGCGCGCATCTCGTCCGCGATCTCCGTCGACGGCTCGAGCGCCAGCGTGGGATGCGGCAGTCGGAAGCCGAGCGTCGGGTGCTCGATGCCGCGCATGCCGCTCGCATCGTGGTACTCGCGCAGCGGCTCGCGATCGGAAGCGGAGAGAACGAGCGTGGGTCGCGCGGGGACACGCTGGCTGGCCCATGCGAGGAAGAGCACGGACGCGATCGTCGCCGCGACGTAGAGTGCCGATCCGGCGCGCCGATGCTTGGCGAAGAAGAGCAGCGTCGCAGCCGCGATCGCGACGCCGACGATCCCGCCGAGGGAGATGCCCATCGTGCGGATCGCGGGCCCGGTGCTGCCACCGATCGCGTCCGAGAGCGAGGTCGCGCTCAAGCCGACGAGCAGCGCCGCCGTCACCCCGATCATCGCTGCAGCGAACCCGCGTCGGATCACGAGGGGCTCGTTCGAACGGCTCTCTTCAACTTCTGGCGGCTGGATTCGAACCAGCATTCGCGGATCCAAAGTCCGCTGTCCTGCCCTTGGACGACGCCAGAGAACGGCGGGCATGTAGCCTGCCCGAGCCGAACCTTCAATGCTGGCGAGCGGCGAGGATCTCGGCGGCGTCGTAGAGGACCTTCGCCTTGAGCTCGGTCTCGTCGACCTCGCGATCGGGATCGCTCGCCTCCACGATGCCTCCACCCGCGAAGTACGTCACCTCGCCGTCGCGGATCTGCGCGGTGCGGATCGAGACCGCGAGCGAGAGCGATCCATCGCGCGCGACGTGCCCGATCGCGCCCGTGTAGAAGCCCCGCGCGAAGCGCTCGTAGGCCTCGATGCGCTCGATCGCCGCGAGCTTCGGCGCGCCCGTCACGCTACCGGGCGGAAAGGTCGCTTCGAGGATCGAAGAGAGCGTGTGCTCGTCCTTCGCGCGCGCCTCGACGATCGAGACCATGTGAGAGAGACGCGCGTAAGGCTCGACGCGCATGAGCTCGCGCACGATCACCGAGCCCGGCACGGCGAGCCGGCCGAGGTCGTTGCGCATCAGGTCGACGATCATCGCGTGCTCGGCGCGCTCCTTCTCGTCGGCGAGAAGCGAGCGCGCGGCGGCGTCGTCCTGTCCGGAAGCGCGCGACCGCGTGCCCTTGATGGGGCGCGTCTCCAGCTGGCGCGTGCGCGCATCGAACGAGAGGAAGCGCTCCATCGTGCGCGCGACGAGCGCGCCGTTCGGTCCACGCAGATACGCGCCGAGCGGCACCGGGCTCGCTTCGCGCATCGCGAGCGCGAGGGCGAGCGAGTCTCCGTCCAGATGCGCGGTGAAGCGGCGCGCGAGGTTCACCTGATAGACGTCGCCGCGCGCGATGTCTTCCAGCACGGACGCGATCGCATCGCGATGCACCGCGCGCGGCTCGGCCTCGATGCGATCGAGCGTCGCGTGCGGCAGCGCCTCGAGCGTCAGCGGGAAGTCGCCGAGCGTCCACGCCTCGTGCTGCTCGTGATCGACGACGAGCATCGCATCGTGCTCGAGCAGCCATCCCTCGGGCGTGCGCGGCAGGAGCTGCGGTTTTCGCAGCCCGATCGACATCGACCAAGCGAGGTCGTAGCCGAGCGCGATCGTGGCCCGCGGCCAGGGCTCGTCGCCGACCGGCGTCATCGCGTCGAGCGCCGCTTGCACCTGCCGCCACGAGCCGAGCACGCGCATCGTGCCGACGCCGACGTAGCTGAAACGCCCGAGCGGCAGGCTGCCATCGCCATCCAGCCACGCGACCGATCGCCCGGCCCGCACGAGGGCCGCGACGACGCCGGGCAGCGCGTTTCCATCCAGCTCGACGCGGCGGGGCGCCATCGCGAGCGCCTTTACTGCCCCGCTCCCGCGCAGTAAAGCGCGCGCGTGCGGCGCTTCCTCCTCCTTTCGCTGTTCGCGCTCTTCTCACTCTCGTGCGGCAACACGTCGCGGCCGGACTACGTCGTCCACTTGGTGGAGCACGGCGGGCTCAACCCGTTCATGGGGTGTTTGAACGGAACGATCCGCGTCGATGTCGCGCAAGGCACCGACCAAGTCCTGACGCAGAACGGGACGATCACGAACGACGCCGTCGGCGACCTCGCCGTGCAGATCCCGAGCTACGGGCTCGTGACGCAGATCCAAGTGACCGCCCTCTGCACGACCGGAATGGTGCCGAAGTTCATCGGCTCGACGCCGGAGTTCATCCCGACGGGGTACGGCTTCGTCGACATCGTGCTCGCCGCGCCCAACACTTGCGTGCAGCTCTCGACGCCGACGCTCGTGCCGACCCGCATCGCACCGCAGCTCGTCACGCTCGGCGCGAACGTGCTCGTCGTCGGCGGCTCGATCGACCAAGCCGGCAGCCCGACGACCGCGCTTCAGGGTCTCGATCCGATCGAGCTCACGTATCCCTCGAGCCCGGCCAATCTCGATCCGTTCCCGACGGCCGTCGGGTTCGGCGCGTCCGTGCCGCTCTCGACCACGTCGTTCGCGTTCTTCTCGACGATCTCTGGTGTCTACGACGCTACACCGGGCGTCGCGGCGGCGGATCGCGTCTCGACACCGTTCTCGCTTCCCGCGAGTGCCGGTCCCGACTCGGCGGTCGTCGCGCTCGTCGATGGCAGCATCGCGGTCGTCGGCGGATCGAACGGCCTCGATGGGGCGCACGACATCACGTGGATCGCGGCGGACGGTCTCTCGTCCACGAGTGGGCTACTGACCTACGCGCGCCGCCGGCCGGCGGCCGTCGTCGTCGGCAACAAGCTCTTGGTCGTCGGTGGACAAGCGGCGAACGAGCCGCTCTTCGAGCTGGTCGCGATCCGCGGCACCGATCCCGGCACGCCGTTCGGCCCTCCAGGCATACCCATGGGAGAAGCGCGCTACGCGCCGCTCGTCACGACCGACAGCGCCCACGTCGCAGCGTTCGTCGCGCTCGGCAGCACGGATCCGGAGGACGAGTCGACGATCTCGGCGACGAGCTGGGTGCTCTCGAACTGCCGAACGAACGAGGGCTGCACCGTCGTGAACGGTCCGACGTGGCCGGACGCGCCGCGTGCCCGCTTCCGCACGATCGAGCACCAGGTCGGCTCCGACATGGGCGCCCTCGACTACGAGACGCTCGTCATCGGTGGCATCGACGAGGCCGGCGTGGTCTCACCGTCCGTCGATCGCGTCCACTTCGACACGGCGACCGGCTTCTCGGTGACGGCCGCCGGCATCCTCGCGACACCACGCTCGCAGGTGGGAGCTGCGGAGATCGGTGGCGGCATCGTGATGGTCGCCGGCGGCGCCGACGCGAGCGGCAACCCGCTCGGCACCGTCGAGCTCTGCTACCCGCGAAACCTCGCGCCCATCACGTCGAACTGAGCCGTCACAGCCCGAGCTTGCGCGTCACGAACTCGATCGCGCGCTTCACGTTCTCGTCCGTCTCCGCCATCGCGCCGACGCGGCGGTGCGCGTTCATCACGGTCGTGTGGTCCTTGCCGCCGAAGCGCATGCCGATGTCGGGATAGCTCAGCTTGAGCTTCTCGCGCGAGACGAACATCGCGACCATGCGCGGCAGCGCGATCGCGCGGTGGCGACGCTCGCTGCGCAGATCTCGCAGGCCGATGCCGAAGTACTCGGCCGCCGCGCGCTGCACGTCCTCCACGCTCACCTGGCGATCACCGGCGAACGCGCGCTTCTCGGCGCCGAGCATCGCCTGCGCGAGCGCCAGATCCACACCCC